>CAZUAH010000119.1:0-30164 GCA_964617665.1 uncultured Pirellulaceae bacterium
GGTGGTGCGGGTCTGTGGGAGGGGGGTGGTTGTGGGTTTGGGTGTGGGTGTGGGTGTCGGTGTCGGTGTCGGAGTCGGAGTCGGAGTCGGAATCGGAGTCGGAATCGGAGTCGGAGTCGGAGTCGGAGTCGGAGTCGGAGTCGGAGTCGGACTCGGCCTCGCCGCCCAGAAACGCCGCCACGTCTCCCGTGGCTCGCGCTCCCGCTGTCCGGTCTCCGGCGGCCTCCGCTCCGTGGACGATGTCGAGGAACACCGCTTCGAGGCTTTGTCGCGGTGCGTCGACTCGGCGTAGCGACGCGCCCTCTTCTTCGCGCACGAGCAGCTCGATCTTGTCGACGGTCGCGGGTTTCAATCGCGGCGTCTCGATCAGCGTCGAGTCGCCGTCCTCGAGGAGCTCGTCGACGGTGCCTTCGGCTTGCTTGCGGCCGCCGTAGAGGATCGTCACGCGATCGCAGACGTCCTCGACATCGGCGAGAAGGTGGCTGGACAGAAGCACCGTCTTGCCGTCTTCGCGCAAGCGCAGGATCAGATCCTTGATCTGGCGGATGCCGAGCGGATCGAGCCCGGTTGTCGGCTCGTCGAGGATCAGGAGCAGCGGGTCGTTGATCAGAGCCTGCGCGAGGCCGATGCGGCGCTGCATGCCCTTCGAGTACTCGCCGATCGGTCGCCGGGCGGCCGCGTCGAGCCCGACCATCTCGAGGAGCATGTCGGTTCGGCGGCGCCGCGTGCGACGGTCGAGGTGAAACAGGCGCCCGTAGTAGTCGAGCGTCTCGCGCGCGTCGAGGAAGCGGTACAGGTACGATTCCTCGGGCAAGAAGCCGATGCGTCGCTTGGCGGCGACGTCGGTCGGACGCTTGCCGAGCACGCTGACGCGCCCGCGGTTCGGATACAGCAGGCCGAGGAGGATCTTGATCGTCGTCGACTTGCCGGAGCCGTTCGGGCCGAGGAGGCCGTGCACCGTGTTTGCCTCGACGCGCAGGTCGAGCGCGTCGAGAGCCGTGACGCGCGGTCGCAGCCAGAAGTCCCGGAAGATTTTCGTCAAACCGCGAACGTCGATGACGGGGGCGGTCGGATGTTCTGAGCGCGAAGCGGTCATGTCGCGGCGGTGCGGTAGTACTCGGAACGGTTTGTCAGCGATCCTCGTAACGCGCGCGTTCCTTCGCGGCGCGAATGCGCGGATCGCGATCGACTTCCAGCCACAGCTCGCGCTGCTTGCCGGCGGGCAGGTAGAACGTCTCGACGTCGCCGGCGAGGACGCGCTCGAGCATGGCGCGGAAGTGCCGATCTCGGAAGACCCGCGGGTTGCGTTCGTACTCCTCGCGGAGGTCGCGGAACTCCTCGAGCTCGGCGAGAATCGTCTGCTCGGCCTCCTGCCGCAGTCGATCTCCCTTGCGGATGCGCTGCGCGACGTCGCCCTGGACAGTGTCGGTGTCGAGCAGGGCGAGCAGCTCCTTTTCGGCGGCGGACGTCCTCGTGGCGTCGCCTTCGGCCGATGCGGCTTCGAGTGCCGCGATCGCTTTCCGCAGCGCCGGATGACGGTCGCCGGCGGTCTGCGCGAGGATCTCTTCCGCGCCGCGGCGCGCTTCCTCGATCGTCCTCGCCTTCTCGGCTTCCGCGTCGGTGACCGCGCGGAAAGCCGGGCGCACCGCGAGTGGGGGAGTCGGCCGGTCGAGCAGGACCCTCGTCACCGTGATCCCCGTGTCGAGGCGGTCGAGCTCGGCCTGCACGAGCGCTTGTATCGACTCGCGCGATACGACGGATCGGACGAAATCGTCCGCATCGACGCCGGCGACCGCGTGCACGACGGCGCGCTGTGCCGCGACCGTGACGACGCGTCGTGCGCTGGCGCGCCTCGCACACGGCGGGCCCCCCGCCAACCCGTTTCCGGTCGCCTTGGGCGAGGTAATGGGGGTGGGCGAAAAGGTGGTCGGTGCTGCACGACCCGCCGTAAACGACGGGCCCAATAACGCCTGCGAAGAAAACGGCCATAAATGGCCGTGCATTCCCACGCTCCTTGATATTCAAAACCTGGCTAATGACAGAGCCTCACGACTCCGGCTACTGCTGGCAACTACCGGAGTTATGATCAGGGCCCCTAGGAAGCCGGTTCGTCCGCGTCGCCCGTCACCTCTTCGTCCGGCCCTTCCGGAATCGTGTACGAATCCGAAGTGACGTAGATTTTCGTATCGGGCAACGCCTGCCGTAGTGTGCGTCGAATACCGATAGCCTTGTCACAATAGTTCTCGTCTTCGCCGACGTCCAGCCGCGGATCGCAGAGTGACAGCTCGCTGAGGTCCTTCATCGCGGCCAATTGGGCGAGTTCAGGTTCTCCGACACGGGTCCCAAGCAGGCCGAGCTCACCAAGCGTTGTGATGTTGCGAAGTCGGACCAGGCCGGTGGCCGTGTATCGGGGGCCTTGGCCATATTCTTGCTCCCAAAGCTGCAGCCGCTCTAGTACCGGAAGCTTGGCCACGTGCGCAAGCGATGCGTCGTCCAAGTGTGGTCCACGCAGGTTGAGGGTCTTCAGTTGCTTGAGTGCTTCCAAGTGCACCAGGCCCGCGCTGGTCACCTCGCTTCCAGAGAGACTAAAGACTTCAAGCTGCGGCATATCGCGGAGGTGTCTCATGCCGGCGTTGGTTATTCGGGTGGAGTTGAGATGCAGTCGCTTCAACTGCTTCATCTTCGCCAGTGGCACCATGGCAGCGTCGGTGATCTTCGTACCGCTGAGCATGAGGTGTTCAAGCTGCGGCAGGGCGGTCAAATGCTCCAATCCACGGGCCGTGACACGGGAACGCGAGAGATCCAGCAATCGAAGATTCGGCAGGGCTTTCACGTGTGCCATGCCCTCATTACCAACTCGCATCTTGTCGTGTGTCCAGGACGTGTGGCCAACGTCCAATCTCTCGAGGTTCGTCAGACCCTTGAGGTGTTGCAGCCCGGCGTCGGTGATGTGGTTGCCGGCCAGTACCAGTTCGCGCAGCCCCGTCAGGTCCTTGATGTGCACGAGTCCGGCGTCAGTGATGTGGTTTGTGTAAAGGCTGAGGTATTCAAGACTTGTCAGACCCACTAGGGCGGCCAGCCCGTCGTCGCTGATCGTCGCCGTTGCAAAGCTGAGTCGTCGCAAACCGGCGAGTCCCTTCAGCAGCGTCAGGTTCGCATCCGTAACGTTCTTGCCGAAAGCGATCTCCGTGACGGTTCCGTTTGCGTCGAGCGTCAAGTGCGCCCCCGCCTCTTTCAATGCCTTGATGGCTGCCTTGTTTGCTGCGTTGTCAGATTCTTCGTTGACGATTTCGATCTCGACCGGGTTGCTCATGAGCGAGACGGGTTCCGTGCCTCCCTTGTCGGCTCGTTTGGCAGTGAAGCCGATGCGAATCGTGTGTTTGCCTGGGGTGAGTTCCAACCGCTCGAAGGGCTCTTCCTGGGCCAACCATTCGCGATCCAGCGGGATGGCGATGTTTTCCAGGAACTGTCCGGGGTCGAGTCGATGATCGGGTGCGACGATGCCACCGGTGTTGACATAGTCCTTCCCGTCGACTTCCAGTTCGAAGAGTTTGCGGGAAGTCAGGACCATCCAAGAGGCCCAGCCGCTCTTATTGCCCAGATCGGCTTCGAGTCGGCCAACGGGCACTCCCGACTTGGCCCTGAGACGTATGGCAAGGCCTTCTTTCGATGCCTTGCCCCACGGGCCCTTGCTTGGCACGATGGTCACCGTGACCTCATTCGATATCAGTTCTCCCGTCCAGACCTTGTCGGGATTGGCTGCGGCCTTGGCCGGATCGTTCGGGTAGTAGTACCGCAAGATGTCTTGGCGGTCCGTCTTGGTCGTCGTGATCCGGTAGGGCCCGGGCTTCGTGAAGTCGTATTGAAGTCCAACCCTGCGGGAAAGCGTCTGTCCCGGCGAAATGGTCACAAACGATTCAGGGGTCGGGGCCGCGTACTCCCCATGTCCGAAAGCCAGGGAAATGGTCTTACCCACCCGGTCCACGACGTGAAAGCTATAGCCAAGCATTCCTTCCAGCGGGCAATACCGGGGCAAGAACCTCACTTCCTTGTCAGTGACATTGCGCACTTCGTAGGTCAGGTAGACCGTCATATCCCCGAGGTCCCCGGTCGACGGCTCGGCCTCCTGAGTCACCGGAAGCAACCGGCACTGCAAACCGTTGGCGGCCTTGCCCCAAGCCGGCTCCTTGTTGGCCGTGCCCTTCGATGGAAGAATCTCGATCTCGACCGGCTTGCTGACGGCGCGGATCGTCGGCTCGTCGCGCCCGCCGCCGCTGTACTGGGCAACAACTGCCACGCGGACGACGTGCTTGCCGGGCGTCAGTTGCATCTGATTGTCACCGCCGCCCTTCCGCTGCCAGATGCCCTCGAACAGTAGAAACTCGGCAACGGTCGAGTAGGGCTCTCGATCGAAGGTGAAAAAGTCCGAAGGGACTATGTGCGACCGAAGCAGCCCACCAGTCCCCGGGTCCTTGAACTGATACCACTGGCCGTCGATTTCGAGTTCCAGCGATTGCGGGGTGTAGGTGTGGCTGTTGTTGGATAGCCCGATCGAAAACGTGGGCATTTCGTCAGTCTTCCAGGCGGTTCGATCGGTCCGCAGTCCGCATCGCACGTCACGGACGGCCTCGCCCCAGGGCATGGTTTTGCCCGCCTTGCGCAAGACGTCGATGAGGGCCTTCGGCTTCCCTCCGGGGAACAGACCGATATGCACGGACCGTCCCGGCGCGGCGTAGTGAATCGCTTTGGTCATGGGCGATGACGCCATCGACCAGATGCGTCCGGCCTGTACACGCTCGCCATTGAGCACGAGCACGTAGGGATCCTGTTGGCCCATGCCGCGTGGACCGCTACGGCCAATGGCACGTCGCTGCGCCAGCTCTTCCGGTTTGAGTTCCGACTCGGGCTTCGACCGGTTGTCCTCCTCATGTCCGCTGTCGGCAAACAGAAGCCGTCGTGTCGTCTCCTTCAGATAGAGCCCGCCTTGCTCGTCTACGGCAAGGACATCGTCGAGTGTCACGATCGGTTTGCTGGCGAGTTTCAACTTGTTGATGTCGCCGTGTAGGTCACTGTCGGCGTTCGGCTCCTCGACCAGATAGATCGCAAACCACTCCAACCTTCGACGCCCGACCAAGGGCGGGGTGTCGTTCGGGTCGGCCATCGACTCCGCGAAAGCTCTTTGATCCCCCTCAAGGATGGAATCCAGGAAGACACCCAGCTTGGAGGGATCCAGCGGTGCACGTCCAATCTCTTGATCTATCGCCCATTGTCGAACCTTCTCTCTCTGCTGGAGTGTGAGCGCGAAGAGTCTATCCAGATCGTTCATGAGCTTTTCGATGGCGCGTTGCTTCTCGTCGCCGGGGGCGATGGCATCTGCCGACAGTTTCGTGACCCGGTCCCACGCCTCGGCCAGTGGGCGTTGCAGTGATAGCTTGACATCCTGAGATTCCTGTTTGCCTATTTTGGCTCGAATCGTGTGCGCCTTGTCCAACGCGATCGGAGGAGCGTATGCGGACAGGTCCACGACGCTCTCGATCTGCTGTCCGGGCCGCAAGGGGCCGCCCGGGAGTGTGCCAACCACGGGACCTGCCGGTGTGACGGGCTCTCGAGCAATGCCGTCGACGATCAACTTGGGCTTTGGCAGAAGGAAGCTGGTGAAACTGTCGTCCGCGGGAGTCGGACCGGTCGCTCGGATACCGAGGTAGCGGAGCCCGTGCGCGGGGCCGGACTCGATGGGCTGCAGCCGGAGCGGTTGTTCCTTGCTCGGGTCGTAGTTCGAGTCGATCTCAAATTCCGTCACGTTCGAGCAACGCATATTGCCGACACACAACGCGACGAGGTACCGTCCGTCGGGCAGGTTGCCGATGCGACGCATCTCCTCGGCCGCGCCGCCCCAGGTTTGGTGCGAACCCTGGGCGTCGTCGTACGGGAACCGTACGATCCGCGTTTGGTCGCTTGCACGGCGTATTTCCAGGTCACATTTCGGAAGAGGCGATTCGCCTTCAATATTGAGTTCCATCGGCGGATCGGTACGAAGGTGATGGAAGTACTCCCGAGACGACCGGATCGGACTCTTAGCCATCAGCGAGATCCACAGTTGCTGCTTGCGCAGTGTCTTGGTGTCGAGCGGAAAGATTGCTTTCTCCGCGGTGTTGCTGACGACGCGCACCACGGACGGGACGGAGCTGATGTCCTGATTGGTGTTCCAGGGTTCGCAGATCAGCGCAACGCGCACTCGATGTTTCTTGCCGGGCGCGAGTTTCAACAGCCCTTCGTACTCGCCGTTGGCTTCACGCGGATCCACGATCTCTCGCACGTTCAAGCGGCGTTGGGCGTACTCGATTTCCTTGCCACGGGGTATGCACCACCAATCGTCGGCCAGTTCCACTGTCAGGTTCTCTTGCGTTTGCCCACTATTGAGATTGAGCACTTTTCCACTATGCGAAGCGGCTTTGCCGGGACGCGGCACATGCTCGTACCAGCGCCCGTCGATCTCGACCTGCCAGGTGCGTCCATTTTCCGGCACTCCCATTGAGTACTTCCCATCGTTGCGAGCGTCGACCGTCAGACGCAACAGGGGGTGGCCCCAATTGGAACTGCCGAAAATCTGATGGACGCTTTCCAGGCTCGCGACAACGCCCGGCACGGGCAACGTCTTCCCGTCTTCCCGATGGGCGTTGGCGCTCTGCCTGGTTTCTGCGGTGTCTTCCTTCAACAACTTGTAACGGATGGTCATGTCCGACTTGTTCTTGGGCGGGGGGAGCAACTGCATGATGCCGATACTGCCTTCGCGCGTACGGAAGGCGTAGGTGCCGGTGCCGATCACACGACCGGGGGAGGGCTTGTGTCGAGATAGATTGTCGGTGATGAGCCTTCTGGCCGTTTCGGGCGTCCAGCCGGCCGACTCGCGCCAAGGGTCCTTTGAGCGATACTCTGAAATCACCATATCGACGGTCGTCCGCAGACCGGGTACGCTCTCCGCTTCGCTGCTGTGAAGATCGACACCCTGTTCGCGGAGCCAACCGATCGCTGCGCCAATCGCGTCCGGCTCGGGAGTTACGTACTTGCCCGTGTCCAGGTCGAGATAGGTCGTCGCCTTGGAAAAGTCTGCCGTGGTCACTCGTTCGGTCACGGGCCCGAAGGCGGCATTATCCGGTTTGTCATCCTTGTAGTCTTCGCCCGGGAGGTTCAGTAACTCGAACGGGTCACCCTTGAAGGGGCCGTAGTAGAGGATCGTGCTTAATGGGAGCGACGGATCGAGTTGAATGTAGAAGACGTTCTTCTCGGGGACATGAAAAACGACACCGTTCGGGCTGCGATACACGACCTTGACGTTCTTGCGCATTTCGTACGACTTCGAGCCCGGCGGGACCTCCTTCCAGAGATCGGGGAGTTCGGCCGATATGCTCGACCCTGGCGCGTCGGTCAGGTCGAAACCGCGGAAGGCCAACGAGGCATTTCCATCCGCTGGTGTTTCAGGTTGGGGCGACGTCTTCCTTTCTGGAACGTTGCGCCCCAAAAGTTTCATGCGTTGGATTAGCTGCCCGTGCGGATGGAAACCGTATGTGAAGTGCTCGTCGTATTCCTGATCGATCTTCTCCCCCGACTCTTTGGCCAGCAGCAATTCGACCAGCGTCAGGCCGTCTTCGATGGGCATATCCATTTCGCCATGGCGGGCGAATATGACGCGGTTCCCACGCAGTTGGGCCTCGCGGCGGGCTTTCTGCTCGTCGACCACTGCGATGCCCAAGATGTCGTCAGGATAAGGCTCGACCAAGATTCCGTTGATATAGACCTTCGTGCCCCAGCGTTCCACGTAGTAAGGGGCCGGAATGTACTTGCCGAAGCTGAAGAAGATACTGTCATAGATCGGCAACCCGCGATTGACGCCGAATTTCGCGATGGTTGCGTCCTTCGGCTGGCGTATAATCCGGTGCAAGGCACCGCCGGCGAACATCGACGGCCAGGTCCCTCGCTTGACGACGATACGGGCCAACCGTTCCTGGGCAGCTTGGGATCCGATCAGTTCTAACAGGCGAATCGCCCGGGCGATCTGCCATCCGTCGTCCGTGGTTGGAAACGGCCCGGTGCCGGCCTTGGTCAGGTCGAGCTTGTCGCCGACGACTTCCACGGCCGCGTCGCCGGCCGCGCAGAGCGCTTCGACCGCCCGATAGGCTTGGGCTTGGTCTTTCGCCCGCAATTCTTCCCACAATCGCAGTAAGCCGGCCTGATCCTTCGGAGCCAGCGGGGCCTTTGCCTCGTCGCCGGGCTCTTTCTCGATGATTTCACTGCCGGGCGACACGATCGTGAACTCGTACTCCTGTCCGGCAATCTGCCCGGACCAGAAGTCCGCGACTTCTTCATTCGTATTCTTGGGCGAGAAGTACGACATCTTCAGCTTCGCCTGACCCGCCGGGGGACTACTCGCCGTCAGCTTGCATGTCCAAGTCGCGCGATATGTCTTGCCGGGCTCGATCGGCACGGTGTCATCGGGCTTGATACTCCGCTCATTGAAGTGCTCAACAGGATGACTGTTTCTTCCACCATCGGACGTGTAGAGCGTTGGACGCAGGTTGTCGCTAACGGTCGGCGTCTTGAGGATCCTCAGCGGCTTGTCCGAGACGTTTTGGAACTCCATACTGACCGTCATCGACTTGCCGGACTCGACTTGGTCAAACGGCAGCGAGATGCGCCAACGCAAGCCGTCGACCGCCTCGCTCCAAGGAGGCGTCTCGGCCGGCAGGATTTCGATCACGATAGGGGCGCTCATGGCAGTAGCCTCCGTCTCGCCGGAGGCGAAGCGAAGACCGAACCGAATCGTCTGTTTCCCAAGAGTCGGTTTGATTCCCCAGGAGAATTGTCTCAGCAGGCTGAAGTGTACGTCTTTGAGCTCTTCGCCGGGAGCGATATCGTGATAGGCTCGACCGCCTGCGATCATCACCGCCGTCGGTTCATGCCACTTCCCGTTCCACTCCAAACGCCCCACACCATGCACCAGAGGCGGGATCCGAATCGACTTCTTCGAGCCGTTGCGGACGTCAATCCTGAACTCCGGTGTCTTCCCGCCTTGTCCCCAGCCCTCCAATGGCCACGTCATCTTCTCGCAGCGCAATCGACACTGCACGCCTTCGACTCGCTCACCCCACACCGCCTCAGTGGCGGACAAAATTTCGATCTCGACGGGATTGCTCACCGCACGGACACGTGCAGTGGGTTGATCGTCAAGACGGCCGTCGCGCACTGTCACGCTCGTCGTACGCACGGCGACACGGATCGTATGTTTGCCCGCGGACAGTCTCATCGGCTGCCTACCCTGCATCGCCGAGGCGTCTTCGTCCTTGACGTACCACTGATCGTCCAGCGGAATGGCGATGCGGTCGTATTCCCGCCCCGGGCCAAACGTTGACGGAGCCACGCTATACTCGACTCCGCATACGTACCATCGGCCATCCACCTCGACCTCGAATGCATCGGGGGGGCGGTTTACGTATAAATCGAGTTTGCCCCGATTGCGAACATCGGCTGCCAAGATCGGAACAGCGGCGTGCGGCCACGCTGGCCTATCGGCGTGCAGACGACATTGCACGCCGTCAACCGCTTCGCCCCACGCCGCTTCCTCAGCAGGCAGGGCTTCGATCTCGACCGGATTGCTGACGGCCCCGTCGATGTCGACACGAAGGGTGTGTTTTCCCGGACCGAGTAGTTTCGACAACTCCATCTGACCGGCGGGCGCCGAGTCGGATGCGGCCAGCCAGTATGTGTTCTCATTCAATACCAGCGGCACGTTGATCCACTCATCTCCCGGCCCCAGATGAACCACCGGCCCGGAAACATATGAAGGCGAGAGTTTGCCGGTCCACTGGCCGTCGATCTCCAGCTTGAACCCCAGGCCGTGCCATGTCTGCATGACCATGCGCTGTCCGTGGTTCTGCAAATCGACCATCAGGATGTGCGGCTCGCCCGATGCGAGCCGGGGCTTGTCGATGTTCAGCCGGCATCGCACTCCTTCGTGGTATTGGCCCCAGGGATTCCCCGGAATCGAGAGCTTGCCCTCGGCATGGACGTGGATATCCAACATGCCGGTCGTGACCGTGCCGCCCCAGTGCTTGCCGTCCTGGTCATTGAACTCATGGGAAAGCGAAACGCGGTGCTTGCCCGGTTCAACGGCGTAGGTAAGCGTATTGACCGTTTGACCCTTCCAGCCTTCCGGTCGCAATGGCAATCGGAGCGTTGTCATCGTGACCGTCTCGCCTGGGGCAATCGCCCGTGTGACGTTACCCGGCAACCCGCGTCCTCCTACTCCGGAGGCGGGAAAGACCTGCTTGCCGTCGGGGTCGAACAGCTGCGGACCGGGAGGTAGACGATAGTTCTTCCCGTTGATGAAGACGGGCACACGGGCGTGGTCTACCGTGACCGGTTCATCGCTTGTGTTGTGCAGCAGGAATCGCAGCGGTACGTTCTGGCCGATCAGGTAAGGTCGTGGATGCTCGAAGGCCTGGGCAAGGCCCGCTTGAAGTCCGTCGACCGGCGTGCCCCAGGCGACATTGCTGTTCTCGATCGTCGTACTGGCGAGCTTGCGGAGCCGTTTGACATCTTCCGCCGCATTGGCCAAGGCACATCCGTCGTCGGGGAGCCAGATCCTCGTCCGCTCCACGTAGCGTCCTTTATCAGCCTCTGCCAAGACCTCCGCGACCTTCGAGTGGTCACCCAACTCGGCCATCTTCAGGGCGATCTTTGGCCGATAGGCCCAGTGACGCTTGTCGTACATGCGGTGAAGCTCCGCCAGGACTTCCTCCCGTTGCCCTGCTTTGGTGGCCAGGGATTCCAGGAGCCTCAGCGATTGGTAGATCCCCGCGCCGCGACGGACCGCGATCCACTTGCGCTGGATGGGATCCTTGTCGGCCACCTCTTTCCAGTACTCCCGCAGCCAGGCGATGATCTCGGCCCGCAATTCCGCAGGCTCATTGGAAAGGTAGCCACCGCTGCGATTGGGCCGATAGAATCGCTCGGGCAACAGGGCGTTGAGGATCTCCACGGCAGCGTCCTGATATCGCAGCACGCTGGGGTCGCGGTCGAAGGTGCGGCGATGGCCGACAGCCCTGATCGGTCGGCGGTCATCCAGCAACACCAAGAGGGCGGAAATCGCTGCCTCGCCCATTTTTCGGAGTTCGACGGCCGGATTGGCAGCCTCGTCGGGCTGGAGGGCGAAAACCGACGCCGTGCCAGGATCGGAAAACTGCCGGCTGAAGACATTTCGCAAGTGATAGATGTGGTAGGCGATCTTTCGCTCGGCATCGAGCGATGCCACGTCGTCCGGCTCCCGCCATCGGTGGTCCTCGACAACCATCTTTCGCAGCTGCTCGCAGAGCTCTCCCGCCTGCGCGGCATAGTGCGAATTCGGGAAGTCTCGTTGCACCGCGCCGAACAACTCCGCGGCCTTGCCCCGATCGCCCTCGTGCTGGAGTGCCTTGACTGCGGCTTGCATCGCGTCCCATGCATCTTCGGCCTCCGGCAAGTCTCTGGCCGATTTGGCCTCGCCAACGTGGATCGTGATCGGCGCGGTGGCCAACGTCCCTTGCCAGTCGGTGGGGCGGGGCATGCCGTCGGGGACCACGAGCAGTTCGGGGAAGCGAAGGTTACACTGCAATGTGTGACGTCCCGGCGTGGTCAATACCGCATGGCCAGCCGGTTGGCTGGGTCGTTCGGACCCCTTGGCACGGAAGGACAAAACGCTGCTTCTGAAGACGGCGATTTCGCCTGGCTGGAGTGCGTTACGTTGGAGCTGCCCTCCGTCGTGCCCGTGAAAACTGACCACCAGCCGCTCACCGTGTTCGTTCTCGATCATGAACGCGTCCGACTCGGCGTTTGCCCGCCACGAAGCACCGGCGATGGTGATAGCATAATCGCTGGCATTTCGGACGTGGAATTCCAGTTCGACCTCCTCGCCCAGGGCGCATGTGGCGTTCCCTTGGATCAGTCGGACTGCTGCTTGCAGGCCGTCCGTCACTTGTCCCCACTTCAGACCGTCGTCGGGCGTTTCTTTGCGAGGCAGCTTGGGCCCCTTGGCCGCCAGGTAATGGGCCAGTCGCTTGCCTTCCAGATGCACGGCGACTATATCATCCGCCAACCATCTGAAATCCCAGCGGTCCAATCGGACTTCCGCTCCCAGATCACCGCCGCGCGTCGGATCGGTCGAATCGATCGGCTTGCCGCCGTTCCAATCGCCATTAGGGCCGACGCTCCACACCTGCACCCATTGTTGATTCGGCCCTTCGTTACGGAGCTTCAATCGCATCACTCCGTCGGTTGCAAACGGATCGCCCATCATGCGTTGTCGAAGCGGTTCCTGATAATTCTCGAACAGTTCATCCATATCACGTGGAGCGCGTTTGTGCCTGTCGTGGAATTCGTTGCACTCGCCGGCCACCGCCTGCAGTGCCTTGCCGACGCGGAACAGCTTGATCAAAGTTTCGTCGTCAAGTCCCAGCGCGTCGAAGGTCACCTTGGCCGAAACATGGAGACGATCGCCACGAGGCGGTTTCACACCGATTCGCGGATCCATCAGTCTTCCAGCGCGGCCCAGGGGGGACCCGAGAGGCGCCTCGCGTCCATCTCGGAACTGTGGAGGGTTCTCGATCTGGAGCACGTTTTCTTGTATCGACCAGTCCCGCCCGTCCGAGGAGATCGTCGGCATGCAGGCTGCGTAGGAACTCTCTCCAGTCCAGAAGGCTCCGAGGTATAACGGTCGGTCCTCGACGCACACGGCGAACGGCGATCCCCAAACGCTCGGCTTGATCCCGCTAAAGAATCG
This sequence comes from uncultured Pirellulaceae bacterium, assembly GCA_964617665.1. Classification (GTDB taxonomy): domain Bacteria; phylum Planctomycetota; class Planctomycetia; order Pirellulales; family Pirellulaceae; genus JADHUC01. The sequence goes on from CAZUAH010000119.1 coordinate 12,812, forward strand.
TTCGCAGACGCCCGGTTTCAGGTGAATCTTGTGCCTCGCCCTGTCATAGGCGATCATGTCCGCCTCGGTCAGCAGAGGTTTCTCTTCGAGAATGAGTCCTTCAAGCGGGTAATGCAGCGGTCGCATGGCATCGAAATGGCGGGAGCGATCCCCTTGGTCGGAGAACATGATCTTTCGCCGTTTGGCGTTCTCGTTGTTTCCGAAAGGCAGGGCGTTCTCGTGTCCCAGAACGCGATAGATGGCGTAACGATGCTTCGGCGCGCCTTCCTTGGAGGCAAACGCGGGACGAGCCTCATCCCGCGGCCACGCCCATTGCTTCAACTCTTCAAGGACTTTGCGGTTGTTCTCGATCTGCTCGGCTGTGCCTTTGCCGTTGGGCTCGTGGTTCCAACGGCCGGCGCAGTCGGGACCGTCTTTGCAGTGCTGGATTGCTGTGACCAGAATGAAGTTGTACCAGTCGCCAGGCGAGGGCTCATTGACCCTCAGGCAATCGATCAGGGACACGGCGGGAGTCATGCCGTAGTATCGGATCAGATGGACGGCCTTGTGAAGAGCCCAGTCGTTGACGTTGGTCGTCTCACGGACGACCGGTTTGAGCCACTCCGGGTCAAGTTGCCCCGCAGCGCGACGTGACCCGTCGGCGGCCGCCACGCGAAGGTTCCGTTCGGATTGACGTGTTTGCGGGCCAAGCGGTTCGACTCCAAACGTTTCGCCCACGTGCCCCAATGCGACGGCAGCCGCCGCGCGGACGGAAGGGTCCGAATCGCCCAAAGCCTTGGCCAACGGCGCGAACGCTGCCAACTCGCAGGTCTGCCCCAGAACCGTCGCGGCCATGCGCCGCACGTCGGGCGACTTTTCGTCGAGTTTCTGGAGCAGTATCCGCGCAACATCGTCAAGTCGCTGTGATTGTTTCAGTACTTCGATGATCTTGTACGTTGCCGGGAGGATCGCAGGTGCCTGGACCCTCGCAGGCAGGCGTAGTGCTCGTGACGCAAGACGCTCCTGGACGAGTTGCCGAGCCCACAGTAGCTCCGTATCCTGCTTGAAGACCAACTCGACCGATGAAAGCCCTTGCGACGACTTGGAACGGATCGTCTCCAAAGAGGCGACGCCGCCGAACGCACGTTCCAACGGCCCAGTAACCAACGATTCCACTTCGTCCGCGGAAAGGCCCGGGGCCTTCGTTTCGACTTCGATCACGGCAGCAGATTCTCCTGTCGGCCCGGCTTCGCCCTTTGGTGGGAGTATCTGACCGTCTGCGGAGCGGATGCTTGCGTTTGGCAGGGCTTCACGCAGTTTCTCCATGCCTGCGCGCGTGACTTGGGTGCGATGAAGATTCAGGATTTGAAGGCTCCGCATACGCGTCAGATGTTCCATTCCGGCATCGGTAACCTTGGTGGCCCAGAGATATAGCGACTGGAGGCCGGTCAGCGGCTTCAAGTGCTTCAAGCCGTCATCACCGATCGCGGTGAAGGACAGGTAGAGATACTTGAGCTTGGTCAGTCCCTGCAAATGCGACAGTCCGGCGTCGGTGATTTCGTGCGCGCTTCCCAGAGACAGACTTTCCAGTCCGGTCAGCTTCCCCGCGTGAACCAAGCCGGTATCGGTAATCTTGGTGCATCCAAGGTCCAGGGACTTGAGCTTGCTCAGGTCCTTCAAGTGAGCCAAACCGGGGCCGGTGACTCTCGTCCCCAGCAGGTTCAGTTCCTCAAGATTGGCCAGACCGCCGAGTTGTGCGAGCCCGGCGTCGGTGACGTCGACACGGTTGAAACCTGCATAGCCCTCCGAATGGCTATGAAGATCCAGGCGTCGCAGATCCTCCAGCACCTTCAAATGCACCAAGTCGGCATCCGTGGCCTTGGTGTCGCTGAAGCTGATCGCTTTCACCTTTCCGCCGGCATCGAACTCAACTCGCGCTCCATGTCCTCTTAGTATGTTCACCGCCTTTCTACCCGGTTCGTCCACAGCCTCGGCATGGAACGCTTCAAGTTGATCTACAATCTTCTCCGGCCCGACCAAACTGACAAGCACGCCGATCATTGCGATTGTGGCGACCCCGCCCAGCCAGCCGGAACGTCCCTGCCGATCGTCGTCCGGTTGCCTTAGTACGCGGCGGATTCGCGACAACAGCGGTGTGCCGTCGCCCGCCACTCCCATTCTCGTAGTGAGTCTGCCTCTGGGCTCGCGGCGGAGTTCGTCGAGTTTCGTCAAGGCTCGGGCATACAGCAGTCGATCACCACAGCCGGCCACCGCTGCTTCGTCACAACAGGCCTCGCGCTCCACGCGAATGCGATGCGAAACCCACCAGACGGCCGGATGGTAGAACAGAAGCGTCTCGATCACCGTTTGTAGGAGGTTCAACAGGAAGTCGTTCCGGCGGATGTGAGCCAATTCGTGCGCCAATATCGCCTCCAATTGCTCGACTGGCATCTCGGCCAGGATACTGGCCGGCAACAGAATCACCGGGCGCAGCCAGCCAACCACTGTGGGAACTTCGACCAGAGCGGATTCCAACATCTGCACAGCTCGCTTGACCGGCGTCTGGTTCAGTAGTCCTTCGAGCACTCGTACGGCAACATCGGACGCCGGACTGGTGGCGTAATGCCGAAGACGCTGAAGAACAATCCATCCGCGCAGATGCCATAGTGACAGAGCAAGAGCACCTGCGAACCAGCAACAGACGATCCACGGCAGTGCCGGACGTATCGGCAGCGGCGCATCCGACGCATCGGCTTCTGGTGGGGCACTGGGGAATTCGGTCGCAGCAAGGTCCCCAGCCTCGTTGACTTCAACGAGGCTGGCTTGTGGCTCCGCTCCTATCATGCCTTCCTGCAAATGACCGTCAGCAGGCTCGATGATGAGTTCATCAACCGCGGGAAGGGCAATCGGCGGCTGCTTGAGAGCGACAGCGATTGGCTCAGCATCCTCGATGGCGGTCCTTGGCGGCGGAGATACCAACAAAGTGGTTAGCGGAACGCATAGGACCATCGCTGCGAGTGCCCCCCACGCGACGAGGTAACGAGCCCCGGCCGATCGGCCACGGAGCATTCGCATCGCTATCGCCAGCACCACGGCGATCAACAGCCCCTGCCACAAGAAATGAAGCAATCCGCAACCCAAGCGAAAGACAAGTGGACTTGCCCAGAACATCTCAAGCAAGTTCATGACTCCCTCCCTTCGATTTTCTCTAGGAGTGCTCGGATCTGCGCCAGCTCCTCGGGCGAAGCCTTCTTGCCGTGAAGGGCCTGCATGACCAGCCGCTGGGCGGAGCCATCGAACGCCCGCTCCATCAGGTCGCCCACCAGTTGTCGTTGCGTCGTCTCTGCCGAGGCCTGCGGTCGGTATACGTGAGAGCGAGCGCTCTCATCCCGAAGAAGCAACCCTTTCTCTGTCATGATTTGCATCGACTTCAACACGGTCGTGTAGCCGACCGGCTTCTCCTTGCCGAGCAAGTCGTGGACTTGGCGGACCGTACAAGGACCGCACCGCCACAGCACTCGAAGAATGGCGAGTTCTGCGTCCGTCGGTCGTCCGATTGGTTTCTTGTTGAACATGGAATCGAATCCTCCGTTCCATTGAAATCGTTTCGGCTCGCGGTCAATACAGGAGACGATCCAAATATACGGAGAGTTTCGTACTTGTCAACGGCAATCTTCGTACGACATCCTACGTTGTTTTGGCTTGGTGACGCAAAATGTTATTATTAAACGACTTGCGAAACACAAGCGGCCTTATTTAAGTTGGCCGTAGCGCAAAATCGCGAACCTCAACAGTAACACAATATGCAAGATATGCTCCTCGTGGTGGTACGAAGCGGGAACTACCATCTGCCTCCCAAACGAACCTTCACAAAGCTGGGTTTGAAACACGCGTCGTGCATCCTTTCGCAATCGAGCAGTATCGGATGCCTGCCGAACCAGGCATCAACACCGATGGAAACGACGCTAACCTTCGACGGCTCGAACTGAGGAGAATAGGAGTGACGAAGGCAGGTATCGCAAAGCGTAGAGAGAATCTGAAGGACCAGGGTCTTTCGTTAATCGCCAAGCCTTCTCCCGCCGTGGGTCTGCGAGATCGCCGGTTTACGGTTGCGACATGCGCTTTTCGTACTCCGCACGAAGCACACGGCGCATTACCTTGTTCGACGCGGTGCGGGGCAGGGCCTGCGTGATTACCACGTCGTGAACCTTGAACAACGGGTTGAGTTTCGTCCGGATGGCCTGCTGCATCGAAACAAGCAGGTCGGCAGCGTTCAACTCCGTCTGGTCGGCGGGTACGGCGTACACGACCAGCATGTTCGGCCCGCCCGCCGGGGGCGAGACGGCGATGGCAGCCGTCTCGCGAACGCCGTCGATGCCCCCGATAGTCTCCTCGATTTGCAGGGAGCTGACCTTGATGCCGCCGAGATTCATCGTGTCGTCCGCTCGCCCGTGCGCGCGGTAGTAACCGTTGGCCAATTGCTGCATCTGGTCGCCGTGACGGCGCAATGACTGACCCTGGGGGCCTGCTGGGGTATCGGCGTAATACACCTCGTGGTGATTGCCATTGAGCAGCTCCAAGCTCAAACCCATCGACGGCGGGATCAGAAACACCTCTCCGCGATCGGCCGGCTGGCCCTGCTCGTTCAGGATGACTAGGTCGCTGCCGAGGGCCGGAGTGGAAAATGTAGCTGGGGCGGCGTGCTGGACCACTGTGCCCGTGATGTACCCGCCGCCGATCTCCGTCCCGCCGCAGTATTCGATCACGGGCTTGTACCCGGCGCGGGACATCAGGAACAGCATGTCCTGCGGGTTAGAGCACTCGCCGGTAGAGCTGAACGCGCGGATGCCCGACCAGTCCAGCCCGTCCAGACAGCCCGTGCTGCGCCATGCCGAGACCAGGCTCGGAACCAAGCCGAGCATGGTCACGCCCGCGTCCTGGACGAAACGCCCGAAGTCCCGCGTGGTCGGCGTCCCGTAGTACAGTGCCATCGTCGCCTTGTTCATCAAGGCTGCGTACACCAGCCACGGCCCCATCATCCAGCCCATGTTAGTCGGCCAGCAGATCACGTCGCCCGGATGGATGTCGTGATGCAGGTGCGCGTCCACGGCGGATTTGATCGGCGTGGTGTGGTCCCAAGGGATGGCCTTGGGCGAGCCGGTCGTTCCCGATGAGAACAGGATCGTGCTGAAATCGCCCGGGTCGTGGGGCACTGGCTGGAAGTCCGTCCGGTCGGAGAGAAAGTCCTGCCATGCCATGTCCTCATCGCGCAGACGGCAGTCGACGGCCGGGCCACTCGGGACCACTATCGCGTGCGGAGCACCGGCGTCGCGCACCTTCTCGTACAGGGGCAGCCTCTTGCCGCGGCGAAGAGCGAAATCCTGCGTGAAAATGCAACGGGCCTCGCCGATCTTCAGGCGAACGGCGATCTCGGCGGGGGCGAAGCTGTCGGCCACGGTGACCACCGGGCACCCGGCTGCCACCGCGCCAAGGTAGATCGCCACGGACTCTACGGTCATGGGCATGTCGATCGCAACGCGGTCGCCCGCCTTCATACCGAGGTCAGTCAGGCCGTTGGCGACAAGGGCTACCATGGACCGCAGCTCGGCCACCGACATGCATCGGCCAAGCCCATCCTCCGACTGGTAGACAATTGCGGGCGAGTCGTTGGGCGCTCGAAAACAACTGTCCACGACATTCAGCCTTGCCCCCACGAGCCAACGTGGGTGCTCGGGGCCGTCGGTAAGGTCGATAGCATTCACGAAGCGTTTGCTGAACTGCACGTCTAGACGCTCGACCATCGTCGTCCAGAACTCCTGCGGCTGCGAGACGGACCAGGCGTGGAGCTCGCGGTAGCTCTCTTTGCCCGCCTTTCGCATCAACCAAGCGATATTGCTGGAGTCAGGATCATCGGGAAACCAAGCCGGCGCCGGGCCGTCGGCTGGATCCCAGTCCGCGAACACTACGCGGTGCAGATACTCGTGAAGCTCCATCGGGTGCTCGGGCCTGAGCAGGTTCCGCGTAATCCATTGCCACGCTTGGCCCGGCATCACCCGCGGGTCCAGCCGCCCAATCGCAGCAACGAAGGCCTCGGCTTGGTCCTGGGATAGCCCACAACCAGTCAACTCGACGGCGCTCAACTCGAGAAAGGACATAATCCGGCTCCGTCCACGGCCCGCAAAACCGACAACGGGTCGAAATGGTATTGTAACGGAAGCCACCCGATGCCCAAACGTGGTCAGCGCCCAAGTAGGCCTGAACCCGCGTTGCCACGGCATCCGATGATGGTCGCTCGCACAATGATCATAACTGTTTGCGGACAACGATCGTCACGTCTATAGTATTCGCAGTTTACTAACGGTTCCTGACCCTTGTTCCGTCCCTCACCGAATCGTGTCGGACGAGAAAGCAATCTTGGAGGTCTGTATATGAATCCCGTCCGTCTCATATGCCTCTGGTTACTGATGGTTGTCGCAACGCCGTCGTCAGCCGCCGAGTCTGACGTACGCGAGCCGACCGCCAGGCTCGACGCCGACAAGTTGGCGATGATCCTCCCTGCCATGGAGGGGCACATCGAGGAGGGAAAGCTGGTGGGTGGTCTTGGGCTTGTAGCCCTCGGCGACAAGATCGTCTATGCAGAGACTTGGGGACAACGGGATCGCGAAAAGCAACTTCCAATGACCGACGACACGATCTTTCGGATCTATTCGATGTCCAAGCCCGTGACGAGTGTCGCTGCCATGATCCTGGTAGAAGACGGAAATTTAGAGTTGGACGATCCGATTTCCAAATACTTGCCAGATTTGAGCGAGATGACGGTGCTTGTCGAGGCAAAGGGTGACAACGGCGAAACTCGGGAGGAAGAAGTCCCCGTCACTAGACCGATCACCGTGCGTGATCTGTTGCGTCACACGTCGGGATTCACCTATGGCTTCTTTGGGAACAGCGAAGTCGACAAGCGGTATAGGAAGGCGGGCGTGCTTGTCACCGACAAGACATTGGAAGACACCGTAAAGAAGCTCTCGCAGATACCACTCAAACATCAGCCCGGCACCCGTTGGCACTACAGTGTTTCGACCGACGTTCTTGGTCGGGTGATCGAAGTCGCGGCAGGGCAGTCGTTGGATCAGTTCTTTCAGAAACGTATCTTCGAGCCCCTTGGTATGAAGGACACCTTCTTCACCGTACCGCAGGAAGAGCTTCCTCGGCTGGCGCAGATGTATGCACCCAATGTTCGCGGTGGGCTCAGGCCTGCCCTAGCGTTACGATCCCGTCGTTTCACTGATTCCTCGAACCGATTCTATTCGGGTGGCGGAGGGCTCTGTTCCACGGCCTCCGATTACATGGCGTTCTGCCGAATGTTGCTGAACGAGGGCCAGTTGGACGGCACGCGGATTCTCAAGCCAGAAACAGTCCGCTCGATGCACACAAACCAGTTGACGGACGGAATTCAGCGCACGCTTGGCTTTCAGTTCGGCCTGGGGTTCAGAATCGACAGGAACGGCGTTTACAGTTGGGGCGGTGCAGCAGGCACACGTTTTTGGATTGATCCGAAGAACGAGCTGATCACGATCTACATGGTCCAGATCAATCCGACCGGCAAATTCAATTTCGGCGACGAAATGAAAAAACTCGTCTACGCCTCGCTGGAGTGACATTGGTCTGAAAGAGATACGTCTGCACGAGTCTCGCGCACCTAACCTGCGGGCCGTTCCGAGTCCAAACCGAAGAACGCCTTTACCAATCGTGGAGTATGCTTCATGCACGAAAACATCCGCGGCATCGTTCCGCCCATGGTGACTCCGTTTCGAATGGACGGCACGATCGACGAACAGGCACTGAAGGCGGAAACGCGATACCTGATCGACACGGCACAGGTCCACGGACTGGCCGTTTGTGGCAGTACTGGCGAAGGCCATACGCTATCGACCGAGGAAACGCGACAGATTACTTCTATCGTGACCGAAGAAACAGCCGAACGCGTGCCGGTGATTGTAGGGGTCATCGCTAACAGCACAGTGGCCGTGATCGAGAAGGGTCGGGCAGTCAGCGACCTGGGCGTGGCCGCATTGCAGGTGACGCCGGTGCACTACCTCTTCCGACCGGACGACGATGCGATGGTGCGTCACTTCGCCGAGATTGCCTCAGCGACAGAACTTCCGGTGATGATCTACAACGTTATCCCCTGGACCTACCTGTCGCCGCAGTTGCTTACTCGGATCATTGACGAAGTTGACGGCGTAATCGGAGTGAAACAGAGTGCGGGCGATATGAAGATGCTGGCCGATCTGCTAATGATGGCTGGGGATCGGGCTCGCATTATGTCGGCGGTCGATGCCTTGCTGTACCCGTCATTCGCGCTGGGCGCGGTCGGTGCGATCGCCGCCATTCTGACCGCTGCTCCGACTTTGTGCGTCGAACTCTGGAACGCTGTGCAGGCCGGGGATCACGGGAAAGGCCGCGAGTTGCACGAGAACCTGCTGCCGATCTGGAACGCCATATTCGCCGACAATCTTCCAGCTAATACCCGCTACTGCATGGAATTGCAGGGGCGAGACGGCGGCGTGCCGCGACCTCCCATGCCGGCCACTTCCGAAACACAGAAAGGCCCGATTCGCGAAGCACTGTCCGCGGCGGGGCTGGCGTAAACGCGAAAGACAGGCCGGCGGTGGCCTGGGGATCTTTGGGGATACGCAGGATGACGTTTCGAGTGGGGTGAAGTCACAGACATGTCGAACTCGCACCGTCTCGTGCCACGCGTTCCTTTCACCGTATGGGTTCTTGTCTTCGCCGCGAGCGGTTACCTAATTCCGTCGATCTATACGTGGGAGTGGCATGGTTGCGAGCCAAAAGGCGCTATCCGCCTACTGGTGCAAGTGATCATGTTTGGCATGGGCGTGACGCTGACCTTTGCTGATTTCGGCCGCGTTCTGAAGATGCCCAAAGCTGTGTTGATCGGGGGCGTTTGCCAGTACGCAATCATGCCAATGCTGGCGTGGTCTTTCGCATCGGCTTTCGGACTCAAGACCGAAGTGGCTGCGGGTCTGATTCTGATCGGATCCTGCCCGGGTGGTGTGGCATCGAATGTCATCTGCTGCATCGCACGAGCGAACGTTCCGCTGTCGGTGACAATGACGGCTTGCTCGACCATGCTGTCGCCGTTGGTGACTCCCGTTGCCATGAAACTGATCGCAGGCCAGTACGTTCCGATCGAGGTCATTCCGCTGATGATCTCGATTCTGAAGATGATTCTGGTGCCCGTGCTGCTGGGGCTGCTCGTGAACCACTACGCGCATCGCATAATCCAACGCCTGATCGTAATCCTGCCTGTGATTGCCATGTTCTCGATCTGCGTGATCATTGCCATCACGATTGCGCTGGCCAGGAACGACTTGGCGACCGTTGGTCTGGCGCTCTTTGGCGCTGCCGCGTGTCACAATGCCGCAGGCTACGTTCTTGGCTACGGCGCAGCCAGACTGTCGGGGCTCGACCAGCGCGACTGTCGCACGGTAGCTTTGGAAGTTGGCATCCAGAACGGCGGCATGGCCACGGGGCTGGCCATCAATGTTCTGAAGAGTCCGCTGGTGGCACTCGGATCCGCGGTCTTCGGCCCTTGGAGCGCCATCACAAGTTCTGTCCTCGCATCCCGATGGAAAAAATCTATTCCGATCGAATCTGACACAAAACCCAGCGAAACCTGACTACTCACCTTCGTCCGTTTGCGCGACCTCGCGCAACAGCCGTAACAACTCGCGGCGGAGTTTCGGCTCGGCATCCACCTCGAAGCAACTCGACGTGGCCGCCCATGTCGAGTAGCCGCCCAGTTTGTGCTGCTCCGGTGGTGGCAGATAACACCAGAACCCGTTGGCCAAGTCGATATTGAAGTACGGGCGCAGCGGGCTCTCCTTGCGAATGGCGATACCCGTCGATGCAAAAAGCTCGCATGGAACGGTCGTGATTCCCAAATCGCCAACACGAAAGGCCTGAAGGCAGACGGGGACGGTCGCTGGGAACTGAGCCAGTTCAAGCATTTGCTGAGCGTAGACTTTCGAGCTGCGATGCGTCTTGCCCTTCCACGTGCCTGCCAGGACCGCGTTAGCCCATTCGATCCGTTCCGTGTTTGGCCGACGCACAGCCACGTCGATCGTCGATTGACACACACCCAGCGCCACGTAATCGCGATATTCGATCTGCTGGCAAACACGGAACGCCTCTTCGGCCAGCGCGCTGCCCAGCTTCTTCATGCCCTCGTAGCCGCCACGAAACGGCGCAATATCGCCGCCGGGGCTCCTGGCCAGGATGCCGACCAACGGCGGATTGGTCTCGTCGGTCGTCATCAGCGTGGCGAGTCGATCGGCAAAATGTCCCCAGTAATCGGCCGTCACGTCGCCCCGCGTGTCGCCCGTCACGTAGTGGACCGGGAAGCTGGCCAGTACCGCCAATGGTTGGCCATCGGCATGCTGCACGCTGAGCACACCAATCTGCGGATCGGCGGGCCCGGCAGGCCGCGTGACTTGGTTCCCGCCGCGCATCACGACTCGATCCATTTGTTCACCGAACGCATTCATCGCCAGAGTGCCCGGTTCCAGCAAGTCGCGACGGCATCGGACGAACTCCGGTTTGCTGCCCACGCCCCAACCGACCTTTGCCGGAGCCATATTCTCGATGGCCGTCGACACGGCGTCGGCGATTCCTTCGCAGAAAAGGTCGTAGTACTGAAGGTCCAACTTCGACGTGGCCAGCCCCACACGCGGAGCAGCATGCGAGTGCGTGGAGGCAAGCACGAATCGGTCAGGCGGCAGGCCAGTCCGCTCCCGCACGAGACGTTTGGCCTTGTCGACGATGTCTCTGTAGATGATCGTGCAATCACAAACGACAAACGCGATTCGTTCGCGGCCGTTGTCCAGCACCAAAGCGCGGGCATGCAGCGGCGTGACAATGCGTTTGGCAGGTCCGCGTTTGGAGATCGGGCCGCTCAGCGAGACGCCCAGCGCAGGCGTGATGTCGGCAGTGCCTGCACCGGCACGGAGCCCCTTGGGCTCGGCGGCGGCCACGGCCGGCAAGAGCCACGCTCCCACCACCACCGCGCCAGCCGCTCCAAAGAAGCCTCGTCGAGTCGCTTTTGGTCTCATCGTTCTCTCTCCTCGCGACGTCCGTGCGAAGTGCACTCCGGTCATCGCAACAGATCAATCGTTGTCAGCTCGTCCGGGAAAACGACTTCACCGGAGAAAACCTCGCTCACCGCATCGATGAAGGGCTTTCTTTTCTCCGGGCTGTTAGCGCCGCCGTTGTGTGTCAGAATGACTCGACGGGCTCCCGCCGCCTTGCCAATCTCGCGGACTTCATCGGTGCCCATGATTACATCGAAGTATTTCTTGGCGTTTCCGACCAATACGCAAGGGAGCACCAGCGTGTCGGCCCCCTGCGCCAGTTCCCTCAGCTCCGGGCAGTCGCCGCAATCGCCAGCAAAGACGATGCTTCCTCGATCCGTGTCGAACCGGTAGGCGAGCGACTCGAGCGTGGGCTCCAGATGATGCACGCGCGCGGCTGTCACCGTCCACGAGGGCGATTCTTCGACCTTTCCCGGTCCCGCGTCCCGCGCCTCGAAGGCGGGAGCCGGTCGGGGTGGCACGCCCCCTCGATTCTCAAAGATCTTGATGCTCACCGGCGCTGATATCCGCGAGTGCCAATCAGGGAAAAACGCACCGTTCTCGCCCAACAACTGCTCGACAAACGACCGAGTGGGTGGTGGTCCGTAGATTCTCAGAGGCGGCTCCGTACCTTTGCACAGGTCCCACCGGACCAGTGCGAAACAGGGAAGGTCGACGTTGTGATCGAAGTGGTGGTGGGTAAGAAAGACATGGTTCACCTTCTTCGTCGCAATGCCCATCCGAGCCATCTTGTAGGTAGTGCCCGGACCGCAGTCGACCATCAGAAACTCTCGTCCCACTTCAAGCAGAAACGCACTTCCGTGACGCGTCCCGTCACCCGAACCGTACGGAGGCGGATATCCGCACCCTATCAGATGCAGACGCAACGGCGGCCTCTTGTCGTTCAGATCGGCGGTCTCTAGCTGCTTCTTCTCTGAAGGCTTCTCGCCTTCGTCCGCTGCGAAGCACGCGGTGTGGGTGCCCGAAAGCGCCGCCGCGACGCCCGCGCTGGTCCTGAGGAAGTCCCGTCGTGTTGCCATGAGTCGCTCCTAACACGGCCAAGCCGCAATCGATACTGGTAAGTCTAATTTTCCACTGCGACGGACTCGCACGCAATCCGCGCTTCCGAAATTCTTATCTGTGATTGCTGACACACGAGCAAAAGCTGGATGCTCGCGCGATACTCTGTTAGCATAAACACGGTCTGCTGCAGAATAGTCCAGCTTCCCCGGAGGACGTAACCATGCAACACGTAAGTCTCAGATTCACTTGTTCGGTGTTCTTCCTGTTGTGCGTTCCAGCCATCGCGTACGCAGCGAGCCCCTTCACCCTCTCGACCATGCCGCGTGTCGACGTCCATGCCCACATCCGGCCCACCTGGGAGGTGATTGACGAGTACATGGAGCTACGCGACGCCATCAAGAAAGAGTACGACGTCGAGATGGCCATGTGGTTCAGCCTCAACGGCCCTCCACCGGACCTAGATGAACTCAAGAAACGTTACAACGGCAGATTCCTATGGACGATTCGCGACTACAAGATCTCGGATGGTCTGGAGTTTTCAGAGCAGGAGTTGGTCGACTGGCACAAACGAGGCGTGGTGGGCTTCAAGTTCTATCCCGGCTGGCAGCCCGGCGTTCGAGTGGACCACCCCGATAACGATCCGACGTTTTCCAAAATGGAAGAGATCGGGATGGTAGCGGCCTCGGTGCACGTTGCCAATCCATGTGGGATTTATGGACGCCGAACCACCGGATGGATTCCTGACCCGGTCGTGTTCTGGCAACACCAGCGCAGATGGGAGAACGTTCTCATCAAACATCCGAAATTGGTTGCGGTCAACGCTCACATGCTGTGGCTTTGTTACTCGGACGAGCAGCTGGACTATTTGCGCTACATGCTCACAACGTACCCCAATCTGAACGTCGACATTGCCACGACACCCGAGATGCTTCACTTCGTCAAACGCGATAACCTGAGGGACTTCATGATCGAGTATGCCGATCGTGTCCTCTTCGGCACCGACGTGGGGACGAAATGGATGGCTCCCGATCTGGGCGGAGCCGCCGACAACTTCAAGACCAGAGCGGCCAACTACAAGCGTTACTTCGACTACCTGGAGACCGACAAGATCGTGCCCAGCGACTTTGTAGACGTAACAAAGGGGCAAAAAGGCGTCCGCCTGAACGAGGAGGGGAAACGCAAGATACAGGGGCTCGCTCTGCCCAACGAGGTGCTGGAGAAGATATATTTCCGCAATGCCATGCGGATCTATCCACACGTGAAGGCCAACTTGAAGAACCTAGGGTATCCAGTCGAATGATCGGCCATCGGCTAAGAGCAGTGGTCGCCTCCGGCGTTCGACTGGCTCTCGACAACGGGCCGGTCCTGACCGAAGCCCGCTCGGGCGCAGGCGATGCCTTGACCAATACCGGGTGGCTGAGACATTTGGATCGGTCTCATCTGGACCGCGGGCTAGTGCCCATCGGCTGATCTCAAGCGCCAATGCAACATCGGCAAGACTCTAGCGATATTCGAACAAGGGGCCAACTCGCGGCTCTACCCCACGCCGTGCTGAGCGCGGTGATAATGGCCGTCGAAACCGGTCGTGGTCTTGAATCCCTCGTACTTGCCTTCCTTTCCCGCCTCCTTCGTGTCGGCCAGTAGCTTTTCTAGTTCTGCAGCTTTCATCGGTTTGAAGTTGCGTGCGATTGCCAGGTCCTGCTTGAAATCCTTGCGCGAGGTGATGCCGCAAACCAGAGTGCTGATCGGCAGCGACAAGGCATAGCGGCGGCAAACCTCGGCGCTGATTTTGAGTTGGTTGGGGATGATCCCACAGGCCAGGGCCTTCATGCCAATCACACCGATCTTGCGACGATTGCACTCGGGTACGACCTCTTTCTGAAAACTGCGGTAATGGGCATCCAGGATGTTGATCGGCATCTGGACCGTGTCCCATTCGCAAGGTTTGGCGAGCATTTTCAATAGATGGTCGATGTCTTTGTGCCCGGTGAAGCCGATGTAGCGAACCTTGCCTTCCTTCTTCGCTTCCAGGGCCGCCTTCAGGGCGCCGCGATCAACGATCCAATCGGGGTCGTCGGGATAGTTGATTTCGTGGAATTGCCACAGATCCAGGTGATCCGTCTGCAGTCGCCGAAGGCTGTCTTCCAGATGCTTCTTGGTTCCCTTGTAGTCGCGGGCGCAGTTCTTGGTCATCAAGAAAACCTTGTCGCGTCGACCGCCGGTAGCCAACGCCTTTCCCATCACCTTTTCGGCGCCGCCATTGTGGTAGTCCCAGGCGTTGTCGAAGAAGGTCATTCCGTTGTCGATCGCCTCGTGCATGATCGAAATGGCTTCGGCCTCGTCGATCGAGCCGATGTGCCAACCGCCCATACCGACAATGGATACCTTCTCGCCAGTCTTGCCCAACGGACGCTTGGGCAGCCCGTCCGAACTGTCCTCTTGAGCCGGCAGGACTGTTGTATCCATCGCAGCCATGGCTAACCCGGCTGCGGCGGCCTTCAGAAACTCTCGTCTTGTCTCGATCATAGCGTGGTCTCCATCAACAGAAGTGTCGAGCCTAGACATCGCCGAGAACATCGTTACAACCCGCGACGCAAACACCAGAATCATTGTACCATCGCATCGGACCACAAACAGCCAGCGCAAACACGCCTCTCCAACCGCCCCCCGATACAGGCCGCGTCGCAACTTGTTATAATCTCGGCTTTTGTCTGGGAGGCGTTTGTTTCATGGATCGCGTTCAACTCGAACCGCTCGACGCGGCCTTGGTAGTGATCTACCTGCTGGGGGTCATGGGCCTGGGCCTGTGGATGAGCCGCGGGGTGCGGTCGACGAAGGACTTCTTCTTGGCTGGCAAATCACTGCCATGGTGGGCGGTGGCCATGTCGTTAGTGGTCTCGGACATTGGCGCCAAGGACATGATCGGTGTGGCGGCCGATTCCTACCGCTACGGCGTGGTGATGATGAATTTCGACTTCATTGGATGCACCCTCGCCGTGCTCGTGGCCGCCTTTCTGTTCATGCCGTTCTTCTGGATGGCGGGAGTGTACACGATTCCGGAGTACCTCGGCCGACGCTATAACCACTACGTCCGCAAATTCTTCGCCATTGCCTGGACGCTGTTCATGCTGGCCACGTTGGGCACAATTTTCGTCAGCGCGGCGGCCATGTTCAAGGTGCTGTTGGGCTGGCCGTTTTGGGTGTCTGTTGGTGCGACGGCAGTGATGGTTGCCATTTACACGACCGTTGGCGGACTGAAAGCGGTAGTCATTACGGATGCCTTTTCTTGCGCTGTATTGATGATCGGAGCGGCGCTAATTTGCGGCATCGGTATGTACGAAGTCGGCGGGTGGCCCGCGATGCAGGACGCCATTCGGCAGTTGGATGGCGAGTGGACGGCTCATCATTTTGAACTGGTGCCGCCAGCCGACCATCCCAAGTTCTCCTGGCCCGCGGTCTTTCTCGGACTGGCTCTGGTGCTGGGCCCCTCGTATTGGATTGGCAATCAGGCGATCGTCCAACGAAACTTGGGCACGCGCAGCGAGAACGAAGCACGATCGGCCTACGTGCTATGCGCGGCCATCAAGATGTTCTTTCCGTTGCTGCTGGTCGTGCCGGGGCTGATTGCGCTAGCCCTGTTTCACGACCAGTTGGGCATTCCTTTTGTGGGCGGTGACCTAGCCGCGCCCGACGAGAACTGGGAAGGCAATTTGGTGCTTCCGCTGCTGGTGGTGAAATTGCTTCCGACCGGCGTACTTGGGATGGTGGTCGGGGCGTTTCTGGCTGGCGTTCTCTCGAATTTGGACTCGTATGTCAACTCGGCCAGCACGCTGGTGGTCAACGATCTGTACAAGCCGATGGTGCACCCCACGGCGAGCGATCGGGAATGCTTGATCCTCGGCCGCGCGCTGGTCGTAGCCTTCGTGATCTGCGGTGTGGGTGCAAGCTACCTGGTCGACCGGTGGTTCGAGTCGGTATTTGACGCGTTCCAGACGGCTCTCTCGTTCATTCAGGGTTCTCTGTTCGCGCTTCTGCTATTGGGAATGCTCTGGCGGCGAACGACCCAATGGGGCGGGTTTGTGGGGATGCTGATCGGTGTAGCGACGGCCGTATTCGTCCACTTCCACCGGCCGCTGTTGGGTTACGAAGGCGAGACATCGTTCCTCTGGGTCTCGTGGTGGTCCTTCGCCGCTGCGATCGTCAGCACCGTCGTGATCAGTTGGTTCACGACGCCGTACGACGAAGATCGTTTGCGAGGACTTGTGTGCTGGATACCGCAGAAGGAACCAGAGTCATGAGTAGATTGGCTTTTGCACTACTCGCAGCCGGCGACGATCTGACCGGCCCTGCCTTCGCATTGCACGGCAAGTGGTTCTTCGTGGGCGCCTTGGCTTTGCTGCTGGTGTGGCTGGTTTGCATGCCGAAGCGACTGATCGGACACACGAAGGGTGCCGTACCATGGTGGCGTAATGTACGACTGTGGGCCATAGTCCTCTGCGTCATCCAAATGTTGGTGTATGCCTGTTACGCGTAGCGGACGGGGTTCGAGATGCGGGATACGAGATACACGGTAGAAAAGTGAATCTGATACACCAACGCTACCTCCGCATACCAACAGGCAATGGCAACTCGGCAGTGACCTCTTCCTATCCCGCCTACCGGATCTCGTATCCCGTAGCTAGTGTCTGGCGGGAATTGCATTTGGCCGGAAAAAATTAGGGAATCCGCATGTCAGACGATCTGAAGATTTGAGGCCGTTGCTGTAAACAATGCGAAAACCACCAAGTTTTTGCTGTTTGGGCAACAAATCTTCAACGCACGGAGGCCTGCCGGCTCGGCGTTAAACGATTGACTGTGTTGTGTGCGGAAACGTCCACGGCCGTGCCCTCCGAGACCATCGCTGCGTTATATGGGTTACTCGACGGCCTCGGTGTCCGCCGCGTCTTTGCGTCGACTGGACTGACTCGGAGGTCCGTCCTAGGATTTCGTTCTTGAGCCTGACACGTTTTTCGCCAAGCCACGCGGGAGCGTTTCCATTTTACGGGAGGCAGATCCGGGCCGTTTACGGCCCATTCCCGGCGAAGCCGGTATTAGGCCCGTGCTTCAGCACGGGTTTCCGTAGGCAAGCATGGCCCTCATCCCCACCCCCAGGGGGGGGGGGGGGGGGGGGGGGGGGGGGGGGGGGGGGGGGGGGGGGGGGG
>CAZUAH010000120.1:0-30077 GCA_964617665.1 uncultured Pirellulaceae bacterium
TTGCCGACAATATCGCCGATTAGCAGTATCCGCATTGCTCACCTGGCGATTTCTGTGAACCGCGATTCGCGCACGACGGTGATCTTGATCTCGCCGGGATAAGTCAGGCGTTCCTCGAAAGCCTTGGCGATATCGCGACATACCTTTGCGGCCTTGGAATCGTCGGTGTCCTTGGCGCCGACCAGCACTCGCAACTCGCGGCCGGCCTGGATGGCAAACGCCTGTTCCACACCATTGAAACCGCTGGCAATGCCTTCCAACTCCTCCATCCGCTTGATGTATCGCTCAAGCGATTCGCGCCGGGCACCGGGACGTGATGCGCTGCATGCGTCTGCGGTAGCCACCAATACGGTGTACGGATACTCGGTGACGATATCGTCGTGGTGGCCCAACGCGGCATGGACGACAACAGCCGATTCGCCGTTGCGTTTGAGCAAATCCGCACCAATTTTGGGATGTCCACCCTCAAGTTCGTGATCTGCGGCCTTTCCTATGTCGTGCAGCAAGCCGCAACGGCGAGCTTGATCGCCGTCCAAACCGATCATTTCCGCCATTAGGCCCGCCATGAAACCAACTTCCACGCTGTGACGCAGCACGTTTTGGCTGTAGCTAGTACGGAAGTGAAGCCGGCCGAGCATGTAGATGATGCGCTCGTGAAGGCCCTGGATATTGACCTCCTGGGCAGCCTCTTCGCCCTTCTTGCGAATGTGCTTCTCGATTGCTTGTTCCGTCTCGTTGGCGATCTCCTCAATCCGCGACGGATGGATCCGGCCGTCGACAATCAGTTTCTCCAACGCCTGTCGGGCAATCTCGCGACGAACCGGATCAAAACCGCTGACGATTACTACTCCGGGAGTGTCGTCGATGATGACATCCGTGCCGGTGCGTTTTTCGAAGGCGCGGATGTTACGGCCCTCGCGGCCGATAATCCGGCCTTTCATTTCGTCGTTGGGGATGTCGACTGTGCTGGTCGTGGACTCTGCCGTATGGGCCGCGGCGTAACGCTGCATGGACGTCAGTAGAATCTCACGAGCCTGTTCTTCGCAACGTTCAGTAATCCGTTTTTCGTGCTTCAGAATGATCGCGCCGGTTTCATGCTCCAACTCGTCGTTCAGTCTATCCATCAGACGTTGTGCCGCCTCTTCGCGGCTGAGCCCGGCGATCTCGTGCAAGGACTGCCGTTGCATGTCCAATAGCTTGGTCAGTTCCTCGTTGCGGTGGTTGTAATCCTCCAGTCGTTCGCTCAAACGCCGTTGTGTGCTCTCCACAATGCGTTCTTGCTTCTGCAGGTCTGCGGCTTGTTGCGACAGACTCTCCTCGCGTTTGTCCAATTTGCGTTCCCGTTCGCGCAAATCGTCCCGTTGTACGCCCAGTTCTCTTTCCGTCTCCGTCTTTTGCTGCAGAGCCTTCTCTTTGATCTCCAACTCCGCCTCTTTAAGCATGGTGGCGGAATCCTGCTCTGCCTTCGACAGGATCTTGTGCGCCTCGGTTTCCGCATCTTTCTTGCGCAACCGGTCGAGCAGTTTGACGAAAATAAACGCCGCCACAGCTCCGATAACGGCGGTTAGGAGTGCATACCAAGCTGGAATATCCAATGTCCACCCCTTCGATTTTCTAAAGGAGCGTCCGCAGCCAAGCGGTGCGCGGAGTGGGGGGGACCGAGTTTAGTTTCCAGCCCAGCGCCGAACGTATTGTCGGCGAGAGAAGCCCGTGCGAGTCCGTTGGATCGTACTATGTCTCGCGGCGGTTCATACGAAGTTGCCGCCACTCTCGTGTGTCGAATCCGAGTAGCGGATGGTTGACCCGAGACCGTCTAATCCCTGTTTCAAACTGCAATCTTCCGAAATGAAACGTCAGCCACCCCACGCTGGAGCTCCAAAACAGACGCGGCACGCGTCTGCGCTGGCCGAATCTTGCGTCTCGGTTATCGCAAACCGGAACGAGCTGCAATTCGGTTCGTCCATGTGGGATCAGGCCCCACAAGAACTCCAGGATGACGAGGAAAAGGTTCATCTCCTAACCTGCCTTTGGCTAGGGGCGGCTTGTAATGACTTACACTGACTTCTTTGGCGAACTGAAATCGATCTACCCTACGTCCAGCGCCCTCACTTCCCGACTTGTCTTGGGACGCGGTACATTACCTGTGATAAACTCACTACCATGTTCCCCCAGGCAGAATCGCCTGAGGAGTTGATCCTATGGTAACAGAGTCACACCCGAGTGCAAATACACTATCCCCATCTGCGCGATAAATCGCTGGTCCGCAGTTCCGGTTGCGCCCGGTGATTGGCGTTTTTCAATCAGAGAAAGTTTATGAGATACCGAAACGGGCGCACTTACGCCTCGTCAACGAGCTTGGCATATTCTTCCTCGCAGCTACTCCCATCGGGGGTGGCGTCTTTATTCAGGTCGTACCAATCGTCCTCGAATTTGACAAACCCACCCTCGCCTTTGGCAGCCTTTTTCAGGGCCACATTTGTCGTCAAGGCGATCACAGCATCGCCCAAGGCGACTTCCGGCTTGCAGCGAGGCTGAACTGCGGCGTCTTTGCCGTCACCGTTTCTTATGCACCATGCCCAATGTTCGATTTCCTCGGTGTAGCCACGGCTAACCGGCCCTTCGGCGGCTTTTGCAACCGCTGCCATCTCGCCACTGGCTTGAGTGTCCATACTGGGACCGCCCTTGTCGTCCTTGATACTCACGCGTGATGAGGTCGAGGAGTTCTTGTACAGCATCACTTCCTTTTCCTGTTTGAGCACCAGAGTGCCTTTGGTGCCCATGACGACTTCACCGTATCCGCCAAAACCGTTGCCGTTGATCGACGAGTAGGTGACGACAACCTTCTTGTTGTTGTCGTCCTCCCAAGATGGAATGCCTCCTTTGGGATAATTCATCGTCTCGTCTTTGTACCCCACATCGAATGAAGGGTCGTATCCAGGGCCTGGGAACTCGAACATGCAATACACGTGGTCACCGGCATCCCGATCCAGCGGGAACGTGTGGCGTCCTCCCACTGCGTGCACCGTCAGGGGGTGCGCCTTCTTGACATCGCTTCCCATGCCCTTGGCCGCTGTGATGAAAATCCCTGCGGCGTCTAATTGGTGGCTGCCAAGTTCCGCCATCAGGCCGCCGCCAGTTCGTTCCCATAATCGCCAACGGCAAAGCTCTTCCAAGGCCGGTCGTGGCCGCCCCCCAATCACCTTCTTCTCGTAGTCATGTGCCTCGGCGTCAACGTCTTTGTCACCATCCCATATTCGCCATTGCGCTATCTGCTTTTCAAATTTTTCGATCTCTTCAGGCTTTGCCTTTTCCTTTATCGCCCGCTCTCTTGCCTTTTCCAGTTTTTCCAGATGTTTCAGGATCTTGTTGACGGGCTTTGTGTCTTCGCCGAACACGACTTCGCCACCAGGCAAGTGTTGCTGCCAACTGTCATGCCCAGGCAGGTTGCCTCGGTGCCACTGAGCGCGAATATGGTGAATCTCTCCCAACACGCCCCAATTGATCATGTGTTTGGCATTGTCGTACAGCACGCTGTAGTGACGTTGATGCCCAGTCGCCAAGTACAACTCCTGCTCGTAGGCCAGACGCCCCATCACCTTGCATTGGGCCACGTTGTGCGCCATCAATTTCTCGGTCAACACATGCTTGCCAGCCTTGAGTGCATCGCAGGCGGCCTGGGCGTGCAGGTGCAGCGGCAGCGCGATGATCACCGCTTCGACGTCCGGATCCCTGATCAATGACTTATAGCCGCCGTTGTTCGCATCATAGACCTTGACGTTCTTCCGTGCCTCAGTCTCATCCTTGTAGCCATAGACATTCATGAGGCCTCTGCGCACCGCTCTTGCTGTGTCGCTGGCCCAATCGCCGTGGAAAGCACGATGAATGTTGTACGGGCGGATATCGGCAATCGCCACTATTCTGACGTAATCGGGGTTGGTGGCACTGATCAGCACGTTTCCTTCGTCACCTGTGCCGATGACGCCGACTCGAACGGGATCGCCGAGAGGCTTCTTGTCGTAGCCAAAGTACATCGCCCCCAAACCAGCACCCGTTACTAGGCCGCTGCCGACGGCCGTTTTCAGGAAGTCACGCCGATCCACATCCGGGCCAAAAGCGTGATACGCGCCGACGGCTTCGTAGTAGTTGTCGCGACCGATTTCTTTTTCTTCCGGTGTCAGATTCATGTAATATTCTCCGTTTTTTGCGGCGGCACGGGTCCCGACTCGACAAAGAACCAAGCAAGGAAGCGGACCAACGGCTTATTTCTTGTCTTCTCGCGCAGGCTCGGAGTCCAGAGTAGGCCCACGAAGAAATCCAGGCCAAAGAATCGGCCCGCTCCGATCGCCCCGAGTACAAGCAATGCAAACATCTCGACAATTTGATAGTGGGCCGGTATCGCCCCTGGGGCCCCAGGCCATTGCGTGGCGATGATCGTTGCCAAGAACCCAGCCCCAGCAAGGCACGTCGGCCGCGTAAACAACCCCACGATCAACAGTGCGCCGACTATCAGATCAAAAGCCGGAATGATGCTGTCGATGAATACCGTATCCATCGGTTTTCGCGCCGGTTTCTTCATGGCGATGGGGCCGCGTCCAGCCTGCTCTTCCGTGGCGAGAGCATTCAGATCTCGTTCGTACCCACGGCGAATCGCTTCAATCGACTCGATTAAGAGAGCACCATCGCCCTTGTTTTCGCCCTTGATCCGTGCCGCTTGCCCTTCCAGCGATGCTACTTCCGCATACGCGGCATCCTGCCGATTCCGGGCCCGTCGCTCGACGCCTTTCTGGTAGATCTGGATGTCTTCGGCAAACTGCTCGAAGAAGCCCTCCAACTGCTTCTTTCGGGCCTCGAAGACCTTTTCGGCTTCCGCAGTTTGGGTGTCGTCAAACCCGTACCGACGGCCAACCTGTACGCGATACTGATTCCAGGCATCCAACGTCGCCTCTTGGTCCAAACGGGCCAAGCCATCGACATCCCAGACCACACTTCTAAATGTGGGTGCCAGCGGCCCCTTAGCAGCCTCCATGAAACCGGCGGAACTGAAATCGCCCGCTGCCATTTTGTCTGCACCTTCACGGAAAAAGTGCCAGCCGACCGCCAGACGCAGCGCCACAACAGCCAATACGACCAACAACCCGGTTCTGGATGAACTAGACAGTGGACTATCTCCTTGATCGGTGGTTTGGAAAGCAACGACAGGCGGGATTTCTGGAGGGTGGCACGCCGGGTATGAACCACTTATTCATTATGTTCAAACGGGCACAACTGACAAGCGTCTGTTTGGGCATGTATTTGAAGCCATACGCTCGGCGGTTGATTCGATTGCCCTTCACAGACAAACGACTGCATCGGCCTCACGTCGACACTCACGTTTTGAAGCTGGGAAGGGAGAGAAAGAGAACTTCGGCGGATAGTCGCCGTTCGCTCCGTGGAAGGGGTTATGGCGGAGCGAGAGCCGAATCAGTTCTCATCAGCCGTGTCCGGAGACGGTGTACCGGCGCAACCTGCCCGTCGCATTGTGGCCTGGGCGATTCCCAAGGCTACAGCGTCAATGGAAGATGGACGGTGGCATGACGTGAAGCTCGAGCATGGCACGCCCTTCTTTCGTGGGCGTGCCACTACGATTGTTGGCTATGGAATCGTCAATCGTCTCGCCGAGCTTGGCTGACATCCGCGGCGATGTCCGAGAGCGCTAACTCCAGATCCAGCAACGCATCCAACTCAATCGGGGAATCGTTTCCATTCTCCGCCACGGTGTCGAGCACCACGCTGTCCAGTTCATCGCCGAACAAGGTCGCCTCACGCACAGGCTCGTCGTCACTCGCGGCCAAGTAACTATCGATACCCAGTGCGCTCGGGCCGTCGGGCTGTGTTTGGACGGAGCCGCCGGACGGTACCGCGACAAATTCGATTGTCATCAGTTGGTCAATCGAATCTGCCGGATCGACGACGGCGTCAACCGCTGTGGAATCTCCAGCCGCGGTTGCCTGCTCTCCTTCGGCGCCACCGCCGAACTGCTCGTTAACGGCGCCAACCACCGCCAGCACATCCATCGTCGAAAGCACCCCGTCCTTGTATGTGTCGACATATGGCCCAGCTATCGAGACCAGATTGCCCAGCGGTCCCGTGCCGTCCTGTTCGATCTCGGTGATCACGATCAACACATCCAGCGTGGTAACGTATCCGTCGCCGTTGACGTCATACGGGTTGTCCGGATTCGTGTTGCCGATCATCCATGGCATGGAGGTACTAGGCGTGACGGGCGGATCAAAGTTGCCTATCACGGGTATCGCAAACTCGTCACCAAACACCGCATGCTGATCCGGCCCGAAAGGCACAGGGGTGAACAGGTGGTCGAGCATGTTGACCGTACCCGTATTTCGTAGGCCGAGTACGCCATCCGCATTGCCCGTGGCATCATCCTTGCCGTACGGATCGTTCGAGACCAAGAAGTACCATTCACCGGCGTTCTCCGGATTCACGCCAGCTCGGTCGGGCACCCACAGGCCAATGTCGTCGATGCCGTCCTGATCCATGTCGGTGGCTACCGGCACCTCGCGCACGCCAATGAAGCCGAAGTCAATCGACCGGAACACGGCTCCGCCCGTCAGCCACGAGTTGGCCACTCCGTTGGTCAGAAGGAAGTTGAATTGATCGTCCCTCCAAGTCCCCAGATCGTCGAAGCCGTCTCCATCGAAGTCGCCCACGATTGGCAGGCCGATCAGATTTGGCGTGGCCACCGTGGCGTCCACGAGGAAGTTGTGATCTGTATCAAACCACCACGTGCTGCCGCCGAACAGGGCCACTTCGTCGCCGTTGGTGGAGTTGCCGTCGAAGTTACCCGCCACCGGAAGACCGTTGAAACCGCTCGGGGGCACTGCCACGTTATCGATGTGATTCGTATCCCATACGCCATCGTTGTCGAAGTCGATCAGCCAGCGGAAATTGCTGCCGATCCGCCCGTACGCGGCCAACTTGTCGAAACCGTCCGCCGGAGGATCGTC
This sequence comes from uncultured Pirellulaceae bacterium, assembly GCA_964617665.1. GTDB lineage: Bacteria > Planctomycetota > Planctomycetia > Pirellulales > Pirellulaceae > JADHUC01. The sequence continues at coordinate 7,005 of CAZUAH010000120.1, forward strand.
TGCCGTATTGAAAGTCAGGTCCGGCCCGGGACCTGCAAAGTTGCCGGCAAACAGATCATCTGTTGTGACGCCCAGCATGTACGTGATGTCCCGATTAGTGAAGTCCCCGTTGTCTGGGTCATAGGTGGAGTTGCCGTTGGTGTCGACCCACACGCTGCCCGAATGGTACACACCGACTTCCGGCCGGCTATCGACCGTGAACCGCGCTACAAAGTCGCCTCCGGGGATTTCGTCGCCCGTCGGAAACTCGGGTATCTCATGGGGCTCGGCCGTGTGCGATTCCCCGTCCAGCTTGTTGCCTGCGTAGTCCATCAAGTCGTCGTTGATGGTCAAGGTGAACCGGTCGTCGGGCAACGGCCGCAAGATGTCATCCGGAGTACCGAAGATCCCATCAGTACCAGGGTTAGTGAAGTCAATCGTGATGTATCCCGTGGCGGGCTGGCCCGCGGTCAGAGCATCCGTCGCCGCGGTCGCCAGGTTACCGTCCGAGGTAAACATGACGCGGCCGATCGGAATGTTGCCGTTAGCATCGCCGACAACCGAGAAGAACGCGGGATCCAAACCGAGGTCTGGCTCGAACGGACCGGTCGATACACCGCCCACCCAATTGACAACCGCTTCCGGATGCGTCTTCAGGGCCGCGAACAGCCAGTTGGCCGCACGATTGGGCAGATCATCCACGCTGACCACCAGCGAGTTCACCAACGGTGTGGGGCCATCCTCAGACGGCTTCGGATCGAACAGATCGTAAGGATCGTTCAACGCGTTGATCTCGACATCCGTGATCCGTGGACCTTGCCCGTCTATGAAGATCTCCAACTCGACCGGTGGACTGCTGACGTTGCCGGCCACGTCTTCGGCATTGGCCAGGATTGTCCGGAGGCCGTCGCGAGTCGTAGCGGTCGGAATTTGGCCACCGGCGAACAAAGCGGCTAGTAGATCATCATCGTTCATATCAACAGTGGACGTCAGTTCCCACTGGCCGTTATTGTGATCGCCCGTCGCGTTGCCGAACTGGTTCGTGCCGTCGAAGGGTACGGCCACCGTCTCGCCGATAAAGACGTCGGTGCCTAGGTCGAGCGCGCCATTGCCATTCGTGTCGACGAACAGCCGAACAATCGTATCCGCCTCGGCCAGGCCCCAGAACGTCGGCGTGGTGTCGGACGTAATTCGGTCGTCGTGCGATGCGGGCTGCCATATGATGCCCGTATCGCTGTCCGGATGCAGCCCGTCGGTCGTATCGCTCTGCAGTCCGAAGAAGACCGGCGGATCGACGGTATCGACCACGATCTCTAGCGATTGGCTGCGATCGCCCCAGCCGGTCTGCTGCGGTGTGGCCGGATCGATCATCTGAACCCGAGCCGTTAGGAAATGACTCCCGTCGTCCAACGCTGGCGTTGTGAAGGAGTAAAGCCCATCCTCCAACTGCGTTGCAAAGCCAAGAGGCCTCTGGACCAAAGCCGTGCCTGAGCCAGCGGCCGGATCGGTTACGCCCTCGTCGAAGATCGCGATCCGATAACCATGATTCAGCACAGCGTCGCGGAACGGTATCGGAATCTGTTCGTCTGGTGGGCTATTTGTGAATGACGTACCATCGTTGCCCTGCAGATCCTCTAGCAATATGGCATCGTCCAACCGGAAGATGATCGTCGGCGTGTCGTCGCGAGTCACATTGTCGAACTGCGAACGGCCCGTGTCGCTGTTGGATGGCGTGTTACCGAGTGTGTCGTCGCCCACGGGTGCGTCCGCCAATTCGAGGTCGAACGGGGTTGGCGGAGCGGAGTTTACCACAGTAATGTTATAGACATTGATCGCGTCGGCCGCTCCCAGGACCTGCAGGTAGTAGGTTTGCCCTTGGACGGCCGGAATGCGGACACGTTCATCGGCATCGGTCGCGGCGGCTTCGTTGCTGCCGTATCCCGCGATGACATTCCCGGCCGCATCCAGGACGTTGATGTCCAAGTTGCCGTCGCCGGGCAATCCTGTACGACCGTTGGCCAGCGCACCCTGCGATTGGAAGTAGACTTGGAAGTCCAGCGTCCCGGTCCTCTCCGCCACGACACGGTAGAAGTCCTGATCGGCCGGCGTCCCCAGCAGCCCCGGGCCGGGATCGATTGTCGGATCCACATTGATCGTTGTGTCCGAGCCCAGGTACGTGGCGTTGGCCATCTGGTCGTTCGCCTCGAACGGATCCGCCTTGAACACAAACAACCTGCCCAGCCCATCCGTGCCTGTGCGGCCCGTAATGCTATCGATCGGCGTGACGTCCACGCGTTCCACTCCCGCGTAGAGCACTGGCGGTGCCTCGCCATTGGGATGGTCCGGAGCGATGCTGATCGTGCCCGTATCCACGGCCCGCGACAGTCGATGAATGACCGTGTCGCCGTCCCCGTCGTCGACCACGTTCAGCCGGTCGCCGGTTGTGGACGGTCCGCCCACGACGTTATACCGCAGTACGTCGGCATCCGGATCCGCAGCGGGCAGGAACAACGTATCGCTGACCGTGACGCGGAACGTGTCGTCGCCCTCCTCGCCTTCCAGTCGAGCTTGTTCGACATTATCGAAAGTCTCGCTCGAGGCGTTTCCGTTGACCGTCGAGGTCAACGCGGTGGCGCTGGTTTGGTTGACGTCGATCGCGTCGTCGGCCAGCGTACCCAGGATTCCGATCGTATCGAAGCCTGTCCCACCGTCATAAGTGTTGTCGCCGATGATGGGCGTCTTGGCCGGATCGCCGCCAACCAGCAGGTCGTCGCCGGCATCGCCGTTCAGCGTGTCGTCGCCGCGGCCGCCTGTCAGCACGTCAGGGCCTGCACCGCCGTTCAAAGTCAGCGGAGTATCCACGGCCAGTTCACTGGCGTCGATCACGTCTTGGCCGTCGTTGCCGTTCAGTGTGGCAGACACAAACGTGGTAGCGCTGGCGTCCGGCAGGGCCAGCACCTGGATCGCATCGTCGCCATTGTTGCCGCTGACGGTAACCGTCTGCAGACCCGTCGGCAATGCGGCATTGTCCAGCACGACCGTGTCGTCGCCTGCCAGCCCGTTGATGTTCAGGTTCGTCTTGTTCTGGAAGTCGATTCTCTCGAAGTTGTCGACCGTCACCCGACCGAGGTTGGCGGCTGCGCCTTGCAGGTAGGTGATGTCATTCTCTTCGTTCGTGCTTCCATTGCTGCCGTTGATCGTCAGGTTCGCCGCGATGACAAAATCGTTCACGGGTTCCAGACCGACAAAGTCGATCGTCATCAGCACCACGTCGGCTGCGCTTTCGTAAACCAGGCGGCCTTCGTCAATCGCGGGTCCCGGATTATAGATGACCTCGTCAACGGCCGTAGCCGGATCGCCCGTGACTTCGAGCACGTCGGACTCGGCTCCGCCGTCGACCAGGATCATGGGACCCGTGATCACGTCGGACGGCGCGTCCACGTCCACCGTGATCGTATCGTCGCCGCCAAGGGACCTGATCTCCAGTACTCCAGCGGTCCCCAAATCAGTTACCGTGTTGCCAAGGTTATGTGTCACGGCCACACTGCCCGCAGCCGGATTCGTTACCGTCAGGGTGTCGGGCGCAGCCGATCCTTCGACGATCAGCCTGTCCGCGCCACCCAGGTCGGTTTCGTAGTTGTTGGCTCCGCCAAGGAATGAGAGGACAAACGTGACAATGTCTCGGTCGAAACTGCCAATCCCTTCGCGGACACGGAACGTTTGGAGGTCGTCATACTCGATGTCGGGCAACGAGTCGGACGAGACGATGTCGGCGCCGCCGTGGCCTTGCCGGACAAAGACCTCGTTATCCCCATCACCCGGATTGACGATCAGCGTGTCATCGGTGTCCCGTCCCGTGTAGGTGATCAGCTCGATACCCGTCACGTCGATCTGCGCTCCCAGACCCGTAACGTCCTGGTCGTCGCTATTGGTTGCATCCGGAGCGACCGTAACCGTCTCGGCCACGGCGGGAGTCGTCGCGCCCGTAAGGTGCAACGTGTCGCTGCCTCCGCTTGGCCCGCCGCCAAAGACCGCAAACGAGCCGCTGGCGTTGACCACGGGGTTGACGGCCGCAGTGGGTAGGACGTTGATGTCATCATCGCCCTCAAGGCTGCGAATCTCGTAGTTCTCGACGTTGGCACTGAGCAAATCGACATGCGTTCCCAGCGAGGTGGTCACGTCCAAATCGATCGCATCGGCTGCCGTGAACGTCACGCCGATTTCGTCACTGCCATCCGTGCCCACAGGCACCAGCGTGTCATCGCCCAGTTGGCCGTCCACGGTCACCGTACCGGCCAAGCCGAGACCGTTGTAGCTGATGCCCAGCATGGTCTGCTCGTTGGTCTCGTCCACCATGGCCACGCTGCCCGCATCCGGAGCATTGCCTGGTGTGTGGACGAACAACTCGTCAGCCAACGTGGGATCGTCGAACCCGTCGCCGAGGATGGTCAAGTCATCCGTGTACGTGGGCGGGTCCCACGGAACGGTCGTCGGGCCGTCGTTGTCGTGATCAAAGCCGCCTTCGGCGCTGATTCCGTCGTACAGCAGCGTCTCGACGCCGCCCGGTGATGAGACGTACTCGAACGGATCCTGGAATCCGGCGACTCCGTCATCGTCAACTCTCCACGACCCGATGCGAATGGTTGAATGCAGATTCGTCATCCCATCGTCGTAGATCCACATGATCCCCGAATCCGGAGCGCTTGGCTGATAGACGACGTCATTGTCTTGGTAGGGCGTTTCGACTCGCAGCCGATCCCCCACTTCGGGCGTCGACGGTAAGCCGCCGGCCACAAATGCCTCCACATTCCAAATCGCGGGATCGGCTGCATTCGGGGCCGGTGTGCGGAGCGTGATATCGTCGTCGCCACTGGCACCGTCGATGAACACCCGCGGCGTGTCGGCCCAGAGAATTTCGGGGCCGGCGTTGACCGTGGTGGTGAAGTCCTGGACGCCCGGCGTCAGTGCGGCCAGCGCCGAATGGGTCGAATCGTCGCGAGCGATCACGGTAATTTCATCGTCGTCGTTTGTACCCACAATGATGGCCTTGGCCGCGCTAAACACACCCAATGCCTCGATATGGTCGTAGCTGATCCGTTCGTTCGTGCCCACAATGAAGCCGCCCTCGTCCGTTTCGGGACCGGCTTCGGCGACTACAGGATCGCCACCCGCGATGATATTGATCAAATCGCCAGCCGTCTCACCGATCGGATCTCCGCCGTCGATGAAGACGGTCGCGTCGCCCGGAGTGATATCGAACTGGTCGTCGCCTTCCAGGCCGAAGACCTCGACAGACGCCAGATCCGCATCATTGGTCCAACTGACCGTACCAGCGGCGGTCGCTGCGCCGGCAGGATCATTGACGATCGTGATCGTGTCCGCCGGGACGTCCACATCAATCTCCGAATCAAATGCCGCGGGTGCCGCTCCGGGCCCGGTGAACGCACCTTCGACGACGATCAGTGTGTCCTCGCCACCACCGAGGTCGAAGTCAATCGCGTTGCCCGCGGTGTTGGAGTAGTTGACCACCGGAGCCACCAGCGTGGACGCGACTTGCCCGTTCTGCTGGACGGCCAGTCCGCGTTCGACCTTGCCGCTGTTGGCATCGGCCAGTGTCACTGTCACGTCCTCGTCGCTCGCGGTCCCGATGATGTTCACTCCGAGCAGGGTCGAGTCTACATTGATCGTCTCGATGCCGGAGTAGTCGACTGGATTCAAGGTATCCTCGACCACCCGCTGGATACTGAAGTCGACCGTTGTGGGATTCGCTCCAGACGAGGTGAAGTTCAACACGTCGCTGCCGCTGTCGGGATTGCCGCCCTGGACTTCCACACCCGTATCGATCGGGTGATCGCCTGGAATGCTGAACGCGTCCGACCCGTCACGGCCGATCAGCCGCAGGAACGTAACGCCGGGCGTGGAAATGGGCAACGTGACCGCCGGCAGGAAGGCCGGCTTGAAGATCTGCAGCGTGCCCATGCTGGTCAGGCTGAACAGGTCATCGTTGTCGGTGCCGATCACATCCAGGCCGTCGGTCCGGCCCCCGCCCGAGTTAGCGAAGGTCAGGCTGCCAGCGGCGTCTAGGTCTTCGTAAGAGACCGGAACGAGGGGATTGCCGGCAAACGCGTCGGCGGTGATCGAGCCTGAGTCGACATTCGCGCCCGGACTTAAGGTGAGTTCCGCGCCCGCGCCGGGGCTGGTGTAAGTCAGCGCGTCGTTTCCGCCAAGGCCATTGATCGTGACGTGCTCGATCGTCGCCACATCCACTTGAGCCACCGCCTGCACACCCGTCAAGGTCGCCGCGTCGGCGGCGGTGGGGGCAAAACCGATCGTGTCCGCGGCCGTGGTGCCGTTGACGATCACCAGGTCGCCCGTGGTGGAATCGTTGCCGTTGACCGTGATGACGGGACTTCCAGCCGCCACGCCAGTGCCCAAGCCGGCGGGCACGGTAGCGTTGTTCAAGTTGATGACATCGTCACCAGCCAAGCCGTTCAACGTCAGCGTGGCCTTATTGTTGAACTCATAGGTCTCAAAAGCATCCACGGAGACCAGACCGGTATTCCCCACAAAGATGCCACCGCCGGGGCCGGCAGTGTAGTTGATGGCATTCTCCGCGCCGGTCCCGTTGACCACCAGATTCGCAGCGACCAAGTTGTCCTGTACCGGTTCCAGACCCAGGAAATCGATCGTCATCAGCACGCCGTTGGTCGGATCGGCGTCATCGTCGTACAACAACCGACCTTCGGTCGTGGCCGGCCCCAGACTGTAAGTCACCGTATCCACCGCCGTAGCCGGAGCCCCCATGACTTCCAGCCGGTCCGAGTTCGTACCGCCGTCGAACGTGATCGGTACCGTGATAACGTCCGTCGCGCCCGCGTCGATCGTCACCACGTCGTCGCCGCCCTGGGTGTTAATCTGCAGACGGCCCAAGGTGTTGCTGATCTCCGCCACCACGACGGTGTTAACAACATCCGTAACCATCACAGAAGGATCGGCTGCCAAGTCGGGAGGATAACCTCCCACCTGAGGATTGGTTACGGCGAAGTCGTCGCCAGCGCCATCGGTTCCTTCGATTGCCAGGGTATCGTTGCCGTCCAGGTCGGCTTCGTAGTTGACTGCTTCGGCCAATTCGGCGGTGGCGAAAGTCACTTGGTCGCTGCCCGATTGACCGGCGACCCGCAGCGTAAGCACGTTCGTCAACTCGATGTCCGGCAGGCTATCGGACGTGACCAGATCTGCGTTGGTGCCAGCCTCGACGCGTGCAGAATTGTCGCCGTCGCCTAGTTCGACGATCAGCAGGTCGTCAGTGGTGAGCCCCAAGTAGGTGATCAATTCGATCCCGGTCACGTCGATCCAGGTGCTGGTGGTGTTCCCAGTGTCTAGGATGGTGATGTCCTGGTCGTCGCTGTGCAACCCATCGGGGGCGATCGTAACCTCCTCGACCGTGGCGGCCGCGCCCTCGATATTCAGAGTATCACTGCCGGCTTCCGGTCCGCCGCCGTACACGGCCAATTCGACATCAACCGCGGTGGTCGCGATCACGTCGATGTCGTCATCGCCTTCCAGGCTGCGAATCTCAAACTCGTCAACGTCTGTGGACATAACTAGCACATGGTTGCCCACCGCGCTCCACAAGCCGACCACAATGTCATCATTTACGCCGCCAGCGTCCAGGTCAGCAAACGATACTTGGATCCAGTCGCTGCCGTTTGTCCCCTCCGCTACCAGAGTATCAGCCAACGGAACAGCACCGCCCCCATCCACGGAAACCAAGCCCGAGGATCCGAGGTCCTCGTAATCGATCGCGAGCAAGCTGTCGACCTGGACACGGCCTGCATCTACGAATCCACTAGGCGTGTGGACAATAATATTGCCGCCAGCGTCGCCCATTACGGTAAACGTTTCATCGTTGTCTTCGCCGTCGTAGATCACACTTTCCACGTCGTCCACGTCCACGCGTTGCGCGTCGACCTGCATCTGGCCGCTATCGGCCGTCAGCGGTGTCCACGTCGGGTCCGCTCCGGTCAGTGTGACGATGTCGTGATCCGCTACGCCGTCAGCAGGCTGACCGGCGATCTGGTTGCCATCAATTGTGAAGTTACCGTCACCCAGAGCGAGCGTATTCACGTCGATATCGATACGATCGTCGCCCGCATGCCCGCAGATATGCAGCGAGGTGAGCCCGTTCAGCGTCACGGGCACTTGATCGTTGACCCACACAATGGCCGAATCGACGCCCGTGCCGGAAACCGTGATCTCGTCCCCGTCCGGTGTGCCGCACAGGCTCGCCGCCCCAGCGTTATTGACGGTCACGGCCTCGATATGATCGAAGCTGACCAGTTCATCCCCGGTGACTTCGACACCGCCCTCGTCCGCCTCGGGTCCGGGATGTACGACAACGGCGGAGCCTCCCGCGTCAACTACCAGCGTATCGCCCACCGTGCCTATCGGGTCCCCGCCGTCGATGAAAATCGGTACCGCGCCGGGTGTCACATTGAACGTGTCGTCGCCCTGAGCGCCCTGCACGGCCAACGCTTCATGGTTGCTGATATTCACCGGTAGCAACGTGTTGATCGTCACCAACGAATCGGTCACCGTGATCGGGTTGTTGTCCGATTCGTTCGCCTCGATGATAACCGTGTCTTCGCCAGCATCGCCAGCGCTCGTGTCCGCATCGACCGTAAATGCCCCGCTTCCCGACACATTCACCACGGGTTGACCGTCCGCCAACACCGTCGCCGCGGCCGCGCCCGTCGGACGCACGCGAACCGTATCGTCACTCGTCGTCGCTTCCACCGTCACGGCCGCACCGCCTGCGACCACGTTCACTACTTCGATGCCCGAGAACGATGCATCCCGACCGCCGGCCGAACCGGCGTCCTCGATGTCGCCCGTCCCCAGTTCCACGATCGTTGCGCCAGCCGAATTGTACGTCAACTCGTCGCTGAAAGGCGAACCCTCGCCACCCTGAACCACCACAACAACACCCACGGCAGGCGTGACGTCGATCGCATCGTCCCCGTCTTCGGTGGAGATCAGAATATCCGTCACGGAGGCGCCCAGCCCAATCGTGGTGACCCGGTTGCCATCAATGTCGTTGGTAAGCAGACCGGCGCCGTTGTACGCGACTTCGTCGTTCAGGTTCGTGCCGTGGAACAAGAAGTTGTCGTCTTCCGCAGCGCCCGTGCCAAAGGTCCGCGCCGCAAGCGGATGCATGCCGGTGAACGTGATCGCTGGCAAAGCGTAGGGACCCGCGCCGGCCCCGGCAATGTCCATGATCCCTTTGACTTCGCCCGTATCCGTCGTGTCGCCGCTGAAGTACTGGAACAAGTCCTCGCCCGTCGTTCCATCCACCCCCAGCGACTCGATGTCGGCCAACTGGCCGACCAATTCAATGTTCTCGATCCCCGTGTAGGCAACGTTGCCGGCGGCACCCGAATGAGTGACCGTTCCCGCGCCCAGGGCCGACGGTTGGACCACCAGGTTGTCCGCACCTGCGATCGAGACCACCGACAGCGTATCGCTGCCGTCGGTCGACGAACCGCCTTGGACCGTGAACGCCACGGCCGCCGTGGCCAGACCCGCGTCGATCACGATATCATCGTCGCCGTTCCCGCTCCCAATGGTCAGCGACGTGGCGTTGATATATGTCACGATCGGACCATCGTTCACTTGCACGTCGACCGTACCTGCCCCCGTACCAGTGGCCGTGATATGGTCGTCGTCACCCGTGCCCGCGATCGTGGCTGCACCGCCGGCGGCCGCCAGGTCAACCGCGGCGGCCTCAATCCGGTCGAAGCTGACCGTCTCGTCGGCCGTGAAGGCAAAGCTGCCTTCATCGCCTTCCGGACCCGGAGCAAACGTTACGCCCGGCTGGGCGGTCAGAAGGATCGTGTCGCTCTGCGCGATCGGGTCGCCGCCATCGACGAACATGGGGATCGAACCAGGCGTGACCGTGAACGCGTCGTCGCCTTCCAGGCCGTTGACCGTGAGGGCCTCGATCGCTTCGGCCGTGCCGTTGAACGTGACGGTGCCGTTGGGCGTGGCCACCGACGTGTCGCTGATGGTGAACGCCTCGGGCGTCGCCGTGGTGCCGGCCGTTGTGCCGTTGACGACCAGCGTATCCTGTCCGCCCCCGCCGCCCACGTCGATCGTGCTAACACCAAGATAAAACACCTCGGGCGTCGAATCGGCCGCATTGGCCAATACCAGTAAGCCGTTGTCCGTATCCGGAGCCAGAGGCGGAGTAGCCGCCGTCAGCGGCGTCACCACGATATCGTCGTCGTCCGCCAAAGCCTCGACCGTCAACGCGCCACCGGCGGTCAAGTCGACAACCAACTCTTCGATGCCCAGGTAGCCCACCGGCCCTAGAGCGGCCTCGCTGACCGTCTCGGCATCCATGTTCAAGGTGATATTGCCGCCCGTGCCCACGACGGTCAGCGTGTCGCTGCCCGAGGAAGCCTCGTTGCCGTCCACGTTGATGGTCACGCCGGCCTCGGGCGTGACCGTGATATCGTCGCCGCCCAGCTTGCCCTCGATGGCCACTTCCGCGGTCGTGCCGGCCGCTATGGGGCTGTTGGCAGTACCGACGTCGATAATCGCCATCGGCGCGCCGCCGATAAAGCTGATCAATCCGCTGGCTCCGTCGTAGACGATCCCGTCCGGGTTGTCCGTTGCCCAGAAGGCGAATATATCCGAACCACCCTGGTTGCCAAACACATTGAACGCGCGCGGGGCCACCGGATGCATCCCGGAAAACGTGATCGCAGGTAACGAGACGCCTGTTCCTGCCCCCACGTTCATCGTGCCCAGCACCGTACCCGTGTCGACCGTGTCGCCCGTGAAGTACTCGAACAAGTCGTTTCCGGCCGTGCCATCCACACCGAACGAATCGATGTCGGCCAATTGGCCCACCAGGCTCAGATCCTCAATCCCCGTGTAGTCCACGTCCAACGCAGCCGAACGCACCACGGTTCCGGCTCCCTGTACCGTGGCGCTGGGTACCACCGTCAGCGCATCGAGCGTGCCGGCGATCGCGTTGACGATCAGCGTATCACTGGCCGTCGGATCCTGACCGTTCACGTTCAGATCGGTCAACACGTCGGGCGTTGCCAAATTGTTGATGTTGATCACATCGCTGCCGGCGCCCGCGTCAATATCCAGGGTGGCGTATCCGCCGAACTCGATCGTCTCGTACGCGTCGACCGAGATCAGACCCGTGTTCGTAAACGTGCCGAAGCCGGGGCCGTTCGTAAAGTTGATCGTGTTGTCGGCATTCAACGGACTCGGAGGCGTGGCCGGCAAAACGCTACCAACATTCAACGTGGCAGCGGCACCCACCAACTGCACCGGCTCCAAGCCCCGGAAGTCAATCGCGGCCGCAGCCGGATCGTCATACTGAATGCGTCCCGAGCCCACGTCTGATCCGGGCGTGTAGTACACATCGGTCGTGCCCGCCGGATCGGTGGCCAGCAACAGATCATTCCCGTCGCCGCCATCGAAATCCAAGGTAAAGCCCGCGGCCATCGTGGCATCCAGCGTGTCGTTGCCGCCCAATAATTCCAAGTTGAACGTGCTGAAGCCCGCGAACGTGCGAAGGTTGTACAGGGACACGTCGTTAACCGGTGGCAAGGGAAGCGGATCCGGACCGTCGCCACCCAGGCTGTCCAGCACGCGGATGATCGGGTTGTTCACATCGCCCGCTGCCGTGAAGTCCACCACCACGTACTCGTCGCCGTTCGTGTTCGGATTGTCCGGGTTCGTGCCACGCAGTGTCAGCGTATCCGTATCGTTCAGGAACCCGTCATCGTCCAGAACGATAATGTCCGTGTTGGCCACATAGTCGATGTCGACGATCGGTGTGCCGAAGCTGCCGTTGGTCACCACGATTTCACCGCTGTCCGGGGCGGAAGGCTGGATCACAATGTCTTCGGACACTTGCCCGCCCAGCAGCGACGTGTGCAGGATGATCAGGTCGGCCTGCGCACCGTCCACGCCCGACGGATCGCCTTCGTCGAAGAATACGTCGATCCCCCAGCCCTGCGGCGTGTCGTCGGCGTAGGGAGTGATTTCCAGTGTGTCGATGGCGGGATCTGCGGCACCTGGCGGTGGATTCTGGTCGTCGCCGAACACGTTCAAGTCTGTCACCCCATCGAAGTACAGCGCCGGGAAGGCGGGAGCCACCGTGTCCGCGTTGATGCGCAACGAGAACTCGTTTGCCCCGCTACCGTCACCGTCCACGTCCTGGCCCAAAACGATGAAGTTGTCTGTCTGGCTAACCGTCGAGTCGTTATTGTCGCCAATCAAATTCACCTGGCCGTTACCGGGCGTGAACAAGGCGAATTCGATGGAACTGAAGCCCACGCTGAAGGGGCTGGCACCCGACGTGACCGAGACGATCGGAGGCCCCGACTTGTCGCTGAAGACGTTTACTTCGGCTGGCGTGACCACATTCAAACGATCCCCGTCCGGAGCGAACGTTGGGATCGGATCGCCGCCGTTGACCTGCATCGAGAAGTTGTTCGAAATCGTAGCCACAATGTCGTCGGCCACTTCCAGCGGGAAGCCCGTCGTCACCACCGGCGGCGGGCTGGCCTCGAATCCGGCGTTCACCGTCAAACCGAACGTCGTCTCGTCCGGCTGCACGAACGACGCCGTCGCAATCGTCACCGGAAGCAATACATCGGCCGTGGGCGTCTGAGCGTCATCCACGAAACGAACCAGCGCATCGGTCACGATGATCTCGTCATAGGCGTTCCCTACGCCCTGCCCCGGAATGATAATCCCTGCGCCACCGCTCATACCCAGGCCCAGTGGATCGTTCGTGCCCGCCGTGATCGGGTCTTCGCTCTCACCATAAACATACAAATGGTCCAACGTCCCCGCACCGCCATCCATGGTCAACGAGCCCAGCCCATCCAATCGCATATCCGGACCCGTCGTACCGTCGCTCTCGCCGATACCTGGGATCGCATTGAAAAACGTCTCCGGATCCGCCGGCGCCGGGCCGTCCCACGGATTCCCTCCGATGAACACCAGCGCTTCGTCCGTATCGATCGGCGCTACGGTCAGATCGTCGTTGCCACCGGTGCCGGTCACCGTGCCCGCGTCGTCATCGCCGCCACCCGCGTAAATCACCGTTTCTACTTCGTCGATGTCCAGGAAAGTGGCCGTCCCCAGGCCGGTGATATCCACACTGCCACCAGCGCCCGGATAAGTCAGCCCCAGTGTGCGCGCGAATCCGCCCGTATCCAACGATGTGTCGATATTCACTTCGTCGCGGTTGCTGGTATCCGCACTGGGATCCCCGCCGTTGATCTCGAACGAAGAAGTCGCCGGGATGCTCAGGTCAGCCGCAAAGTCCACGTTAAACGTATCGAGCCCCGCCAGACCATTGAACGTGTTACTGGAACCGGGAGCCACCGCGTCCGCCTGGATGCTGAACGTCGAATCACCGCTGTTGGCCGGCGTCGCAATGTCGCCGTCGTTCACCGTGTTGCTGCTGGTGCCCGTCGTGTCATTGATATCGTACGTACTGCCGCCAACAGCCGGGCCGATCAGCAAAAACGTCTCCAATTGCCCGGCGCCGCTCACGTCATAGTTGATGTCCGCCGTGCCATCCAGAAACGACAGCGTCGTCTCGGGGCCCACCTCGGTCAGGTCGTATGTATCCGGAGTCGCGTCGCCAAGATCCGATACGATCAGCGAGTCGGCTTCCGTGCCCGTGTCAAAGTTCAACACGCCCAGAATACCATCCAGATCGCCCGCATTGGTCGGAGCGTCGCTGGATACGTTGATCGTGTCCACACCCCCGCCCGTGTCGATGTTGTAGATCGAACCGGCGCGCGAACTGAGTACATTCACTATGTCTGCGGCCGTGGCGCTCGTGTCGATGTTGACCGTCTCAATCGGATCAAACGGCGTCGCCGTGCCAGGATCGAAACCGTACGTGATGTCCGGCCCCAACGCTACGTCGGGCCCCGTGATGCCGTCGACATCCAGGTCCGTGATGGCAATCGCTGGCGCACTATCGCCCGTGGCATCGGCCGTATCGACGATGTTCAACGTCTCCAAACCGCCTTCTTCTGGCGCCAGGAAGGCCGGGGAAGGCGAACTGGCCGGTTGAATAACCACCGGACCTTCGACGAAGTCCAGCGAACCAACCACGCGCGCGATGGGCTCGCCGCCACGCACCGGAGTCACATTATCCAACTCGTAGATATCGCCCGTAATACCACCATCCAGGCCGCCCATCAGGGTCGCCGTCACGAGCGGCGGCAACGTCTGCACGCGAAGCGTGTCGTCGCTGGCGTCCGCGTTAAACGTATCATCACCATCCAGAATAATGTCGGTCAGGACGCCATCATGGTCGATGCCCACCACATCGATCGTCTCCGCGCCGACACCGCCGCGCACGGTCACATCGGCAAAACCAGCGAATTGAACGGTCTCCCATCCGCCGTCGCCCCAAACGGCCGTGATCCCATCAGCAGGAACGCCAGGGGGAATCGCCAGCGGGCCGGGAGCAAAGGCGTCGTCATCAATCGAGAGCGTTGTCGTAGCCGGCGTCGCCGTGGCGTCCAGCATCAACGAACCGCCCGCTCCGAAGAGCGCCATTGGTGCGAGTTGCTCGAACGACAGGGTCAACTCCAGATCGATGCTGACCACGCCCGCATTCGCGGCGGCGCCGCCGGGGATGGAGCTTGCTCCGTCGTGCGAAAAGTAGGCGACGTTCTGCGGAGTGATGAAAGTCGCCTGGATGTCATCCACGCCGCCACCGCCATCGAACGCCAAGCCGATGTTTCCGGCCGCCGGCGCAATGCCGCTGGCGTCGAATGCGGGATTGGTGTGCGCGTTCGGAGACTGGCCAAGGAAGCTGGGAAGGCCGTCGGCAGTCTCCGCGATAATCAACGAGTCGTTATCCGCCGAACCCACGATTCTCAGGCTGTTCAGGTCGGCCATGTCGCCAACGAACTGGTCCACGCCGTTGATCTGCACGCTCAGAAGGTTGCCTGCCAGGACGCTCACGCCGATCTGGTCGGGAGCGCCGTCGATGAACCCTTGCCCCGGAGGCAAGGGCGGAGACAGATTTGCGTCGTTGCTTTGGTCCCCGCGGATCACGAGGTCGTAGGTCCCGCCGATCGCATCGAACGACTCGAAGTGCATGAAATTGACGTCTTGAACGCCGGTACCCATCAACGCGGCCACAGGGCCCTGCTGGGATGGCATGAGTTGCAGAACCGGCGTGCCCGCCACGGTGCTCAAGTCGAAGATCAAGGTGTCGCCGGGGACGCTGCCAGTTACGGGATTGAAGCCATCGAAGTACATCTCGGTGTTCGCCGACGGTTGTACCGTGACCGTGTCGCCGGCGGGGCCCGCCTGGCTGCCGAAATGAATGTACAGGTCCTCCAGCGACGCGTCGTAGGTGATCGTGGATCCGTTGTCGACCAGTCCCGTGATGGTCGTCGGCGTAACGCCGACGATATCGGCGGTTCCGTCGCCGCTGTCGTCCAGGTTCAAGTCGTCGTTGCCGCCGCCAGCCGTGATCGTGATATCGTTTTGAATGTTCTCAACCGACGGAGTGGTAACGTCGCTGATGTTAAAGACGTCGTCGTTGACATCGCCGTTGACTCGGATGTCATTCGAACCGCTGGTCATGGCCCCACCCAGATTCAACGTGGACCCCGCAGCATCGACGGCCCCGCCCGTATCACCGTTGATGGTCAGGATGGTGGCGGCATCGAGCGTAGAGCCGGGGCTGATAGTGACGTCATCCCCGCCGTTAAACGTCAACTGTGCCGTGGTGTCCTGTACGGTCACCCCGGTGTTGACGGTCAGGTCGTCGCCGGCTGCCACGGTGTCGGCCGCCGTGTACGTCATCCCGCCCGAGGTGATGGCGTCGCTGCTGATCGTCAGCGGACTGCTGGCTCGGATCTCGCCGCCGCCTCCCACGCCGCTGACGGCGTTGGCGTCCGGTCCGCCGAGGTCCGTCAGTTCCAAACCACCAGCGGTATCCAAGATATGGATGGCACCACCGGTCGCATTGTAGACGTCAGCCTGGTTCGCGTTGATTTCCAGAGGCGATGCCATGGACCCGCCGCCGACCCCACCGACCGCCTGCAAGGTCACTTGGTGGCCCTCGACATCGGGCGTGCCGTCGATCAAAGCGTTGGTGATCGTCCCATTGGCCTCCAGGTCGACGGTGCCCGACGCGGAGCCCGTTTCCACGCGATTGATCCACATCCCTGCGTTCTCAAAGATTTCGATCGACGAATCGACCAGAGCCGAATTCGCGGCGTTACGCGTTGCGGCAACCAGCAGCCCGAAGGTCGACGCGGGGTCGTCCAACGTGATCGGCGCCCCGGCGTCGTTCCTCGTGAGAAAACCAGCGGACAAGCCCACGGTCAACGTGCCGCTGTCCGTGATGGCGTCTGTCGCGATGAACTGCGCGGTGGCCGTCGTGTCGACCAGCGCCAGGTCCATGGCCACGGTTTCGCGAATGGAGATATGGCCGAATGCATTAGTGGTATTCGCGGCGTTACGCGCCCGAGCCGTGATCGCGCCGAAGGTCGACCCGGTGTTGAGCAGCGTGATGTCCGCTCCGGCGTCATTCAACGTGACGAAACTGGTCGCCCCGCTCACGGTTAACGTACCGCTGTCCGTGATCGCGCCGCCACTGTACAGGTCCAAGCTCGAAGCCGTGTTGGCGCCTGCAATATCGGTCCCATCCGCCTCCACAACGTGCACGGCACCGCCCGAATTGAACGTCAGTTGACCAAACGTATGAGCCGCCGCTTCGTCCAGCGTGATTGACGTGCCGTTGAAGTCCGCCAGGTTCGTCACCGCCATCGTAGCGCCCGCCGCGTCGGTGATCGCGCCGGCGATGTCTAGGTCCAGACCGAGAGCCGTGTTCACGCCCGCAATATCCGCCCCGTCCGCTTCCACAACCTGAACCGCGCCTGCCGAGTTGAACGTCAACTGGCCAAACGTATGTGCCGCCGCATTGTCCAGCGTGATTGACGTGCCGTTGAAGTCCGCCAGGTTCGTCACCGCCATCGTAGCGCCCGCCGCGTCGGTGATCGCGCCGGCGCTGTCTAGGTCCAGACTGAGAGCCGTGTTCACGCCGAGGATTTGGGTAGCTGAATCCTCTTGGATAGTCACCGCGCCGACGGGGCTGTTGAACGTGAGGGAGCCGAAATCTGTATTCACTCCCCCGCCCCCGAGTAGTATGCCGCCAGCTCCGGTGGCTCCGAAGGTCGCGTTGCTGCCAACTAGGACGTTTCCAAGGTCAGTGATGGAATCGAAACCAGTGAAGCTCGCACTGGCTCCTGGCAAAATGAGTATGTTGGGGACAACAAGAGGGCTCGCCGCCAGCAAAGCGTGGTCAGTCCCGTTTGTATTGGTCACCGTAAGGCTGGTAACAGCGGCCGACCAAATCGGCGTGACTGCCGCTCCATCCCCCGAGACAAAATCAAAGTTGTTAGCGAAACCGGACGGGCCACCGAAGGTTGAGTAAAGGTTGTGGCGCAAGAGTCCGCCGCCATCGTCGATGGTCAGAATGTGATTCCCAACCTCGTCTCCAACTAAGGTCACGACCCCACCGAGCACCGTGCCCGTGTAGGCCAGCAACACCCGCTGCTCCAGCGGTTCGACGTTTAACTGCCGAGCCATCTCGCTGCGAAAGGCGGCTCTGCGCGCTTTGCGGCTTCTCTTCTTGCGTCGTGTTGTGTGGTTGCCCCGAGTTGTGTCATCGGATAGCCAATCAAAAATATTGTGGAACATCTCGAAGCTCCTCACGTCAAAGGATGTAAGCCGTTAGCTCAAGGTTGCTTGGTCAGGAAAACCGGAAGATACTCCTCGCAGGCGTAATACCCGCGGCCCCGTAAAACGTCTCATACAAACGAATGACGACCACCTCCTGAGAATCTCGGAAGGCAGTCGAACTTTCTTGTTTTCGCGAATAATCGACGGCGGAAACGGTGGTGAGTACAACCCGCGTCCACCCAGAAAAGCCACTCGCCAGGCGCTTGCCAAGTCGGCGCAGCGACATACCGTCCGCTACGCCTGACAGCCGCGCAAGCTAGATCATTGTCCGCCACCTGGTAACGATTGCAACAAATGCGCTGGTGGAACCGTGGGGGAGGTCTGGTGGAAGAATCACTGAAAAAAAAGGAAGGGAAAGTAGGCGCAGAGCATCTCAAGTCGGGAGAAAATGCCGAACGTCGTGGACTGCCGCGCGAGCTGGAAATGCCGCACTGGCAAGCCCTTAGGCGATGGTCCACGCTTGATACTGCGATCATGGTGTGCCGTCCCGTGTGACTGCTGTGATTGGCTGATGCTTCCGCGTTCGTCTCCCCATTCACTCTTTTGCCTCGACGCCCGCGGCTGGTTGCTGCAGTTCTCCCGATGCAACCCAGTCCGGGGTCAAAATTGTCCAAAAGTCGGCTGCCAATTGAGACAGCACGTAGTTGTAGGGTATCCAACCGAACCCCTGGTCTCCCCAAGCCGCTCCCCAGGAATTTGCCACCAGCAACGCGCCACGATCCGAGCGAATTCGCCGTTTGTCGTCGTAGCCAACGGCAAGTACGGCTTGACCGCCGCGGACCCCGTCAAAAACCGTGGGAAACGGTATTTCGGCATCGTCCGTCACCGACGTGCTGACCGCAAATCCAAAGGCAATGGCGAACCCGCCAGCAAGGAATCGCTTGAGCGTCTCCAGCGTGTCTTCGGGAGCCTGCCCCCGATCGTCCAACCGGATGTACATGCCGCCTGTCGGGCGATCAGCGGAGGCATACACGAATGGATCGGGTTCGACCGAAACCAAATGCGGCTCGTAAGGCCAGATTTCTTCCATTGGAAAGCCGTACTTGCCGATCGTCTCCAGCGTGGTACGTAACGGCAGGCCGCCGTCGTCGGCCCAACCCATAACCCGGCTGGCCGTGCGATACACGAACATGCGAGACGGCTCGATCATCGTTCCGCGACATCGCCGCTCGAAATACTGGATCATTCCCAGGCAAGCATGCACGCTGCTGGTCGCCAAGTCCTGTTGATCGTGAATCGGGCCGCAGAATTCGCGAGAATCGATCTTGTCAGGGCGGTCCTCGCTGGGACTCAAATCGTGAAGCAGTTTCACCACGGAATCGTGCTTGGGTGTCAGATCGCGATGGTCGGGAAGATCGCGATGCCAACCAAATCCTCGCGGCGTCAACTTGCTCATGGCGACTCCGCCAACGGGTACTCATAGAAGGGTAGATTCTGCCTTCCCAGTCCGCGTGCTGCCGTGCACACAATCCACGCGTTCACTGCCAAGCGATAGGATAAGATGGAAGATGGCTCGCCCGGCTCGCTAGATTGTTTACTTTTTACCGACCCTGAAAGAGCAAGATACACGCAAAGTGGTGAAGCTTTGGTGGAGCGAAATGGAATTGCCGGACGAACGGGACGCCGATGACGTCAAGAAATGGTAGACGCAGGAAGCATACGATTGCCGCGCCGCCGGTTAGAAATATCGGGACGTAGTGGGTCGTCTATCGATCAATGTCAGATTGGGTGGCCGGGGCTGGACTGAGCATCAGCGAGGGAAGCCCCGAGGTTTCGGGCTCGCGCCCTCCAACCCCGGCCACCCTGGCCTCAATCTACGTGGCAAATGTCGATAGGCGATTAAGTAGAAGGCATTTGAACATTGGATTTCGGGAGGGCGAAGCTCCTGCTGAGCCGTGTCGTTCCGCGGTTTCGGCTCGGCGGGAGCCGCGCCCTCCCGGTTTTGAAACCGCTTCTAGTCGTCTTGCCCTCCGCCAAGGAACGGCCTTTCGCGACGTGAAAGGCGACAATTCCTACGGGCTTTTACATCAGAGAGTGCCGAGAACGAGCCGCCGAGGGCAGTTCATGAGAGGCAGAAGGCGCTATGGCAAGCGCCCATTGCCCGATTTGCCCTGTTTCGGGGCGTTGACGAGTTCCCAGCGTATTCCCTGCCCGGATCCGTCACCCACGAAGTGGAGCAACCGGCGTTTCTGGTTGCGGTTCAGCGAGTTGATGGTGTCGTGCAAACGCCGCTTGGAATCCTGATCGGGCGAAGGCGGCAATGGGTCATCGATGCGGATCGGCCAGCCTTCTTCCTCGAAGGTTGCCAGAATTCGTTCCTGATTGGTCGCCGGGACCTTAAACTGCTTGATAACCGAATCTCCTAACCGCAACTCCTGCCGATCGCGATCCCACTGCGGCTTGCATTGTCCGTTGGCAGGGACGTCACCGGCGCCATTCGACTGACCGTTGGAGTCCGCGCGGCGCTTATCGCACTGATGCATTTCCGCAAACTCGAGACCTGCCTTCGTGAGCACGAAACACGTCTTGCGGCTGAATCTCAATCGTGCCGTGTCCCCCTCCTGATGACGGAACATCCGTGATTCTTCGTCGGGCATCACGAACTCGGGCGCATGGTCGACGTAGCTTCTGCAAACGAGCCATCGCAATTCGCTGTCGGTGCAACCCGCCTTCCGAAGCGTACCGATGCGTATGGCAAAGTCCCACACGCTTCGTTCGACATCCAGCGCATAGCGATAGGCGTCCACCAACATTTGCAGCCCATCGGAACCGCGACTCAAGAAAACAGACACCGCCTCCTGCTTCTGACACTTCTCGTCCTGAACACAGTCGGGATACCGACAAGGGGCAGTTGCTTTAGGTGCCATTGGTTCGATTCCTCTACGGAGAATACGAGGCACACCGCCACGGTTGCCAAGTTCACACCCGGCCGGTTCCTTGGGCGTGGTTGTGGCGGCCGTCACCAGTAGCGGCCGCGTGGTTCCAGCGCACAAAAGAATCCGACGTGTCCGTGCCTACCGAGGCTCGCGTACACACCGGGCTACTCCTTAACCGGCCCCCGGTGCTGCCGACGTACCGTTTGTCCAGTCATCCGAACGGATATAGGCATCGAAATAATCGCGAAACCGTCTCCGAGTGAGGGGAAGACGGCATACCCCGCATTTTAGTGCAACGTTCCAGCAATGCAAGCAAATGGTAGCAGTCAACCAAAATAATCGAAAACTCGCACTGCGGTTCAGCGATCCGATGGCTCCCCAGTCACGTTACGTTCGATCGAGCCTACGTTCCTTCACGGGAACCTTGCAGACGCAAGCACTTCGCCCCATGGGAGGTCGTGCAGCTTTCGGAGATGTCACCCTCCCGCAACCCGTGGGAGAGTGAAGACAAATGTAAGCGGGGGAACAAGTTATGAGCCGCACGACCTCATGGGAGAGGAGGAAACTCGCCCGCGAATGACGCGAATTGGCGCGAATACATAGAACATTGACGCCTGGTTCAGGCCATTCCAGTCGCTCAGTACGATGGGCCTCCGAGCCCGTCGGAGAATGGTCGGCCTCGGAGGGCCAACCTACAAGAACATGAGACGCGACGGACAATCGCGTCCGGGTGTCGCAATTCTTCCGTGATAGGTGCCTGCGAGGTTTTCACCGAAACCTATGCGCACATTCGCGCCGATTCGCGTCATTCGCGGGCAGGCTCTTTCCTGGGACGTTGGCCCCGACGCCTAACGACGCGGCTTTCAGAGTTCGCCGGGAGTTGACCAAAGGCGGTTTCAAAAGCGGACTTCGTTGTCATCCCGAGCGAAGCGAAGGATCTGGCCTGTCCAATTTCGGAGATTCTCCGCTTCGCTCAGAATGACGGTCGGCAGTATGCTGGTTCTTGAAACTACTTCTAATCAAACCGTTCGCCAAGCGTCCAGGAAACAAGGAACGGCTCGCCGCGCCCGCGGTCAGAATCGGGCTTCGACACGACATACGAAGCCATCGAACGTCATGCTGTCGTTCATGTCCCTGAAGTCGTTCGTTTGCACGGCGTGTATCAGGTCCTCGGTTTTGACAACGTTCGTCCAGGCGCCGAAGGCGTATCCAGCCGTCATTCGAAACAATCCGGCTGGCGAACAGATGCCTCCCCCCAACTCCAAGTCGAACGTCGGGACGATACGACCAGCCGTCCAGCCCGTGTCGACGCCCAAAGCGGCGTTGTTCTGGATCGTCTGCTGATACGTGGTAGTGAATTCCCCTGCCAGAATGCTTGTCGAGCCGTTGACGTAGAACGTCAGTGGCAGGTGGCATCGTACCTCACGATCGACATTGAAGCCAAAACGGACGCCGGCACCGCTGAAGTCAATTTCCGTCAGCACCGACGTCTCGTTGATCGGCTGGAGAAGATCGTCCGTGAAGCGAGCTGCGAAATCCTGATCCAATTTTCCCCAGCGAAAACCTAGCAGATAACCTACCTGCCACGATCCACCGTCCAGCCAGTTGCACCGGTAATCTAGATCGATCAAATCAAAGTCGATGTCGTGTCGTCCGGCTGCCTGCACTGTACCGGTCACCGCGTTTTCCGTACCGGGATGGATCACCATTGGTTCGATCTGCCTTCCGGCAAGCGTTGTGGTAATACTGTGATTGGTTGCAGATTCGAAATGGGTGTAGGTGGGACCAAACTCGCTGCACAGATCGACGCACACGGCGAATCCGACGCGGAAACCAGACGAGTAGTCCTGGTCCAAGACGGCGACTGGCGAGGTCTGAATCGGCGGAAAGTTGTTGGGAGGGACATTCGAGTTGGCTTCCACGGCATAGACAACTTCCGCGTCGCGCGCTCTGAGGTACAGATAGTCGCCAAAGAAGCGATAGCAGTAGCAGCAACATTCGTACTCACAGCCACACGATTTTGCGTCACATCCGTCCTCAGCGCAAGAAAAATCGGAGCCCAAAGTGCTGTTGGCCTGTGCTACCACGCAGAGCAAACCGACGGACGCGGATAGGAGCGATAGCTTTGCCTTCATTGGTACTTCCTCCAAATGACGAGAAACCTATCAATATGATCGGCTGGCATGATCGCCATATTCAGAAAACTTTGCGCAATCAGAACAAGCGACATATACAGCCTATCTTTACGCATATTCACCTTGGCTCCCGTGGGACTCTATTGCCCGCGAATGACGCAAAGGAGCACAATAGTCCAGGCCATTCGTATCGCACAATACAATGGCACCCTTATGTGAAGCTGCTGATTATGTGGAGTTGAGCGGCCTGTTTCGGCGTT
>CAZUAH010000121.1:0-29892 GCA_964617665.1 uncultured Pirellulaceae bacterium
ATCACATCCTCCCAGCAACTCGGGTCCTCCGACGCGACCGCAATCAGCGTCATCACGGTGTCGGTATCCAGTGACACGCCGAGGCGATAATCCTCACGGTCCCGAATCACCGCCGCCACGATATCATGATTCTCGGCCATCCCCTTCGCTCCCCATCGTTCGGTCGTTGCACCCAGCAGGAGTTAGAGCCAATCAACGCCAGTCTCCATCTTGACTTGACGGCGACACGACTGCGATCACGGCGAGCAGACACGCCGAGATAGCAGTGTAGTGCATGTTATCATAGCACTCGGTACTTGCAGTGAGCACGCCCACCCGAGACAATCTGTGGGCGATGTTGTTTTGTGCAACCAGTCTACCCCTAAACCGAGTTGCGGCAAGCGTTCTTACTCCGCGATCGTTTGATAGGTGAACCGAAAGCTGTACTGTTCGTCGATCTCAAACAAGCGTTACTCCGACATCGGTCATCGCTGCCATGCGATCCGAATACCGCGGTTATCTGGCTAGTCGGCGAACGGTTATTGTGACATAGAGATCAGTAGATGAGTCCACCAATCGGAGAACATTAGATATGCGAACTCTACTCCCCGCCCTCGTCGCGCCTTTCACGATTCTGGTAGCCGCAAGCGTCACCGCCGCGGACGATCGGGATGCCGCCACTACTGACCAAGCGGTGGCCGCTTCGGAAGCCGTACAAGCCACGACAGGTATGACTGCGATGCAGAAGGCGGCCAAGAACGACAAGTACCTTTTTGCGCTCTTTCGCAAGGAAGACGACGACAAAGCCACGTCCATGCGTCAAGTGATGGAAACGGTCATCGAAAAGGTCGGGGATCGAGCCGACGCGGTCGAGGTAGATGTGTCGGCCGCCGCCGAAAAGGAAATCGTCAACCACTTTGATGTCGCCTACGCTCCACTGCCACTGCTATTGGCCATCGCTCCAAACGGCGCGGTGACGGGAGGCTTTCCAGGTCGAGTGGAATCGAAGGATTTGATGAACGCGTTCGCCTCGCCGGGGACCGCAGAATGCTTGAAGGCCATGCAGAATCGAAAGCTGGTTCTGTTGTGTGTCCAAAATGGCAAGACAAAAGCGGCAAAGGAAGCCATGCAAGGCGTCCGTGAGTTCAAGGCCGACGAACGATTTGCGGAGGGGACGGAAGTCGTGGTGGTCGATCCCACGAACAAAGCGGAGTCGGAGCTAATGTCCGATTTGGAGATCAACCCGAAAACCAAAGAAGCCGTAACGCTCTTTCTAGCTCCACCCGGTAGGTGCATTGGCCGGTTCCATGGCGCGACCAATCTTGACGACCTGGTGACGACTCTGGCATCAGCCATGTCCGGCTGCGGTTCGTGCGGCCCGAGCAGTTGCGGATCGTGCGGCCCCAGCGGCTGCGGGCACTAGTAGATGTAGGCCGGCACCAAGGAGCGTCAGCGACGCAGTTCCGGCACCCGATTCTTCTCCTCACTACACGCGGCTGTTGTGGTACTTCCACTTCGGCGCTGGACGCCACGAGGAGCCACCTTGTAGAATGCTCGAAGTGAAAGGTCCATTCGTACTGCTCAATACATTCTCGAAGCAAAGGAAGTGTCATGCATATCCGTAGCGTCTCGCATCGATCTGGGACGAGGCTTGTTTTGGCAACTTGGATGGGTTTCGTTGCGGGAGAATTGATGTGGGCTCAGGACCTAAATGCCGCAGAGCAAAAACGACCGAGCGACGCGGCTCAAGCTGAAATCGAATTCCGAGAATACGACGGCTTTGATGGCGAACTGGCCCTGAAATGGGAACCGGTTCGGCATGATCCAACTCATGTGTCGTTGACCAAGCACCCGGGCAAACTGACCATTACCACGCAGCGTGGCACCATCCACGGCAACGAGAAGGTGGATGATCTAAGCGAGGGCACGCAAGCAAAGAACCTCTATCTGATTCGGAACCCGGCGGCAGAAAGTGGCGATTTCGTCATGACGACGCGGATCGAGTCGTTCGCTCCGACCACCCACTGGCAACAAGCTGGACTGATGGTCTATGACGACGATGACAACTACGTAAAATGTAGTCTGGAGTGGAATCGGCAAGCGCCATCGCAAGTGGTGCCCGTTTTCCTTCAAGAGACGAATCAGCAGTCCGACTACTCTTCGGTGACGCCGAAGGAAGGAAGCGAGAGTCACTGGCTCCGCGTGACGAAGCGGGGCAAGCTCTACGAGTTTGCCTACAGCACCGACGGGGACAGCTACACCGTCGTCGGAGAGAAGGTCTGGGGCAACGGCGCTCCAAAACGCGTTGGGGTCTATGCCAAGAACGGTGGTAATCCTCTCGCTGCGGACATCGACGCCCAGTTCGACTTCTTCGAGATCCGTTCATTGACCAAGGACGAGAGGAACGATCCACGCCACCTGGATCGACAGAGTCTCCAAGGTGTCTGGGAAGTCGCCTCGTTCCAAAGCAGCGGCAAATCGGTCGATGAAGCCCCGCTTTCTCAGTTCGCCTTCGACCACGACCAACTGACCATCAAGGAAAAGACCCGGACTCTAGTGACCGAATACACGCTGGACGTCGCGGAGAAACCGAAACAGTTGGTCATATCGACCCTCGGCGCCCAGCAGGGGCAGCCGGTCCGGGCGATCTATTCTCTGACAGGAGACACTCTGAAGATCTGTCTCGACCCGCGCCCCGGCGCGGCTGCCCCAGTGGACTTGGAAACCAAACAAGGCGACGGCCGCATGTTGATCACCCTGCATCGTACGAAGGAGAACGACTGATCGCTTCGCCAACCAGGGACTATGGGGCATGCGGTGAGAGTCTTCGTCGCCGTTTCCAGAACCTTGATGCAGTTCCCTGTCCGTGTTCGGCGCCAACGCGCTCGTCGCGTTGATGCATTTGGGAGCGGCTGAGAGCCGCGCAGCGCGTTTGCGCGATCTACGCAGGCCGAGACACTACGTCGATATTGTTGACGACTCGTGCCACACCAGCCACGCCTCGTGCCGCTTCCTGCGCGACCTGCTTTTCGTAGAAACTCTTCGACTGCCCGCGCAAGAGTAGGACGCCACCGTGGTAGTCACACGATACATCGAAGACCGGGTTGTGCAGTCTTCTTTGCAGCCGACTTTGTACTTCTTGCACAACGTTAAGTGATTTCTCACGACAATAAGATCCAAACGACATGATCTCGCCTCCATGTGTTTTGTGCGATATGGTCCGGCAAAACGGCTAAATCACCCTTCGCCAAAGTGAACTTCTCTTGCCAGCATGAGGCCGGCTGATGTGAATGTTCAACCGTGCAAATGCAACTACCATGCCAGTCGCGAAGTGGCCAGCCGCCACAACGACGGACTTCGTTGATAAATATCGACTTATAGATTCTCGCAGCGGAGTTACGTCCTCTAGCCATGCCTTATCCCCAAGCCGCATGCCCAATTCTTGGGCAAAATCTGACCGCGACGCAACAAGTCGGTATCATGTTATGAACCAGTAGACTGACTCGCGGGAAGATCTCGCGGTACGATGGGGACGGCGTGTTGCGCGAGCGCCCTCGGTTCACGTGGGGCACTAGAGACTGCGGAGGCGTTAAGCATGGCGACGCGAACGCTGCTTTCAGGTGTATGTGCCACCCTCTTAGCGCTCGTAGCAGCGGCGGAAGATGCTCGTGGTGGCGACGTAGCACAATACTGGCCGCAATGGCGCGGACCGTCGGGAACAGGCGTCGCCGCGCGCGCAAAACCGCCTGTGGTATGGAGCGAAAGCAAGAACATCCGCTGGAAGATCGCGATTCCGGGACTCGGGCATTCGACGCCGATCGTTTGGGATGATCGCATTTTCGTCACAGCAGCCGTACCCTATGGTGACGCCCTGGAGCCTCGACACAGCAAAGCTCCCGGTGCGCATGACAATCTGCCGATTACACATCACCACGAGTTTGTGGTCCTCGCCATCAGCCGCAAACAAGGCAAGATCCTCTGGCAACGTACTGTACGCAACGAACTCCCACACGAGGGTGCGCATTACACGGGAAGTCTCGCGTCCAACTCGCCGGCCACCGACGGCGAGCATCTGTTTGCCTTCTTCGGCTCATACGGGCTGTATTGTCTTGACTTGGATGGCGAGTTGCAGTGGGAGAAAGACCTTGGCAAGATGCAGATCAAGCACGGGCACGGCGAGGGCACATCGCCCGTGCTGTACGACAATACGCTGATCATCAACTGGGATCACGAAGGACAGTCGTTCGTGGCGGCGCTGGACAAACGAACCGGCAAACAGCGTTGGAGAACCGAGCGTGAAGAAGTCACCTCGTGGGCGACGCCAATTGTCGTGGAAGTGGACGGCAAGCCGCAGATTATTATCAGCGGTACGAATCGCGTACGAGGGTACGACCTCGCGACAGGGAACGTTATCTGGGAATGCGGCGGACTGTCGGCAAACATCGCGGCATCGCCGGTGGCGGGCGACGGGATGGCGTACGTCGGCAGCAGCTATGACAAGCAGGCTATGTTGGCGATACGGCTGGACGGCGCCAAAGGCGATATAGCCAGTACGGAGCATGTTGTGTGGAGTCGCATGCGACGAACGCCTTATGTTCCGTCGCCTTTGCTCTACGGAGACTCGCTGTATTTCCTTCGCCACTACGAGGGGATCCTCTCACGCGTGAACGCGAAGACCGGCGAGGAATCGCACGGCCCATTTCGGCTCGGTGGCATCCGCAACATCTACAGTTCCCCGGTCGGTGCGGCCGACCGCGTTTACATTACCGATCGTGACGGCGCAACCGTGGTGATCAGTCACGATCCCAATCCCAGGATGCTGGCAGTAAACCGGCTGAACGACACCTTCAGCGCCTCGGCCGCTATCGTAGACCGCGAGTTGATTCTTCGAGGGCAGCAATATCTCTACTGCATCGCGGAAGAGTAAGAGATCCTCCCAGGTCACCGCCACATCGCGTTCTACTTCGCAAATGTACCGCTGCAACTTGTCACCGCAGAACCGTTCACTGTTACGATCGTCTATACTTATATGCGCTCAAAACACGGGCAGAAACAAAGCTCTGTTCGAACAAATCGTACGCCTACCGCAGAAGGCAAGAAATGTGGCGGAACGATGAGTTGTCCCCATGGCCAAGCGAACTGTGACGTCGTTGTTGCACATTCGTTACCTACTGGTGCACGATTTGTGCGATAATCGACGGAGAGGCGAAGGCGGTTCTACTAGAGGTAGAACGGTGATTCTGTCTTTGGGCACCCCCTTTCTTGTGGATTGATGTGAACTGGAGAGCGAGACGATGCACCAGCAACAACTCCATAGCAGCATTGTGATGAACTTCGCGGTAGCCATTGCGCTTGTCGCTGGCACCTCATTGGGGTCTCATGCGGGGGAGGGCGAAATCCTGATTTGCCCGATGATGCACGCAAAGCAGATGCCCACGGGCTTTGAAGTCGAAGCGATGAAATTCACTGGCCCGGCAGGAGACGGGCGCCGTGGCTCTGCTGGATTTGTCGTGCAGACAGAGAAACTGATCAAAGGTCCCGGGACGCGGTTCACGTTCGTCTTTCAACGAGATGGGTCAGGGTACGGTTTTCAGGTGATCCATCCGTTCGGATCGGGACACGTACTGATAACCGTTTACTCTGGCGTGACGATCCACCGCGGCGAATCTTGGGGCGACATCGGCTGGGGTAATCCCCGCACCAGTGACAAAGTGGAGATGACGGAGGATGCACGCGAGATCCTGCCACTAGAGTCAGGTACCCCGCACCAGGTTGTGAGCCAGCTTTCGGATTCGGGTGACTATCGGCTATGGATCGACGACAAACTGATCTGCCTACATGCGATCAGGGAAGCCGCGTCTTTAGCATTGGAGGTACCAGAAGATCGACGTGTCTCCGGCGGATCGAGTTGGGACCGCACTCCATTTGCCGGCGAGGATTTCGAGCCCAAGCTGAAACCGGGCCATGCCGGTCTGATCCTTGGCCCCATGGACGGATCGGGCCCAAGGCAGTGCTTCCGGCAGATCACCTTGTCACCAGTACCGGCTGACGACGACGCGGCCAAGCCAAAACACGCATCAGGGAAATCGGGAAAGCACTTCCAGCCACTGTTCGAATGCATCGACAACGCACGCGAATTCGGCCAACTGAAACGAGCGAGCGCCGCTGGGGGCTCCGGCGGCGGGTCGTTCGAGGTCCTTCCGGTCAAACCGTCCGTGCTGGTCGGATTCGAGTACACGACATCAACACTCTACGGCGGTCATCTGACTATCAAATCGCTAAGGCCGATCTTTCGTACGCGCGATGGCGAGTCCGTTGGCGAGTGGCACGGCGTCCCTCACGGAAAAGCCCAACGTATCAAGGCAAAGAACGGCTACGTTGTTGCAGGGATCGCCGCCAAAACGGGTCACCGCGTCGATGGCATGCGTCTGATCTGCATGCGAGTCGAGCACGGGCGGTTGAACTCGGAAGACGCCTACCAGTCCGAATGGGTCGGCGGACGCGGCGGCGGGGCGGAAATGACATACACGGCCAACGGCTGCCCGATCGTCGGTGTATACGGCCGCCAAGGCGACGATTTGGACGCCATCGGATTCATCCAGGTCGAACCCAGAATCGTCGCTCACTGGCGGTTTCAAGAAGGCGCTGTTGGCGGGACATCGAAGTCGATCAAGGACAGTTCCGGCAATGATCGGCATGGGCGAGCGATAGGCGGACCGAAGTATTGCCTGGTGGAATTGCCCGAAAGCAACTTGGCCCTGAGATTCGACGGTGGGGATGACCGTGTATTCATACCCGACGACGACCTTTTTCACTTGACCGAGAGCTTCACGATCGAGGCGTACATCCAGATCGACCGATATGCGAGGGAAACCGTGGGTATGAGTCACATAGTCTTTCGCGGTGACAATCGCCTTGGCCTTGATCCCTGGTACTTGGCCATCACAGCGAGCGGTCAATTGAAATTCCTGGTGGCCGACGCACAGAACAGAGCATCGGTCATCCTTTCACCCAAACCGCTTCCCTTAGGCCAGTTGCTGCACGTGGCCGCCACGTTGGACCATAGAACCGGCTGCCAAGCCCTGTTCGTCAATGGCGAACGCGTCGCCACCATCGAATCAAAGATCTGCGTCTTCGGACCGCTTGGAGGACGCTGGCCCGGCGTTGGAATCGGCAATCGACAGACGCACAGCAGACAAGCATTCCGCGGCTTGATCGACGAAGTTCGCATCACGGCCGAAGCATTGAATCCCGCTCAGTTCTTGGCCCCACCAACAACGGCGGACGCTGTGAGTATCGATCGCTCGTAGTAGCGAGTTGTTGTGACCCTAGTGCGAGTCGCACGTACGTTTGGGGTCTCCGGCGCTGCGATTCATGGCCTAAACGGCGAAGGCCCCCTACAGTTGCGCCACACGCGCTCTAGTTCGTGGAACGGAATGACACGGCGACATCCACCGATTCGCCCTTCTCGATCTCGACCTCTGGGATGTCCTCGATCGTGAACTGCCCGGTTTGTTTCCAAAAGTCGTCCTTGATCGTGTACACCCGTTCGATGTCTTTGTTCCAATAGCCGCGAACGCGGTACGTCCCTGGGGTGATGCCGTACAAGTGTATTTTCACGGGCATGACAAGCGGTTTGCGGATCTTGAATCGGAGGTCAATACCCAGGGCGTGTTCAGGGCGGTCGCTGCCAGCCGCATCGGCGGTACCGATAGGGGCAAGCCAGACCATCACGATCCCGTCGTCGCTCGTTGGGGCTTCCTGAAACGTTGCGAGAAGTGTCAGCGATCCGAGATGCCGGTAGCCCTCGTGTCTATCGAAACGGTGTGAATCTTCGATTGCGTCCTGTTTCCCATCCTCGATCGCAGCGAGCGCCCATTCCGCTATTTCGCGGTACTGATTCGACGCAAAAAAGAAGATGTCGCCGGGACCCGAACTGTAACCGGTACCCAGTTGTTTTGAGTAGGGCTCTGTCAGAAGCTTCTCGAAGACCGCCTTGTCTTCGGCCCGCAGAAAGCGGGCCAGCCGGTAGTAGTACGGGTAGCAGTATTCGCCGTTCTTCTCTTCGATTTTCGTGCAGGCATCCTTCCGTGCCTGCTCGACATAGTACCGGTTGCTTTTCTGATCCGCCTTGTCGAGCGAGCCATCGGTCAGATCAACAACCACCCACGCCCGTGTAGCATCATCCCAGATACAGAAGCGATCTTCCGGATCGAAGCACGCATAGGAATAGCGATGCCAAGACGGCGGAATGGAGACGACCCGCGTACCTGTCGCAAATCTGGCCGTTTCAGGTTCGCCGCATTTGTTCACCAGGTCGTCGCGAGAGTATTTCCGAAAGACCTTACCGTCTCGATAGATCGCTAGGGCCGGCTCGCCATCACCAAGTCCACGAAGCGTGTTGCCGACCGTGACAACGCAGCCATGATTGTTCACATAGACTTCGGCGGGATGCGTGTTGTCGGGGAATTCGACCGTCCATAGCTGCCGATATTGATCGCCTTCTTTTGCGTATAGCTGCATCCGACTCTTGATTTTCCCCTCGGCAACTCGTGCTGTCGCGCCGACTTTGTACTTTCCATTTCCTGAGAACGCCAAACGCGGCCCCCCGTTCGGAATAGATCCGACCCCCACATCGCCGCCGGTCAAGAGAATCGCAGTGGCGATCACAGCCGTTACCATCTTTGTTCTTGCTTTGGCCAAGATTTCAATGCTCCTTTCGACAGTTCCGCAGTTGTCGCGGACAGCATTCCGCTCGCGGCGAGTCTGTCACGAATCACTTGTCTAGTTTGTAGGAGTGTAGCCTGAATCAGCGCTCTGTTCATTAGGAAAGACGACCCTCGACGGCGTATCGTTTCAAAGAATTGTCCTTCTTGACTGGCGTTCGATCGCCGGACTGCTGAAGAACTCATGAGAACTGGATCACGGAGGTTGATCGTTGACAGATCGGGGGCCGAACGTTTGACGTTTCACAGATCGCGGAGTTGGATTTCGATCAAGCCCTGTCCAACTTTCAAATTCAGTGGCACGACCACCAAGTGGTGGTTGGGTTTATGATGGAAACGATTGACATTATGTAACGCAATCAAAGAAACTGAGTTGCAGAACAATAGACAGATTCGGTTCTAACAACATGTCTTGGCGCGAAACACTTGCGGTAGCTTTTGGTCCCGGCCTTTTCGGTGGCGTTGCATTCGGCGACTGGTTCCGATTGCTCTGTGCCAATCGATTCGTCACACACCCTGCGAGGATTCCGCGTTTTCTTTCCAGCTCGTCTTGCAGCGTCGCCAATTCGGCGTATCGCTGGCTGGAGAAACGACGGTTTGAGTCCCGCTATATGCAGGAGGAGATTCAGAGACCGCTCTTTATCCTGGGACATTGGCGAAGCGGGACGACGCATCTGCATAACTTGCTGACGCGCAATGACCGATTTGCGTTTCCGAACCTCTACCAGGTTCTCAATCCTCACACGTTCCTCACGACCGAGGCGGTGAACGTCCGTTTGACCTCGAAGCTTCTTCCTAAAACGCGTTTCGGCATCGACAACGTGCGATTCGGATGGGACGTGCCGTACGAAGACGAATTCGCGTTGGCAGCGACCACCTTTTGCTCGCCGTATCTGGCGCTCGCGTTCCCGAGACGTTGCGAGTTCTACGACAGGTATCTGACGCTTCGTGACGTTTCTGCAGAGAATCTGGCCAAATGGAAGAACTCGCTGACGGTCTTCCTCAAGAAACTGACGTGGAAATACGGGAAGCCTCTGGTTCTGAAGTCGCCCGGCCACACTTGTCGGATTCGCATGCTGCTCGAGATGTTTCCCGATGCGCGGTTCGTCCACATACGCCGTGATCCCTATCTGGTTTTCCAGTCGATGAAGAAAATGATCTCGGCGGGCCTCCGTTACTGGAATCTACAGAGTGTTCGTTCCGTTGATTGGGACGCGCGGTTCGTTCGGCAATACCGCGAGATGCACGATGTGTTTTTCGAAGAGCGGCCATTGATTCCGCATCGGCAGCTTCACGAAGTCAGTTTCGAGGAATTGGTGGCCGATCCCATCGCGCAGGTTCGCAACGTTTACGAGACGCTCGATCTGCCCGACTTCGATTACGTCGAACGTCCCTTGCAAGAGTACGTTGCTTCCCTGTCAGGGTACAAACAGAACGTTTTCCCGGAGATCGCGAAGGAAACGCGAGATAGAATTGCACGAGAGTGGCTACGGTGCTTTGATGAATGGGGCTATCCGACGTGAGACAACGAGACAGCGATGTGGCGCAACCGCCGGAGCGTTGATTGTCGTGCGGCCGCAGTGACAGGCTGCAACCAAGGTTTGGAGTGGGATGACTCCTTGTTGGGTTGCTGACACGGCAGATCAGTCGAGACGTTTCGTCCTGCGGTCCTCGATTCCCTTCTTGGCTTCGATCGTGTTCCCGTCCAAGGTGACTCTGCCCACCATCTCTTCGATCAGGATTCCCACAGTCTGCGTTTTCTCGCCCTCGGCCCGCGTGTCTCGCATTGTGTTGTTGCGAAATACCAGGTCGTTCGTTTCGCCTCGAATACGAATTCCAGCCGTCTCGGCTTCCGCTCCATTGTTCACGATGACGTTCTCCTCCAGCCGGTTCCGGTGAGCGGCCATGCCGAGCGACTCGTTACGGAAGAACACGCCGTTGCTTGCGTTCAGGCAAACAACGTTGCGCCTCAATAAGTTGTCGGAGTCCTTGTGCCCGATTGAAATGCCGAACCGTCCGTTCTGCTCAAGAACGTTCTCCTCGAACAATCCGTGGCGCACTCGCCAGCATAGGAATAGTCCGTCGGTCCCGTTGCCGCGGGCGACGCATTTGCGCACCGTCGGACGTTGCGAGCCGCTGCCGGGATGCAGGCCGAGAGATGCATTGTCTTCGCACGTGCAGTCGACCACCGTGACGTCATTGGATTGCTGGAAGCTGATTCCATCTCCGTTGTAGTTGCGCACGAAGCATCCTTCGATCACCGTGCCAAACGCCCGGTATAGAAAGATCCCCGCTCCGCGGCATCCGTTCAAATGGATATTCGCTTCCTTGTTGCCGTCAATGACAATGCTCTCGATCCGTGCTCCACGGAGGTTGTAGCCGCTGACGACGGGAAAGACGGTTGCAGCGCGAGCGTTGTTGTGGACCATGCAATCGGACATCAGTGGCTTGTCGATGGAGAACGTATTGCCGCGGCGACCGGTGATTCGTGCAACGGTCGTGTGGAATCCGCCTGAACGATCATCCCGGATGGCTACGCCATATCCGACCTCGAAGCCGGTCGGGTCCGTCACCGAGATCTGCTGCTCGCCGAAATCGCCGTCCAGCACCATCGGGCTGGTCACGCTGACCGCTTTGCGCAAGATCGTCTTTCCACGTTGGCCTCGAACCGTGACGTTCGCCCGCAAATGCAGCGAATCGTGCATCACAAATTCACCCTGGCCGATCTCGACAGTCCCACCGCCCAGGGCAGCAACGTAATCGACGGCTGCCTGCAACACGCGATTGTCGGCACCGACCATGTCGGCATCCTTCAAGCCAACGGTGATCCGCGGCAGTTCGTCCATGGCCGAGTGCATCGCGTCGGGCAACTGTTGTTCGTCCGGTTTGGGAGAAGAATCCGGCTCACTTTCCTGGGCGCATAGAACCGAACCCGCTGCAAGCGACGTCGATATCACGGTTACCAGCAGGGCGATCGTCTTCTTCATGATGGACTCCTCACAACAGGTCGGCAGAACGGAACATTAGAGTGTCGAAGCAGTTCTCGCGTACTCCTTGAAAGTCATTCGTCGCCAAAATCATCGCGGTATCGTTCGAGTAGCTTGTCCTTGTCGCCTTCAAATAGGTAGATCTTTCCGCGAACGGTTTTCGATTTACCCGCTGGCAAAGGCCCGACACGAATCGACAGGTGCATGCACTCCCAGGGATTATGCCCTTGGGCCGAAAGGAACTCCTGCCAAGCGATCCCACACACCCATTTGCCGTCGGTCGACTCGCGCACGATCAGCCCACCGACCGCGTCAGGTTCGCTGATAGGCCACTTGTTGGACCACACGTATTGTCCGTCCTTCGCTTCTTTTTCGACCAGGTCTCGCACCGCGGTGTTGAAATGAATCTCACGCTTGACCAGTTTCTTCAGACCGTCAGGGCTCAGGAAATAAGTGTTCGTATTGGCGAATTGCGGGTTCCTTGTCTTGGCGGGCCCTGGATTGAAGCAAGGAATGATGGCAGCAATCGGCGGGAAGTCGTAATTCGTGCGATTCCGCACGGTCAGTGCAAGGTCCGCTCCGTCAGTTGTTGCCGCCGCCGTGAGAGTCAATGCGTCCGAGGCGATCTTGCCGCACCGGCCGTCTTTACTGAGAATGCGATCCAACTCGAAGGTTCCCCGCGTGTGTTGCCCCGGTGTGATCGCCTCGAACATGTTCCATTCATAGAACCACAAGTAGACGACCATGTCCGCCTGAACGAGCGACTGGACGGCAAAACCCCGCTCCCATTCCAGCAATCGCGTGTTCATTGTTTTTTCCTCGGAGTAGGCCAACGAGAGCGAAACCATGACAAGAACGGCTGGGAGCAAATGACGCAGCATGAGTATCCCCTCTATCAGATACGGTTTCTTGGTCCCAACACGGCTGGGCCGCAAGCGAGAAAGTCGTTTAACGGCAAGCCGAAAGCGACGGCGAAAACGTGCGATCGAAAACAGCCGCCTTCGGCTTGCCGTTAAACTAATGTGCTCCCACCCTGCAGGGAAGCCAGAGACATTATAGCCAAATGGAACGAGAGCAATGGAGCACCCATCGATTATCGCACTCAGAAAGAATCATGATAGCCTGGGAGCCATTCGTTGCGCGGAGAGGATCCGCCAACGTACTGTTGCTGAATCACTCTTCTCAACGGAGAAATCGATGGTTGCATACACCGGAAGCCGGATGCACACGATCGTCCTACTGGTTGGTGTTAGTCTCGCGTTAGTGGCGGCTCCGCTCTCCGCTCAGAATGCAAACGAGCAGGCTGGGGCAACTATCGAGGAAGTGCCAGACTTCTCACAAATCCGCGGCGCCAACTACGTGCCGAGCTATGCGAGTACTAGCGTTGGCATGTGGAAAGACTTCGACCCACAAGTGATCGATCGCGAGTTGGCTTTGGCGCGACGTCTATCCCTGAATTCGGTTCGTGTGTTTCTGCCGTATGTCGTTTACGAGGACGATCCCCAAACGTTTCTGAAACACGTCGAACGCTTTGTGGAGCTGTCCGCGAGCCACAATATCCGTCCGATGTTCGTACTGTTTGATTCTTGCTTCGGCGACGAACCGTCGCTGGACAAGGCCGATTCACCGACGTGGGTCAATAATCCCGGGTACAGCCGCATCGGCAAGGAACACTGGCCACGGATCGAACGATATGCATCTGACGTTGTCGGCAGCTTTCGCGGCGACTCGCGTGTGCTGATGTGGGACATCATGAACGAGCCAATGGCGGACTTCGCCCACGTTACGCGAAAGGAACGTGATGCCATTTGGGAGTTCTGCCGCCATTTCTGTGCGTTTGTCAAAAAGCACGACCCCAATAAACCAATCACGGTGGGGCACGCAGTTGTCGAGTACATTCCCAAGACCATTGACCTGGTGGATGTCGCCTCGGTGCATTCTTATTCCCCGTATGCCGAGTGGCTGGACAACGATCTCGACCTGGCGTTCACCTATGCCGACCGGGCGGGCAAGCCGGTGATTGTCAGCGAATTCGGAAACCCTGGAGCCGGACAGCCCTACGAGATGGCACTCGACGTGATCGAACGCCGCAAGATCGGTTTCTATTTCTGGGAACTTATGATTGCCAAAGTGCAGTTCCGGGAAATGTCCGGGCTGGTCTATCCCGACGGCACCATCCGCGAACCTGCGGCTGTGGCCCGACTGCTGGGATTTCCCGTCAAGCAACAGGGAGGTATCCCACTGAAACCGGCTCCGGATACGAGCGAGCTGAAACGGCTGCTCGACGATTCGGAGCGTTGGTCGGAGTTACTGGACAAAGTTCGGCAGTTACCGCGCAAACGCGAGAGCGTCATTGCCACAGTTCACCCGCTTTCCGCTATCGGCCGTGTTGCCGCTCGTCCCGGTCCCGAGGCAATGGAGATCTTTGAACTTGGCCTGACGATCGGCCAACTCTTTCGGATGAAACGCGACGCCGAGGCTCTAGAGCATTACGATCGTCTTCTAGACCTTGTCGAGCAGGTCGTCCAGCATCGCTCCGAGAAGCTTCAAAAGAAGCCCTCAGAACCGTAGCCATGGCTGGGGCAACGGCGAGCAAATCGTTGTTGCCGTTGCCTGCAGGCTGTACAATTCCGCCATTGAACGTAACTTTCGGATGCCAACGGGGACTCTGTTTGTTAGTGTTGCGGCCAAAACGTCCAACGAAATCGAGAGACGGATAATCCAACTTCTGGAGATGAACTAATCATGAAAACAAACCGACGCAGATTCTTGGGCTCGGCCGCAGCGGCTGTCGCGGCTACTACGATCGTTCCTCGCTATGTACTTGGTGGACCCAAATTTGTTCCACCCAGCGAAAAGGTGAACGTCGCGTTGGTGGGTGCCGGTGGCCAAGGGCGAAGCAACATTCGCCTTTTGTTTCGCGAAGAGGACGCGCAGGTGATGGCTGTTGCGGATCCTTTCGAGCGGCACAATCTGGATGCTTTCTACTACCGCGGAGAAGGCGGCAGGAAGCCGGTGAAGGCGGAAATCGAAAAGCACTACGGCGAAACGACACCTAACTACCGCTGCACGGATTACGAAGACTTTCGCGTGATGCTGGAAAAGGAAAAGGCCATCGACGCGATTCTCTGCGCGACGCCCGACCACCTGCACGCCTACGTCTCGGTTACCGCCATGCGTGCAGGCAAACACGTTTACTGCGAGAAGCCGCTTACGCACAACGTCTGGGAAGCGCGCCAGGTTGCCAAGGTAGCCAAGGAAACGGGCGTGGCTACGCAGATGGGCAACCAGGGGCACTCGCGAGACGGCATTCGGCAGACGTGCGAGTGGATTTGGGACGGCGTAATCGGTCCGGTGCGCGAAGTCCACGCCTGGGTCGGCGCGGGCCGTTGGAACAAGCAACTCACCACTCGGCCCGCGGAGACGCCGCCTGTGCCTGCGGGAGTAAATTGGGACTTATGGCTGGGACCGCGCGAGCCACGCCCGTACCATCCCGCGTATACGCCGGTCACCTGGCGCGACTTCTGGGCCTTCGGTTCGGGTGCACTGGGCGATTTCGGCTGCCACGATCTTGACGCCCCCATGTGGGCTCTCGATTTGTCAGAGCCGCTCAGCATCGAATCACGGCCGGCGGGAAACATGGATACAGAAATCGCTCCGCACGGCGAGATCTGCTACTACCGTTTCGGAGCCCGCGGGGACAAGCCGCCCGTCAATGTCACCTGGTATGATGGAGGATTGAAACCGCCCTGCCCAGAAGAAATCCCAGAGGGTAGTTCGCTGCCGAGCCGCGGAGTGCTGTTCATCGGCGAGAAGGGCTCGATGCTGTGCGACGGCGCCGGTGGGGCATGCCGGCTTCTCCCATACGAGAAGACGCCCGCCTACGAGCGCCCGCCAGAGACGATTCCACGCACGAAGGGCCACCATCGCGACTGGCTGGCCGCCTGCAAAGGCGGCCCACCGGCAAGCTCGAATTTCGAGTACGGTGCCAAGCTCGTAGAACTGGTTCTTCTTGGCGTCGCATCGCTGCGCACCGGCAAGAAGCTCCATTGGGACGCAGAAAACATGAAAGCCCGCGGATTACCCGCAGCCGATGCGATAATCAAAGAACAGTATCGCAAAGGCTGGGAGATCGCCTGACCGGCTCGAGTTCTGGAAAAAGCTTGTATACCCCTATGGTCGCGAGTAAACTACAGTCTGCTTTTATGCTCTTATCAAACGACAAACGACCCGAATAACCATCCGTCTCTTCGATAGCATTTCCTCGACGGATTCGATTTCTCTGCCATCCAAAGTGGACGGGTGGGCTGAACCAGATTTGCAATCGGGCAAATAGATTGACGAAGCCTATTCTTGAGGTACTGGCAGCGAGGGTCTTCTCCGATGAAACGCAATCTCCTCTCCCGGTCGTTGACATTTTCGTCCGCGTCTCCTAGTCGAACCAGCCGTCGTGGCGCTGATCGCAGAGCGGCGCAGCGGGCATTGCGCCGCACTCGCGCTCGACGGCTGTTGCTGGAACCGCTGGAGGAGCGATGGCTTCTCAGCGGTATGGACTTGACAGAAGTGAACTCCAATCTCTTGCTGGACACACGCACTGTGGTCAACACGTCGCAGACCGTCTACCTCGACTTCGATGGTGCGCAGGGCGTCGTTTACGATGGTCCTGTGACGGTCGGGCCGTTTGCGGTTCCTGTTTTCGACGGCATCCCATTTTGCTCCGAGTGCAGTGAATCGGCGTTGATAGAGCAGATAGCCGCAAACGTTCGCGAGGTCTTCGCCAATTCTGATATATTCGCCCCATTCAATATCCAAGTCGTAACGCAGCCTCCAGCCCAGGGGCTCTACTCGACCATCTACATCGGCGGCGACGATTCTGCATTCGCCGAATACGGGAGTTTTTTGGGCTTGGCCGAACAGGTGGATCGCGGGAATCTCGACTTGACGGATAACGCGTTTGTCTTTTCCGACTTTCTCGCGCAGCACCTGGAAGACGCTGATCCGGCTGCGCACATGGCTGAGGCAATCACCCACGAGGCGGCGCATCTTTTCGGGTATTCACACGACGGTGGCCCCGGACCGTTGACGGACGTCGCAATAGCCATCACGGCGCGGCTGATCGAGGATCAAGATCGCGACGGCGTAGCCGATTTTGGGGAACCTCCGCTTACCGGCGCTTTCGCCAAGATCATCGAGAATCAATGGCCAGGCTGGCCCACCCAGCCCGATCCTCACCCAGCCGTGCCGATTTTGGCACAGGCCGACGAACAAGGGTTCGTGCGTTTTGGGGAACAGTGGGGCAACGCGAACGGTGCGGAACTAGTGGGCCGCGATATTACTTTGGCAATCGTATCGCCTGCGTGGCAAACAGCCCAAAGTCCTGCCTTGGTCAGTATCGGCAACCCCGATGACGTCATTCATCTTGGCGATATCCCAGGCGTCAAGCCCGTCACCATCCGCGGAACGCTCGGCGAAGCAGGTTCGCCCACAAGTACATTGCCCGATCCGGATGTCTGGTTGGACGTGGACGGCAACGGGCGACTCGACAAATCCATTGACCCCTACGTCGCGACGATCGACGATTTTGAATTCACCGGAGTCTTTCCAGGCGACCTTGTCGTCCGCTCCAAGCCGCCAGAGAACTATATCCAGGTTCACCCGCCAGGAATCGGGCTGTTGGCAACGGCAGGCATGGACTTCATTGCCAACTATCTGGTCGAGTTGCGGACGGATCCGTCGGAGAGATTGAATATTGGCACATGGGAGTCGCGCGTTGACTTCATGGACTGCAATCCGATCGATGGCTTCTTTTACGGAGTTGACTTCTTTGAGAGCTTGGTCAGGATCGACACGAACACGGGAGAGCATACTCCGATTGGGTTAATAGGAGCCGGGGGCGGAGTGCCGTTGGAGATAGGAAGCATAAGCGGTTTCACATTCGATCCGGGTGGCACGGCGTATATTGTCGCGACGCCCCAGGGCGGACAGCAGACGCTGCATACGATCGACCATACCACCGGGTTTGTCACGGCGGTGGCTCCCATCGAACCTGGCTTCCAAGCGCGGTCGATCGAGTTTGGGCGGGATGGCACGCTCTACGCCACATCGCCGGGTTCAGGCAGCCTGTTCGTCCTGGATTCCACCACGGGCGCGCTGATCTCCGAGATTCCTATTTCGGGCGGATTTGACTTCAATGCAGACCTCGACTGTCCGCCAGATGGATCCGTCAAGACGATTACCGATGGCAATGCTCTGACAATGATCAACCCGTATACTGCGGCGCATGCGATAGTCGGCACCTATGCAGAGGAAGTTCAAATATCTGCCGTGGCTACCTATGAGGTCGCACCGGGCGACGGGCAGGGGCTTCACAGGCTGAATGCGCGTTCCGGAGAAGTCTTCACAAACGTCGATTTTCTCTTCGCGCCGCTCCTCACGGTCCAGGGTATCGCGTTCGAGGACCTGAATCGGAATGGCATCCGCGAAGCCGGGGAGTTCGTGCTTTCGGATGTGCCGGTCGGTCTGGACAAGGATCCAGTCGGCCAGTTGAACCAGGGGGACATGTTGACAACGACCGATTCGAACGGCTACTACCGGTTGTCCACGAGCGCGCCGACCGGGGCTGAAGCCCGCTTTTGGTCCTGTCCCTTCGTTAGAGAGAAGTTCATTCATAATGCAGGGGCCCCGGTAGTGTTCTCCACGGGCGGAACAGTCGTTGTGGACGTTGTCTACGTCGAAATGTACCCGGTCGACTACCCGGATGCCGGCTTCTCTGAATCAGGGCCTGGGTTTGAAGCGGGCGGCCCGGCGGGCGCGGGCGGAGATCATCGGTATAGCGAGCCGGATACCGGCAATACGGCCACGTGGACATTCAACGGCCTGAATCCGGGACTGCACCAAGTCTCGGCCACGTGGGTCGAACATCCAGACCATGCATCCAATGCGCACTACCGTGTGAAACCGTGGCCATTTACATCGTGGTCAGCTTACGTGGATCAGCGACAGGAACCGGATGACTTCACCGAAGACGGAATCAAATGGGAAACGTTGCGCATTGTCGAGGTGCCGCCTTCGGGCATTGTGACCGTGACACTGACCGACAGCAGTGCGGACGGACGAGTGATTGCAGATGCCGTACGGATCGAGCGACCGCCCACCGCAACCGTTGACCTGCCCGGCGGCGGGGGGGCGTATGACGTGTTCCGCGATGGTCCGGATATTGTTGCGAGCCAAACAGGCGGCGCAGAGAGTTGGCGCGGCCCTGCGGATGCCACCGGGGGCCTGATCATCAACGGGAGCAATGCCGACGACACGCTGATCGTCGACTTCACGTCTGGAAATCCGATCCCCATGAGTGGAGGTTTGCTGTTCAACGGCGGTGGATCGGGAGACAATGATGCGATCCAATTGACCGGCGGCGCCTTCACAACGGCTACTCACTCCTTCGATAACGTCAGCGACGGCGCGGTCAACCTGGATGGCTATTTCATCACTTACACGGGGCTTGAACCGATCGTCGACAACGTGGATGTCGTCGATCGCGTATTCACTTTCCCAGACACAGACGAGGATATCACGCTCAACACGGGGGACGATCCGAACGACAACGTTTTTCGAATCGACAGCGGCAACAGCGAAGTTGTTGACTTCGAAGCTCCCACGGGTTCCTTGACGGTCAATTTCGGCGACGGGGATGACGGGCTGACGCTGGAACTGGACGCCGTTCCTTTGGTTGATGGCCAGGGCGGGAAAAACGATCTCGTGCTGGCCGCAAGCGGTTTGGATCTG
This sequence comes from uncultured Pirellulaceae bacterium, assembly GCA_964617665.1. Classification (GTDB taxonomy): domain Bacteria; phylum Planctomycetota; class Planctomycetia; order Pirellulales; family Pirellulaceae; genus JADHUC01. The sequence continues at coordinate 19,478 of CAZUAH010000121.1, forward strand.
GATTTGACGGCCATTGCCGATAGTGACCTCACGCAAATCGATACGATCGACATCGCCAACTCGGGAGCGAACACGCTGACGTTGGATCAGCAGGAAGTATTGAACATGTCCGACGCCTCGGACACGATGTATGCCATCTCCGATAGCGACGACACAGTGAACATAGGCGATGGATGGGAACTCACCGGAACGCAGGTCGAAAACGGTCGGTTCTTCCGAGTGGTCGAGCAGGGCGACGCGAAGTTACTGCTGAACGGCCCGCATCACTGGCAGAACCCCGCGGACGTGTACGATGTCAATACAAACGGCGGCGTGTCAACGCTGGATGTGCTGGAGACCGTTTTCTACATCAACACTCACCCCAACGACCTCGTACTGCCCGATCCATTGGTAACACCTCCGGCGAATTTCTATGATGTCAATGGCGACGATCTATGTTCGTCGCTGGACGTGCTGATGACCATTACCTACATCAATAGCGTTTTGAGTGGCTCGAACGAAGGCGAGGCTGTCGAAAGACTTGTTCCCTTCATGAAGGAGGCGCCATCATCGGCTCTCGTATCGTTCCCCATTGTTTTGTCGCCCACCATCGTGGGCAAACACACAGTTATCATCCCAGAATTCGCTGGCGTGCGGTCGACCACGTACGAACGAGCGATACCAATTCCGCCAGCCAATGGCGACACCTGGTCCGGCTTGTCCAGCGGCGCTGTACAAACTGGATCGGCTACGCCAAGTTTCGTGTGGGATGAGGAGGCGTTGAAGAACCTCGACGAAGTGTTTGCCGAGCTGGATGCCATCTTGCCGAACGTCGCCGACGCAATAGACAACGTCTGATTCCTCGTATCGGACGGGACCTCCCGCACATCCGTGCATTGCCTTCCCGACCTCTCCGAGGGTCACTCGACTATTGGATTCGGCCAGAAATTGTCCATAATGGATGTTCAATTCGTAAACCCTGTCGATCGAGGTATGCACCGCGTCACTGGAGATAGACCGATGACGGAGAAGAATATCACTCGTCGGAGATTTGTGGGAACGGCGGCAGCAGCCGGATGCTGTTTGGCAACGTCGCAAACTGGGACGCGCGGCGACGCGGCAGAGAATGCAGCCGTGGCGGTTGCACCAAAACCGAATGCGCCGATTGGTGTGGCGAAGGGGATCCATCCGGGGCGTGTTGCCTGGGTGCACGATCCAGCAGCAACGAATTGGGAAGGGCCGGGCGATGGGCATTGGTGGGAAAGCGGCCACACGGATCAGGCGGTCGTGGACAAGATGATGGCTCGGGCCGTCTGTGGGATGACTGGCGAAGATGATGCCGCAGGTTGGGACAGACTGTTCGAGCACTTCAATCAAGCTCGCGGCAACGGGGTCGTTGGATACAAGCCGGGCCAGAAAATAGCCATCAAGGTGAACTTCGTGGGCCTGATTTGGCGTTGGGATACGGTCAACCCCGAAAACTACGACTTGAAGGACCGGCGGGATTACATGAACACCGCGCCGCAAATGATGCGAGCTTTGCTGCGGCAACTTGTGGAAACCGTCGGCGTGAAGCCCTCTGACATTTCCATTGGGGACAGCCTGTCCATCTTCTCGAACGAGTATTACGGGATGTTACATGGCGAGTATCCGGACGTTCGGTACGTGGACCAGAAAGGGCTGTTCGATCGCGTCGCTGTAAAACCCTCGTCGGTCCCGATCCACTGGAGTTGTCGTCCGCAAGGGTGCCTTCAGGACTTCATACCCGACTGCTTCGAAGAAGCCGACTACCTGATCAATCTGGCAAATCTGAAGAGCCACACGGCCACCGGCGTGACGTTGTGCGGCAAGAATCACTACGGCTCGCTGGTCAGATGGCCAGCCCAGAAAGGCTATTACGATTTGCACAAGGACTCGTTTGCATCGGGCATGGGGAAGTATAGAAACTTGGTTGATCTGACAGGCCATTCGCAGATCGGCGGCAAGACGCTGCTGTACCTGATCGACGGCCTGTACGCGGGTCGGCATCCGATCGACCGGGCGCCGATGAAGTGGAATTCGACACCCTTCAACGGAGACTGGACTTCGAGTCTGCTCGCCTCCCAAGACCCGGTAGCCATCGATTCGGTGGCTTACGATTTCCTGCGGACCGAATGGGAAGACCATCCTCGCAAGTCCGGAGCCGAAGACTATTTGCACGAAGCAGCCCAAGCAGACGATCCCCCGTCGGGGACTTTCTACGATCCGGAGAATCCCGAGGGCGTCAAACGACTTGCCAGCTTGGGAGTCCACGAGCACTGGAACAATCCCACGGAGAAGGAGTACTCCCGCAACCTCGGGATCGGCGAAGGCATCGAACTGGTTTCGATGGGCAGGGTGTGACAAGATAATGGGCCGTCAGTTTCAAGGTTCTGTGTACGATGGCTTTCCAAGGCTGTCGGTCTGATGGTCGGCCTCGGAGGGCCAACCTACAAGACGAAGACGGCCAGGCCGCTAGTAGGAGCGAGACGATGACAACGAGAACGCGGGTTACGAGTTGCTGGATAGTGCTGGTTGCCCTAATCTCGGCCCCGGCCACATGCGTGACTGCCATAGCCGCCGACGAGAAAACGACACGTCAGGCCAAGGAAATCCTTGCAGCTGCGGGTGTCGAGGGCGGGTTGGTCGTACATATTGGTTGTGGAAACGGCGAACTAACTGCGGCATTTCGAGCGAGCGATCGCTATCTTGTTCACGGGTTAGACACCAATGCTGCGCAGGTCGAAGTAGCACGAGCACACATTCGCTCGTTGGGTCTTTACGGTCCGGTGTCGGTGGACAGATTCGGTGGTAAGCGTCTGCCATACGCAGACAACCTGGTGAATCTGGTTGTAGTACGGGATGCGAAGGGCGGGGGACGGGATGCGGGATTTGGGATACGGGATGAAGAGATCCAACGTGTGCTCGCGCCCGGCGGTGTCGCTCTGGCCCTTGACTCTGGACTCTCGACTCTGGACTCTCTCCGCAAGCCTTGGCCGCGGGAAATCGACGAATGGACGCATTTCCTGCATGACGCGTCCAATAATCCGGTGGCTCAGGACACTCAGGTCGGTCCCCCTCGGCGGCTACGATGGCTCTGTGGTCCTCTCTGGTCGCGCAGCCACGAGTTTCATTCAAGTCTATGCGCGATGGTATCTGCGAAGGGACGTCTCTTCTACATGTTCGACGAAGGGCTTACTTCCGTAACCGATGCGCCGATACCGGAACGATGGATATTGACGGCCCGAGACGCATTCAACGGAGTGCTTCTGTGGAAACGGCCGATCGAGAAGTGGGGTGCCGTGCCGTGGAAGAGCCGGGCGCTGCGAGCCGTCCCTCCAACGGTGCCTCGACTGCTGGTAGCCGAAGGTGATCTGGTCTTCGTGACACTCGGATACGGTGCGGCCGTCTCGGCACTGGATGCCGCAACCGGCGAAATCTTGACGACCTATGAAGGGGCAGAGGGAACGCAGGAGATCCGCTGCCTTGATGGTGTCCTCCTTTTGCGCAAGGGCAGCGATCAAGTTCTAGCCTTTGACGCGAAAAGCGGCGAACGACTCTGGAAAGCGACAGGCAAGATCCAGCCGTGGACAATAGCCGCTCAAAGTGGCCGCGTCTTCTTCCAGGACGGCCAGACACTGCTTTGCGTCAATGCACAGGATGGCAAGGAATTGTGGCGATCCGACATCAAACAGCGAATTTCGGCCCTGGTGATTCACGACGACCGTGCGCTATTGGCGTCGGGCTCAGAACTTCGCGCGGTTTCCGTGGCATCAGGCGAGAACATCTGGTCCGTCAAAGCGCGCGTGCCACGCAACGAACTATTTGTTGCCAGTGGCCAGTTGTGGCATTGGGAAGGCGAACAGATCGTCGGACGCGACTTGAAAACGGGAGTAGCGAAGACAAAGGTCAACGCCGACGAAGTGTTCACGCCGGGCCATCATTTGCGATGCTATCAAAGCAAAGCTACGGAGAATTTTCTGATCACGCCCTATCGCGGCGTCGAGTTCGTCAGTCTCACCGGCGGCGAGCACACGCAATGCGACTGGACGCGAGGACCGTGTCGATACGGCGTCATCCCGAGCAACGGTCTCTTGTACGTCCCACCTAATCCGTGTTTCTGCTATCCCGGTGTCAAGGTCACGGGGTTCAACGCGTTTGCAGGAGAAGCGGAAACCGGAGACTCGAAACTGGAAACTCGAAACTTGGAGGGCCGTCTGGAACGAGGCCCAGCCTTTGGGTCATTGGACATTGATCATTCGTCATTGGTCATTTCCAGCGACTGGCCCACATACCGGCATGACGGCAGGCGGACTGGTGGCGCGACAACGAAGGTTTCGGCCGACATCAAGAAGGTTTGGCAAGTCAATCTCTCGGGCAAACTGACACAACCGGTCGTTGCGGATGGCCGTGTCTATGCTGCAGCGCGGGACGCCCATACTCTGCATGTGCTTGACGCAAGGTTGGGCGATGCAATCTGGAGTTACACGGCGGGTGGTAGGATCGACTCGCCGCCCACCATTCTCGGCGGACTGGCTCTTTTCGGCTGCGCTGACGGCCGCGTGTATTGCCTGCGAGCGGCCGACGGCGAGTTGGTCTGGCGGTTCCGCGCGGCGCCGACCGATCAGTTGATCGTCGCGTTCAGTCAATTGGAATCGCCGTGGCGCGTGCACGGCAGCATTCTGGTCGAGGGCGGCGTTGCCTACTGCACGGCTGGCCGTTCAACATATCTTGACGGTGGAATCCTGGTCTTCGGGCTGGATCCAAAGACCGGCAAAGTGCTGCATGAAACGCGTCTGGACACATGGGCAAGGACTCGGGAGGACGCAGAGGGAAAGCCGTTCATTCCCTCGTACCATATGGAAGGCGCATTCTCGGACATTCTCGTCAGCGAGGGTGACCACATCTATCTGGGACAATACAAGTTTGACCGGGCACTCAACCAACAGGAGGCTCCTTACGTGATGCCCGATCCAAACGCGGAATCGGTCGCCATGGGGCTCGATGACCTGAAGGACAAACCGTACGTGCACGGTCTAAAGGCGATGGCGAAGGACGAGAAGGTCCAACATGACTGGCAGTGGCGAGTACAAAAGGGGCTGATGGAAGACTACACGCAGCGCTACGGCGGCGCCAGCATGGGTGACAGGACGATGGGGCGGCATGTCTTCTCCACGGCCGGATTCCTGGACGACACTTGGTTCAACCGTACATTTTGGATGTACTCGGAGACTTGGCCCGGCTTCTACATCTCTCACTTGGCCGCAAAGACGGGGCAATTGCTCGTGGTTGACGACACAAAGACATATGCAGTGCAGGCATTCCCCAGGCGGAATCTACAGAGTCCCTTGTTCACGCCGGCCGAGAAGGGCTACCTGCTGCTGGCCGACGACAACGACAACGAACCGGTAGCGCCTGATTACACACGCGGCGTCCCGAAAGGGATCGGTTTCACGCGGCAACGTCCGCCCGTCTGGCACAAGTGGATTCCGATCCGTATCAGGGCCATGGTCGCCGCGCAGGACAAGTTGTTTGTGGCTGGCCCGCCGGACGTCGTGGACGCCGACGATCCCATGGCCGCGTTCGAAGATCGCAAAGGAGCCGTGCTCCGCGCCTGTTCTACTGCCGACGGGAAAATGTTGGCCGAACACAAACTGAACGCTCCGCCTGTGTTCGACGGCCTAATTGCAGCATCAGGCCAGTTGTTCATGTGCACAACCGATGGACACGTCGTTTGCCTGGGACCAACGCCGAAATAGATCGGATCAAGGATATTGCTGCAATGATCGGTTTCTCGGTAGTTGAAGAGGATGTGTAGCGTCAAGATCGGAGTGTCTCTCATCGGACCGTGAAGATTGCGCAAAGAATGCGGTGGAGCCTGATGCGGAAATGGTTGACGATCGGCGAACCACCGTATTGTCCAGGTCGTACATCAACATATCGTGCCATCCATGGGTATTCCGCTTGGGCGATGGCCTTGGGAGTTGACGTGTGCTACACTAGTACAAGCGGCCCACCAGCGCGAGGGTGTCTCGCCGTTGTTGAAGCGATACTGCCGGAATATCTCTTCAAACGTGGTGGGCAGACGAGTCGAACAGAGAAAAGAGCCATATGAGTTCCATTACCCTTTTCAGGGATTTGAGGGCGTGCTTGGCTAGCACGCTGAAGCAGGCCCTGAAACAGATCATGAAGGCCCGATCCGATCCTGAGCCAACGCGCGCGAAGGCTTTGGACGTCTACGCATCGGCGGGCTATGTATTGCGGGCTTCTTCCGCTTTTGTGGGAAGCTTGAATGATTACATCGAGCATCGGGCAACATTGGGAGAGGCCAACGACAGTGTGGCCGAACGCAAGTTAACCAGCACGGCGGACTATTTCGGTGATTCGATTGACACGTTCGTCTTGGCCGTGGCTGCATTTGACTTGCCGCCCGGAAGCGAGCCATCGGACAACGGACAAGGCGTCGCAAGAGTCGCTGCCAATCTCTCTCATGAGCTCAATAACGACTCGCCAGCGTTGGACCGCTATCGCGTAATTCTGGCCGAGGCGAAAGACAATCACGGTTCGCTTCGCCACACGGTGAACGACCTAAGGAAGACAATCAAGCAGACTTACGCCGTGTCCAAGGCGATGTCCTTCTGACAGCGTTTCGCAGTCCCGCGTCCCACCGGTCTAGTCGGTCGCAATAGCCTTCTGTGACTCAATCGCGAATCCAGTCTGGCGTATTCAGTATCCCATCCCCAGATCCCCGTAAGTCAAAACGCCAAGTCGCCTCAGCAGATTGTCGATGCTCTGGTGGACTGCCTCCGTGTGGCGGATGATCAATCGCCCCGGCACTGCGCGGGCGTAAACGCCCTCGCCTTTGGTCCAGCTCTCTGATGCGACCAGTTCTTTCACTACTTGCAGGAGTTCCTGTTCTGGGACGGGCGGCGGGCTGTCCCACATACCCAAACCACCCATCCGCAAACGGGCGTTGTTGTTCGGTCGGCCATCTGCAGCGTCCGAATTCCCGGACGTGTGGGCATCGTTGCCCGCCCCACGCTCTACAGATGGTGAGGCCACAAAATAGACAACGAAGCGGAGTTTGTCCTTATCCGCACCCGTTGTATCCGAAACCGATCTCTGATTCGCTTTGGCAGCCTGCTCTTCCTTCGATGCCTGGTCAACGGCGGCGCGCAGTTTTGTGAGGAAATCCTCGACCTGCCTGTGCATCTCTGCCGTGTGTGAAATCACCAAAGCCGGCACCATCGGCAGCGTATCAATGCTGCCCGGTCCACCGCCCCAATCCCACGTAGCAGCCCCCACAGAATGGCCAACGAGATAAACTAGGTCACCGGGATTAGACTCGTAGTAGCTGAATGCGAATTCGCCCCGGTCAACTACCGGACCGATCAGGTCCAGGATTGGATAGACACGAATCTCTCGGTGACACTCCGCCTCTTGGGCCGTTGTGACTACCAACGCCTCGTCCTGCACAATCCAGGCCAAGTCCAATCTGCCCAATGCCCGCCGCAGGGCGTCTTCCAACGGTATGCCTTCGCCTTCCAGTGATACGGTTACGTGATCCGGATCAAGAGCGGCATCGTCAAAAGCTCCACGATCAACCATGATATTGATGCGGTAGTTCTCCCTCAAACGATCCACCAAGTCCGCAAGCGGGCCGTCGGTGAGCTCCCATGCGATTTCTTTGGGCAGAGCACTGTGGATACGCTGCGTGGCCGGACTTTCCTCCCGGCCAATCGAGACAACCGGCGGAGCCGATCGACCGCATGTCCGGATCATCTGCTTTGCCTTTCGAAGTGCCGCCAAGAGCCCGCGGATCTCTTGTTGAACCTCATATGACTGTGGGACGGTGATAGTGCCGCGAAACGGATCAATCGGTCCCGGCCCGCTTGCCGTTGGCCATGCCTGTGGAGCGACGATGGACGTGATCAGATCGATCAACGAATCGTAATCGTAGGAAGCAGGGCCGACGGCCCAATCAAAACGCACAAGATCGACGACAGGGTAGATTTCGATGAGGAGTTCATCCTCGGCTTCCTCGGGAGTCGTGATGAGCAATGCGCCGTCGCGTGGCAGCCAAGTCAATTCCAACTGACGCAATAGGTGATTCAACACGCTGCGGATGGACATTTCGAAGAATTGACCGCTTAGCTTCGTCGCGTCGGCAGAGATGCCCACATGGTTTCGGTCGATCAATACGGGAATGTCCATTTGCGTCTTCAGGTACGCCACCACCTCGGCGATGGTGCTCTCCTCGAACGAGATGGTGACCACCTTGCCGATCTCCCGCTCGAATCGCTCTCGAAAGTCCGAAGTACTCTCCGCCGCCGACGGTTGGATCTGCGCTCCGGCGCGTTCCGGTTCCTCGTCCCCCGCTGCCGAATGACGGGCGGATGCTTGGAAGCAGAAGAAGACGCAGAGGACTACGATCGCCGAAATGCTCTTTGACATGGTCGCACCTTCCTCCCGGATGACTACTTGCCCTCAATGCATCGTAGTCTGCCCTATCCCTGTTTTTCAATGGTTTTTGCAGAGACGGCTTGGTATCGGAAGTGACAGATTTATTGCTACTCACGCAATAGACACGTATCGGATGATCAAACTAGTGACATTCGGGACCGAGAATCAGTTAAAGACAACTCTACGGTCAGTCAGGAACGAGGGGCTGATGTGCGGCATCAGTTTCGGTGCGGCGGCGCAACGTCTGCACGTCTCAGCCTTCGCGCCCGTTGAACTTCTCCAGCGCCCCGTCGTTCGCGTCCGGTACGTGTAGTATGATATGCCTCCCGCTAATCGACTTTCAGTAACGTACCGTCGACGGAGGTAAAACATGACGTACCGCATAGCAATCGGATGCCTCGTTGTTGGTTTCGTGACAACGGCATTTCTGACACACACTTCATTTGCACAGCAGGACAGTCAGAAAGCCGCAAACAATGCGATCGCCAACCTGCTACCCAACGCATCGTTCGAAGACGCATCGGGCGAGAAACCAGCCCGCTGGGACACGAATAGATGGGGCGGCAAAGGCGAATTCACGTATGCGAAGATCGGTCGTACCGGCGAGCGATGTGTCATGATTTCGTCGGAAGAAGGCGCCGATATTGGCTGGTTCACGACAGTGCCTGTGCAACCCTACTCGACCTATCGGCTTACTGGTTGGATCAAGACCGAGAACGTCACAACGACGGTCGAGGGCGGAAGAAGCGGGCGCGGAGCCCTGCTGAACCTGCACAACATCCAGCCCACCGCTACCCAGCCGGTGACGGGCACCAAGGATTGGACCAAGGTCGAAGTGATGTTCGACACGGGCGGGCAGGTCGAGGTGCAAGTGAACTGCCTGTTCGGCGGCTGGGGCCTGGCGACCGGCAAGGCTTGGTACGACGACATTCGACTTGAGGCGTTGAGCCTGAAGGACTGGAAGCCGAGCATCGCGATCGACTTGACGAAGAAAGGCCATCCGATCTCGAAGTACATCTACGGCCAGTTCATCGAGCATCTGGGACGCTGCATCTACGGCGGCATCTGGGCGGAAATGCTCGAAGACCGCAAGTTCTACGAACCCGCTGGAGCTGAAGGCTCCGCTTGGCAGCCTGTCGGTGAAGTAACGGTCGCCATGGACCGCGAGAGTCCTTTTGTGGGAGACCACACGCCCAAGATCACAGCGCCGGGCGGCATCGTCCAAAGTGGACTGGGCCTCGTGAGCGGCAAGAACTACGACGGTAGGATTTGGATCAAAGGAACGGAGGCGGCCGCCCCGGTTCATGTCACCTTGATTTGGGGACCCAGGCCGGGCGATCGGCAAAGCGTGACTATCGAGGAGATTGGCTCGAAGTATATCGAAGTGCCCCTTTCGTTTAACGCCGGAGCCGGTACGGACGACGCCCGGCTGGAAATCGTGGCCGAGGGCACGGGCACGTTTCACGTGGGCACCGTCTCGCTGATGCCGGCCGACAACGTTCAGGGAATGCGGGCGGACACGTTGGCGTTGTTGAAGGAGTTGGATTCGCCGGTCTACCGATGGCCGGGCGGAAACTTTGTTAGCGGCTATGACTGGAAAGACGGCATCGGACCGCGCGACCGGCGTCCACCGCGAAAGAACCCAGCCTGGAAGGGAATCGAACACAACGATTTCGGTCTGGACGAATTCATGACCTTCTGCCGCCTCCTGGACACCGAACCCTACATTGCCGTCAACAGCGGACTCGGCGGCGTGGAGAATGCCGTCCAGGAGTTACAGTACGCCAACGGTGCGCCCGATACTCCGATGGGCAAGCTTCGTGCGAAGAACGGGCATTCGGAACCGTACAAGGTGAAATGGTGGGGCATTGGCAACGAAATGTACGGCGGCTGGCAACTCGGGCACATGCCGTTGGAGGACTACATCAAGAAGCACAACGTCTTCGCCGAGGCGA
>CAZUAH010000122.1:0-10923 GCA_964617665.1 uncultured Pirellulaceae bacterium
CTCCTTCAGCAAAGCGCGCGCCTCCCCCTCTACCGTTCTGGTGTACGCTCACTGATCAACTGCAATGCGGCGATGATATCGCCATCCTCATTGCGAACAGGTGCAACAAACGACACGGAGGGAGTTGGGAACCCTTTCGGGGCGCCCACAACGTTTGCCCCAGCTTGGAAGGTCGGAATGAAGACGGTCTCGCCGTGAAAGCAACGAGAAATGTGAGCGGCACCACGCGGGGACCAGTACACGTCTGTAACTGGAGGCTCTGGACACTTGGCGATCCCGTGGCCATCTTTAGCGAATACTCCTACGAAAGACACCTCCGGTTGTGCAAGCAACGGACCAATCGATTCGAGAAACTCAGCGTGTTGCCAGGTCTGCTCGAGTTTTGATGTCGTCAGCCCTTCTTCCGCCGAAAGTCGAGCGAGTTCGGCGAGCAGTTCTTTCAGGCGCGGGTTCTTGGCCCATGATTCGGCTGTCTGCGTTTGCTTCGCCAGCCAGATCTCGATGGCCGAAACGTCTGCATTAAGCACTGTTTGCAGTTGCGACTTCACATTTTGGCGCAGCTTCTGACTGATTGATTGGTGTACGACGTACCACAGTATGGCAAAGCAGATGCAAAGAACGATGGATGCAACCGTGAACCGACGGCGACTCAGATTCTTCAGGACCCTGCGATGCCCGAAGGTAGGCCGAACTCTCGAACGCGGTTTCGATATGCCCTCGCGGCGTACCGGCGTGTCAGGCCTATCACAAGAGATTAGCGTGTCAGAAGCGTGGTGGTTCAGAAGCGACTCGACTTCCGCCCTGAGTTCGTCGTCCGGACCGCACGCTTCATCCAGGTAAGCCGTACGCCGATCCTGGTGTAACTCGACCGCAGCGAGGAAGACGTCCATGAGCTGTTGATCACGTTCCGGAGTCACCGTCTTCCCCCTCGGCCAGTTCGCGACGCAACCAAGCTTTGGCGTACGTCCAGTGGCCTTCGACAGTACGTTTGGACACACCAAGCACCTCAGCCACCTCCGCAACGGTCATCCCCGCGAAGAACCTGAGTTCGACAATCCTGGCTCGCATTTCGTTGATCGTTGCGAGTCTCTCCAAGGCCTCGTCGATCGCCAAAACGTCCTCATCGTTGCCAATAGAAAGCGTCAAGGTTTCGTCAAGGGGAATTCGTCGATGGCCGCCTCCGCGTTTCTGGCGAGCCTTTCGTTTGGCGTAATCGACCAGTATGTGTCGCATCGCCCGGGCGCCGACCGCGAAGAAATGTGACTTACCGCGCCAATTCACATGCTGTTGATCGACCAGCTTGAGGAACGCCTCGTGTACCACTTCCGTAGGTTGCAGGGTCCTGTTGGACGGAAGCTTGGCCGCGTACTTGTGGGCAAGGTCACGGAAGTCGTTGTAGACGAGTTTCATTAACCGATCTATACCGGATCGGTCGCCGGCACAGATAGAAGTCAATAACTGCGTGGTTTCTGATGGCATGAAGACGGAATCGCCTGTGAATGATCCAAATCAGCCGATCCGTCAGCCCCTCTTTGTCCCTCTGGTGCAACCGGCCAGAAACAGTAGTCTACCGGGCTCAGGTACCATTGTCCATTGGCCCACCGATGAGTGACCACCCGTCAAACTCTGACAAAACAACCAGTCTTCAGATCTGCGACGCGGATTTCTTTGCGGGTTCCCTGCGCGAATGTCGTGGTGAGTGGTAGGGAGAAAGCCCGTTGTGCTTCTCAGTCTGCGATATTCCTCGAGGGAATTTTCAGCGGAAATCGTTGATGGCTGCGTTCTGGAACGATTGGCGGGCAACGCGTGTTGACGGTGAGCGTGCGTACTTCGCGAGACTCGGCAAAGCATGCCGTTCTGGTGATCCCAGGGCAGCGCTTACCAGTCTGACTGCGTGGCTGGGATGCTTCTTCGAGGAGTGTCCATTCGCGTCGATAGAAGAGTTCGCCGACCAACTCAGTGACGAACGCTTGGAGGCCCAATTGGTATCAATGCGAGAAGCTGCGGAAGTCATTTCATCAGAGTGGTCCGGAAACCAATTGTATCGCGCAGTGGCCAGGATGCGTCGTAGGCTCAGGGCCGACACATAACGCTTAACCAAAATGAAGGCGAGTAAGTCATGCAAGCTAAGAAGCGACTATTAGCATTCCTGGTGCTCTTGGCGTGGACTGCTGGTGGATGCCGAGAGTCGACGATCGAGACGCCCGTTCGGCCGGTGCGAGCGATCAAGATTGGTGACGTGGCGGAGATCAACGGAAGGTCATTCCCAGGCCGCGCCCAGGCCACGGAAGAAGTGAACCTGTCGTTTCGGGTCGCTGGCCCCCTGAAGGAGTTTCCTGTCAAGATTGGCGACCAAGTGAGCGAAGGCCAACTCCTCGCAAGAATCGATCCACGCGATTTCGAGGTAGCCCTGGAAAACGCGCAAGGCGACCTTGCACGGGCTGAGGCGAATCTGGATGCCATGAAGACGGGCGCGCGTCCCGAAGAGTTGGAACAACTGAAAGCAGCCGTCGAGAAGTGTAAGGCCGAGTATGCGCGAGCGTACGCCGCCTATGAACGTAACGTAGAACTCTTGGAGAAGGATGCTGTTACGCAGGCGGAATTCGATCGGATCCGTCAAACGGCGGTTCTCGCTCAGTCCGAACTTCGCACGGCGGAGGAGGAGTTGCGAATCGGCGAAATCGGCGCGCGGGAAGAGGATATTAGGGCGAAGGAAGCGGAGATCCGATCTCTGAAGGCTGCCGTAACGGCGGCAGAAGATCAGCTCGATTACACGCAGCTCAAGGCCCCGTTCGATGGTGTCGTCGCTGCGACTTTCGTCGAGAATTTCGAAACCGTCCAGGAAAAGCAGCAAATCCTGCGTTTGTTGGACATTTCGAGCATCGAAATCACCATCGAGATCCCAGAGGGTCTGATTTCCAGCGTGGCCTACGTGAAGGGCATCACGTGTGTCTTTGATGCGTTTCCCGATACAAGAATCGAAGGTGTCGAAGTCAAAGAAGTCGGTGCTGAGGCATCGGCGATTACGCGGACCTATCCGGTCACGATGATTATGGACCAGCCGGATGCGTCGACCGGCGTTCGTATTCTCCCCGGAATGGCAGGGCGCGTCAGCGGCAAGGCCGAACTGCCCGACCAGGTCGAGGAGGAGGGCTTCGATGTCCCGGAAACCGCCGTTTTCTCCGGCGATGGCGGCCAGCGATTCGTCTGGGTCATTGACGAAAGCAGCATGAAGGTGCGCCCGCAGACGGTAACGCCCGGCGAGCTGTCGACGTCGGGCATGCGCGTCACGGGAATCGAGCCTGGTCAGTTGATCGCGACGGCCGGCGTCCACTACCTGCAGGAAGGCCAACAGGTCCGCATCCAGAAAGCGGCGGGAGACGAGTCGAAATGAGTCTGGCAAAGTTTGCGGTCGAGAAGAGCACGATTACCGGGTTCAGTACCGCGGTTCTACTAGCGGCCGGAGTGGCGTGCTTCTTTCAACTCGGACAGCTTGAGGATCCGGAATTTACCGTCAAGACGGCCGTCGTGACGACTATGTACCCCGGCGCCAGCGCCGAAGAGGTCGAGCTGGAAGTGACCGACCGCATCGAGTTGGCGCTGCAGGAGTTGCCGCAGGTCGACTATATCGAATCTCTCTCGCGGCCCGGATCGTCGTTAATCAGTATCGAGATTCAGGCCAAGTATACCAGCGAACAACTGCCACAGGTCTGGCAGGAGATCCGCAGCAAGGTCGATGACGTCACGCCGACACTCCCACCGGGCTGCGAGGCCCCGGTTGTTGTTGACGATTTTGGCGACGTGTACGGGTTCTTGCTAGCGATCACGGGCGACGGGTTTACGTATGCCGAGATGGAGGATTACACCGACGCCATCAAGAAGGAGCTGAGCCTGGTCGACGGCGTCTCGCGCGTCGAATTGTGGGGCGAACAAACGCGTTGTATCTACATTGATGTCCAAGAGTCGCAGCTTACCCAGTTGGGGCTTTCACTGGAGACGATCGAGACTACGCTCGCACAGCAAAATCTTGTAGTCGACTCTGGCGGCGTGGATCTACCTGACCAACGAATGCGGATCGAACAGACGGGTGAATTCCGAACGCCGGAGGACATCGGCGATCTGGTGATTCGCGGCGCACGGATGACACAATTGTCCGGCGACGGCGCAGCTTCGTCTGCTGCGAATGTCACCGAGCAATTGGCCCGTATTCGCGACATTGCCACAGTGCGTCGTGGCTACGTCGAACCACCGATGTGGCAGATGCGTTACGACGGCCAGCCAGCGATTGCGCTTTCGATTTCCAACGTCTCCGGCGCCAATATCGTTGATGTCGGTGCGGGGCTCGATAAACGACTAGCCGAAGTCATGGCCCACATGCCGGTCGGCTTGGAGATTCACCGCATCTCCTGGCAGTCCGATCTGGTCAGCGAATCGATCGTGGCTTTCATTGTCAGCCTGCTGCAGGCGGTCGCAATCGTCTTGGCCGTGTTGTGGGTGGCCATGGGGTTTCGCACCGCGATGATCGTGGGGTTCGCCGGATTGGTGTTTGTGATTGTGACCTCTTTCCTGGTCATGTTCCTCTGGGGCATCGATCTGCAGAGAATGTCGTTGGGCGCGTTGGTTATCGCCATGGGGATGATGGTGGACAACGCCATCGTGGTGGTCGATGGCATCGTTGTTCGCATGCAGCGAGGAATGTCACGAAAGGAGGCGGCGATCGACGCCGCGACCATCCCCGCGTGGCCGTTGCTGGGGGCGACCGTGATCGCCGTGATGGCCTTCTATCCGATCTACGCATCAGAGGAGGCGGCCGGAGAATACTGCATGTCGCTGTTTCAGGTGGTCGCGGTTGCGTTGCTTCTGAGTTGGGTCCTGTCGGTGACCATCACGCCGCTGATGTGTATCTGGTTCCTGCCAGAACCGAAAGGCAATGTCGACGAACAATCTATGTACGGGGGCCGCATGTACGGCCTGTTTCGCAAGGTGTTGGCTCGCGCGATTCGTTTGCGCTGGGCGGTCGTGGGTGTGATGCTTGGCATGCTGGGTCTGTCGCTTTACGGATTTGGCTTTCTCGATCGGACCTTCTTCCCGGAATCGGCCCGCGCCCAATTGATGATCGACTACTGGGCTCCCGAAGGTACGCGCATTCAGACCGTTTCGCGCGATTTGAAGGCCCTGGAGGATCACCTGCTGAGCGACGAAAACGAACGAGTGACTGCCGTCAGTACCTTCATGGGACAAGGACCGCCGCGGTTCTATTTGCCAGTCGACCCGGAGAGTCCCTACCAGTCGTACGCCCAATTGATCGTGAACTTTAAGGACTATCAGAGTCTGAACGAGGCGGTTCCGGATATCGGTGTCTGGATGGACGAGAATATGTCCCAGGCATTGCAGATCATCCGTCGGTATGGGCTAGGTCCCAGCCAAACCTGGAAAGTCGAAGCGCGGATCAGCGGACCGGCGATAGCGCCACCCGGCGAATTACGTGAGTTCGGCGAGACAGGTACCGAGATCATGGCGGGCAGCGCCCACGCCAAGGTCGTACGCACGGACTGGCGGCAGCGTGTACCGAAGGTTGTTGCAGATTACAACGAGGAACGTGCGCGTTGGGCCCTGGTGTCTCGGGACAACATTGCCCGCGCCACACGCCGAGCTTATGACGGAGACACCGTCGGACAATTCCGCGAACGCGACAGACTGATTCCGATCTTCCTGCGCAATCCGGAGGAAGAACGCCGCGAATTCGCCGCCACGATGGACACGTTGCAGGTACATCCCTCGATGTCCCCCGATACGGTCCCCTTGTCGCAAGTGACCACGGGCGTCGATGTCGATTGGGAAGATGCCTTGATCTGGCGGCGCGATCGACGACGGACCGTCACCGTGCAGGCGAATCCGCCGGACGGAGTCGCCGCATCATCGCTGCGTGACGAGATTGCGGACGATCTCGAGAACATGGAACTACCGCCGGGATACACGCTGGAGTGGGGTGGCGAGTACGAGGACTCTACAACCGCACAGATGTCGCTGATTCCCGGCATCATCCCGGCAATGGTCATCGTGGCGCTGACGATCGTCGCCTTGTTCAACGCATTTCGTCCGCCATTGATTATCGCATGCGTGATCCCCTTTGCGATGATCGGCGTCACGATTGGATTGCTGTCCACGGGACAGCCCTTTGGGTTCCTGGCGTTATTGGGTGTGATGAGCCTGGGCGGAATGATGATCAAGAATGCCATCGTGCTGCTGGACGAGATGAAGATTCAGAAAGCCGCTGGAAAGAGCGACTACGATGCCGTCATGGACTCCGCCGTGTCCAGACTCCGCCCTGTCGTCTTGGCTGCTGCGACCACGGTGCTGGGTGTCGCCCCACTGTTGCCCGACGTTTTTTGGGTCGCTATGGCGGTGACCATCATGTTCGGATTGGCTTTCGGAACCGTTTTGACGATGGTTTTGTTGCCCGTGTTGTACGCCTGTTTCTTCCAAGTTCGTCAGCCGGATGGTTCTTGAGAGCATCCGTTCGGCATAGAATACAAGTCCACACATTGTCCCATTGTCCAGGAGCCCCATGTCATGATTCGAACCGCATGTTCTCTTGCCGTTCTGGCACTAATGTCCCTTCCGGTGTATGCGGCGGATGCGTCTGGAATCGACGCAGACGAGGCTGCGATCCGGAAAACGGTCGATGCATATGTAGCGGCCTTCAACGGCGGCGACGCGGCTGCACTGGCCGCATACTGGTGCGATGACGCCGAGTTCATTTCGCCGGCCGGCGAGGTGTTTCAAGGCCGGAAGGCTATCCAAGAAAGCTTCAAGGGCTTTTTCGCCGACAAGAGCGGTGCCAAGCTCGAGGTGGCGATCACCTCGATCCGGATCGACGCGGCGAACTCGGCCGTCGAGCACGGAACCTCACGTGTCACTGTCGGAGACGAGGTTCTGAGCGAAACGCAATATGCAGCTCGTTACGTGTGCCAAGACGGAAAGTGGCTTCTGAAGAGCGTCCGCGAAGCCGACAAGGCCCCGTCACACCACGAGCAACTGAAAGCGTTGGCGTGGCTGATCGGCGAGTGGGTGGACAAAGATGGTGAACATGCCATCCAGACTACTTGCCGGTGGACAAAGAACAAGAATTTCATCTCTCGATCGTTCGCCGTATCCGCGGGAGACCTCGTCGAATTGGAGGGAACGCAAGTGATCGGCTGGGACGCTGACAAGAAGGTGATCCGTTCCTGGCTGTTCGATTCCGATGGCGGATTCGGAGTCGGGATCTGGTCCAAGACGGAAGACGGCTGGAAGATCCAGGCTCTGCGAGTACTGTCGGACGGACGCAAGGGTTCGGCAGTGAACGTGTTAACGCCTGTTGACGAAAACTCATTCACTTGGGAGTCGACCGGCCGTGCCATCGGCGGTGAAGTGCTCCCGAACATCGGCCCGGTGACCGTGGTTCGAGCAGCATCAGACAACTGAGCCCCAGAGAATACGAGGTGAAAAGATGAATCGTTCAATAAGAATCGTGATCGCCGCTTGTTGTTTGGTGGTCTTTGTTGTTGGCGACGTACCAGCGCGAGGACCCGGTGGCGGTGGCAGAGGCGGCGGTGGCAGGGGTGGGTTCAGCGGTGGCGGTCGGCCCTCGCCCAGTCGTAGCCCTTCGATGAGCCGCAGCAGGGCGCCCAGCCGACCAACCACATCGCGTCCGAGCGTCTCGCGACCAAGTGCGCCGTCCCGGCCGACGAGCAGACCCAGCACGCCATCACGTCCGTCGACCGGCGTTACCAGACCTAGCACGCCCTCGCGACCGAGCACAGGCATATCGAGGCCCAGCACGCCCACGCGACCGTCCACGGGTACCAGGCCGTCACCAGGAACCCGTCCGGGCACCAGCCCCGGAACTAGACCGGGTGGCACGCCGGGAGGCCAGAGGCCATCGAGGAACGATCTTCAACAATTCTTGAATCTGCCCGGTACGGGCGGTCCCAGTGTTGGCACACGGCCGAGTCCGGGCGAACGCCCAACCACGCGCCCCGGAGGCCCCGGTCCAGGCGAGCGCCCCGGGACATTACCTAGTAAACCCGGCACTGGCCCCGGTACAAAGCCCGGAATCGGGCCCGGAAAACCTGGAACCGGGCCCGGCGTCAAACCTGGTCCCGGAGTTGGCCGTCCGGGCCCCGGCGTTGGACGACCTGGCGGGCCAGGCCCTGGGCGCAGTCCCGCTACGCGTGCACAGCGGACGGCCCGCTACCACGCTCGCGGAGTGACGGTCCGTGCGAGCGTCCGCACGCGGCATCGAGGCCTCTTTGGCCCGAGTTGGTGGGGCAGATACCCGCATTTGCGCCACGGCCGATGGGGCCTTTGGCGACGTCCTTGGCGTTTCTGGTGGCGCCCGGCTACGTGGGTCGCGCTGTCCAGTTGGTGCACTTATAACTGGTCGGGCCCGATTTACTACGATTACGGCGGCAACGTGTACTACGAAGGAGACTCGGTGTACATCTCGGGCGCTGAGCCAATTCCCGCGGATCAGTACGCCGAACAAATGGCTGGTTTGGCCAATTCAGTTCCGGAAGATGCAAGTGTTGCCGACGAGGACTGGATGTCGCTCGGTGTCTTCGCTCTTCAGACGAAAGAGGACGAAGAGCCAGTCAGTTTCCTCCAGCTGGCTGTCAGCAAAGAGGGCATCATCGGCGGCACGTATACCAATACGGCCACCGATACCGCCGAGGAGGTGGAGGGCATGGTTGGCAAGGATACCCAACGCGCGGCCTGGACCATCGGCGAAAACAAGAGCACTACCATGGAGACGGGGATCTACAACCTGACCGAAGACGAGACGTCCGTTTTGGTTCATTTCGGCAACGAGCAGACGCAGCAATGGTTGATGGTGCGGCTGGAGGAGCCGCCGGAATCGGAGGAGTAGATCCCGACGGATCGGGCCCCGGAAGCAGAATGCCTCGGCACGATAGAATCGTGCCCCACGTGATTGTCTCAGGATCTTGGAGTGCGCCCCTTCCTATCGACGAACTCCACCAGTCGCTATAGACGACCGAGCGGACCTGATCGCCGAACAAGTTCAAAAGCACTTGTTGTCCAAGGGGAACAAGATGGGATTGATGTGGACCATCGTGGGACTGATCGCCGGATCGAGCGTATTTGCGTACGCGGAACTTGCGAAACGCTTTCAGATCGACTGGAAAGGCTGGACGGGGCTGGTCCTGGGCGAGTTTCTGATTCTGTTCTGCATTGCCTGGTCGGTTGCTTCGGTCGCGGAGGGCGTGCCCCGCTCGGCCAGCATGGGCGTAATCATGTTCGGCGGCGCCGGATTGGTGATCATGATCCTGAGTTGGAGGCTGTTTATTCAAAACACGGCAAAGCCTCCTGAGGATTCCGGAACCGAAACGGAAGATCCAGTTCGCGATGCCAGTGTTGACGATGCACAGAATGTCGCAGCAACAGATGCCTCTGCATCCGAAGACGGAGTTGATGGATCGACACGACGTCAGTTCTTCGGCCAATCCCTGCTCCAGGCCATCGGCTTGAAAGGGGCAGTCGCTGGTGGCGCGGCACTCGGAACGGCTGGTGTGGCGACATATGCCGTGATCAAATCGCGTGGCACGCAGCTTGACGACGTGCCGAACGAACTCAGCGACGACTACAAGCCATACGATCAACGCGCGATGATCTTCACGTTTGTGAAGAGTCTCAAGCTGCAGGAGCAGTTCGCAGAACGTGTTAAGGCGTGGGAGAAGGCCGCGAAGGAGCGAGGGAAGGACTTCTTCCGCGTGGCCACCGCCATCGAGACTCAGTATTCCACGCCACCCAAGGAAACGCCCGGCTACGGGCAACTCGACTACGCCTTGTTGCGTGCCGCGTGGCTGACCAACAATACCCAAGCCGGAGACACGGCTTTCGGGCAACCGGGACAGGGTGTCTTCACGTGGGATCAATCGGACGTCGCTGAGACGAAGTGGAAGTTCAAGACGGAACAAGAGGCATCGCTGCAAATCAAGACCGCAGCGAAGCTATTTGGCGCAGTCCGTTGCGGCATCACGCGACGGGACAAACGGTGGGACTACAATCCGATCTACGATCCAACTGAGGAAAAGGAACTCCGGTGGGAAGACGATTTTCCCTTCGAGCCCAAGACTGTAATCGTCTGCCTGGTCGACATGGACTACTTCGCCATGTCCGCCGCCCCGGCAGTGCCTGCCAGTGCGACGTCCGGGCAAGGCTACTCGGAAATGACTGTCGTCGCGGGGCAACTGGCAAGGTTCATTCGACTTCTAGGTTATCAAGCCGTGGGATCCGGAAACGACCTGGGACTCAGCGTGCCCTACGCCGTGGCCGCGGGATTAGGCGAGAACTCGCGCGCCGGATGGCTCATCGCGCCGACTCTGGGACCGCGAATCCGGATCTGCAAGGTTTATACGGATCTCGAATTCGTGGAATACGACCGCCCACGGGACTACAGCATCAACAACTTCTGCGTCCACTGCAAACGTTGTGCGGATGCATGCCCTTCGCAAGCGATTACCCACGAGAATCATCCCACGCTCCAACCGAATTACGAAGGATCCGATGATCCCGACTACTCATTCACGAGCAACAAAGGCGTCGTGAAATGGCACAGTGACCACAAAAAATGCTACGAGTACTGGGTGGAAAGCGGAAGCAGTTGTGCCGCGTGCATCGCAGCCTGCCCGTACAACAAGCCCGACTTCTGGCATCATGACCTGGTGGACACCATGAACGTCGTTACCCCAGGGCCCCTGCACTGGTTTATGAAAGAGATGGACAAAGTCTACGGGTATGGCGCCGTAAGTGATCCGGAAAAGGCCAAACAGTTTTGGAAAACCGGCAGCGAGATCTAGTGGTTGGAGTTTACCCCGGGTGGGGGGGGGGGGCCCCCCCGAAACCGGGGCCCCGCCCCCC
>CAZUAH010000122.1:10933-29815 GCA_964617665.1 uncultured Pirellulaceae bacterium
CGCTGGGGGTTGGTGTCCCCGTTTACGGGTGCTCCCCCCACCCGAAAAGGGGTGAACTCCAACGAATCTTCCACACGCTCGGAGCGTGCCTGCCCCGCTTGACGAACACCCATGTCCAAGGACCTTCCCATTCCGAACCACACGAAGAGTCCGAAGCCGACGTGGTCTGTGCGCGAGATCCTTTCCATCCTGGTCGTCGTTTGGTTCGTCGTCTGTTGGTTCATCGGCCGAGGCGGTTCGGACAAGAGTCTTGAACCGTTTTTCGATCTCGCCTATCCAAGCGGGGAACGGTTCGAACGGATCAACGACGAGGCATTTCGCGCCGTGGACGCCCATGGTCAAACGCTAGGCTACGTGGCGACCGGTACGGCCAGCGGCTACGGCGGCCCGCTTCAAACCGTTGTCGCTGTGACGACCGACGGCGAAGCAGAAAGTCTGGCTGTGGTCGAGCACCGCGAAACGCCCTCGTTCTTCGTCAAGACCATGCAGAGCGAATTCCTCACGCGTCTGTTGGGCAAGAAGCACAACGATCCAATTGTGCTCGACGAGGATGTGGATGGGCTCACCGGCGCGACTTACACCGCTCGCGGTTTGACGGAATCGGTCCGGCGAGCCGCTCATTCGGTCACACGCAGTGAACTCAAGTTGGAGGTACCGCCAGAGAAACACAGCGTCGTGTTCGGTCTACCGGAGATTGTCCTGATCGGACTCTTCGCCACGGCGGTCGCCCAACGTCGGCTGCTGAAAGGCAAACAGCGCAATGCGGTCCGTTGGATCACGATGATCGTTGGCCTTGTGTTCCTCGGCTTTGTCTTCAACAGCCCCTTCGTATTGGCGCACATCAACATGGTGCTGCTGGGATACTGGCCGGACTGGCATACGCACATCTATTGGTACATCTTGATCGCCGGGCTATTGCTCTTTAAGGCCCGCCAGGAATGGAATGTGTACTGCTACGATTTCTGTCCATTCGGCGCGGCTCAAGAGGTAATCGGATTGGTCGGCGGTGCGAAACCGCACCGCGTGAAATGGCCCAACGTTCTGCTATGGTTGCAGCGATCGTTGGTCATTCTCGCCGTCAGTCTGGCTCTGATTTACCGAAATCCGGGTTTCTCAAGCTTCGAGATTTTCGGCACGATGTTCAAGCTGAACGGCAGCAATTTCCAGTTCGTGCTGCTGGCTATTGTCGTACTGACGTCGTTGTTCTTATACCGTCCATGGTGCCGCTATCTGTGTCCCTTGCACAAGAATACCATGGAGGGTCTGTTCGATCGCACTCGCAAAAACGCGAAGAAACTATGGCAGATACTTCGTCCAAAACCGGCGACTTGATCGAAATCTTCTGGTCTCTGTTGCTGCTCGTGTGCATGGGCTTGGTCGTTGTCCATATCGCCCAGGCCGCGCGATCGCAGATGGGCCCCGCTACGAATCTGATTGAACAGACCTTTACAACGCAAGTGAGTGATCATTAGGACGCGTACTTCGACAGGAGATCGAATATGACGATTGGCTCAAAACACGAAAGCAACGGAATGGTGTCTTTGCCCGTCAAGAGCGTGCAGGTCGTCAGCGCGCGCCACGTAAAGGAAACGAGCAGCGACTAGCCGACTGGTGCGTCCTTGGTACAATGCGGTAAATGCGGAAGCGAGAGCATTCTTCAGCGCAAGACCGATTAAGATTGGATGAATACGATGATACCAGAACTGGTCCGTCATACCCGCGTGCTTTCGATCGTCGGCGATATCATCAAGATTCGAGCGAAAGATGCGGGGCTGGGTGATCTCGCCATCGTGGAGAACTGGGACGGCGAACAATCGCTGGCCCAGGTGATCGAACTCGAACGCGATGAAGTGTCGTTGCAGGTATTCGCAGGCGGCAAGGGCCTATCCACACAGGCCAAGGTGCGTTTTCTTGGACATCCTACACGCGTCGTTCACTCGCCGAATATCTTGGGGCGCGTGTTCAACGGAGCCGGCGAGCCGATCGATGGGGGGCCAGAGTTGACCGACGACCCAAGAATCAACGTCGGCGGACCGTCCGTGAATCCCACGATGCGGATCGTTCCCAAGAACATGATCGAGACCAAAGTCCCCATGATCGACGTGTTCAACTGCTTGGTCGAAAGCCAGAAGATCCCCATCTTCTCGATTGCCGGCGAGCCCTTCAATCAACTGCTGGCTCGTATCGGCATTCAGGCCGACGCGGACGTCATTGTCTTCGGCGGGTTGGGGCTGATCTTCGACGATTTCCACTTCTTCCGCACCACATTCGAAGACGAAGGCGTTTTCGGGCGAACGGTGATGTTCGTCAATCAAGCGTCCGATCCTATTGTGGAACGGATGCTGGTGCCCGACATGGTACTGAAAGTGGCCGAACGATTCGCGGTCGACGAGAACAAACGGGTCCTCGTGTTGCTGACCGATATGACGGCCTACGCCGACGCATTGAAGGAGATCGGCATTGCCATGGAGCGGGTCCCGTCGAACCGGGGATACATGGGCGATTTGTATAGCCAGTTGGCTGTGCGGTACGAGCGTGCGTGCGATTACCGTGGCGCCGGGTCGGTCACCCTGCTGACCGTGACCACGATGCCCGGCAACGACGTGACTCATCCCGTTCCCGACAATACCGGCTACATCACCGAGGGTCAGTTCTATCTGCACGACGGAATGATCGATCCCTTCGGCTCGCTGTCACGGCTGAAGCAACAGGTGGTCGGCAAGGTCACGCGCGAAGACCACGCTCAGGTAATGAACACCATGGTACGGTTCTATTCGAGTGGGAAGGAAGCCGAGAAGAAGCAGGCCATGGCATTCGACCTATCGTCCTTTGACCACAAGCTGCTGAAATTCAGCGGGCTTTTCAAACAGCGATTCATGGACATCAACGTATCATTGCCGCTGAACGACGCATTGGACCTCTGCTGGCAAACGCTGGCGGAGTGCTTTGAACCCGAAGAGTTATTGATGAAGCAAAATCTCATCGACCAATATTATCCCGGCAAGGCAGTGCAGGAGACGGCCGAACCGCAGACAACGAACTAGACCACAGCAATCATGGGCCTGGCACTTAACAAGAGCTCGCTGAAACAGCAGAGCGATCAACTCAAGATGTTCCGGCGATTTCTGCCGTCGCTTGACTTGAAGCGGCAGCAGCTTCTGGCGGCCTTGAAGGAATCGCGCGGTGAGCTCGATGCGGCGCGACAGGAAGTGGCGGAGCTTGCCGACTCCCTGGAACGCCTGTACGCGCTGTTGGGCAGCGCGTCGATGGCCTCACAGGACCTTGCCAGCCTCGTTCGAGTCCGGGCGGTGCGGGTCGAAGAGGAGAACGTTGTCGGAACCCGACTGCCTGTGGTCCGTGAACTGGACATCGAGACGGCCGAATACTCGACGCTGGTAACACCGTTCTGGGTTGATCTGTTGGTTGAGAGTCTTCAGCAAATGGCGACGTTGCGAGTCCGTCTCCAGGTCCAGGAAATGAGAGTCGAACGACTGGAAGTCGCAAGTCGGCGGATAACTCAACGCGTGAATCTGTTCGAAAAGGTATTGATTCCCGGAGCGCAACGAAACATCCAGCGAATCCGGATCTTCCTATCAGACGAAGAACGAGCGGCGGTCGTCCGTTCCAAGATCGCCAAGAGAAAACAACGGGGCTAGATTCTGCCAGTACGATTGGCCTCCGAGCCCGTCGGGAAATGGTCGGCCTCGGAGGGCCAACCTACAAGAACAAGAGACGCAAGGTACTAGAGGCGCACGGCATGGCGATTGTTCCACTGGACAAAATAACGCTGTACGGCACCGTCGACCAGAAAGACGCCGTGCTGGATGGTCTGCAGCGTCTCGGTTGCCTGCATCTGGTGGACCTGGGAAGTCGACCCGAGGGGAAGATGGCCATCGAGTCGGTCTCCGGCGACGCGCGTGAGGCTTTGCGGTATCTACGTGCCTGTGCAAATCAGCGTAGGCAGACCATCGGTCGCAAGGGTTATGACGTCGCGAAAATCGATGCCGAAGCCCTGGAAATCAAGCGGCGAGAGGAGGAGCTGAACGACGAACGCGATCACCTGGGGAAGGCCATCGAAGAGCTGAAGCCCTGGGGCGATTTTCGGTTGCCTGCCGAAGACGAACTTGGCGGACTCAAACTCTGGTTCTACGTCGTTCCTCATCACCTGATACCCAAGCTGGAAGACATCGATTACCCGCGGCAGATCGTTGCCAAGGGAGTTGAATCCGACTACCTGGTCGTTGTTAGTTCAGCGGAGCCCGAAGGGCTGCCGGTCCCGGCCGCTCAATTGGATCCGCGACCGCTTTCTGAATTGCTCGAACGCCTGGAGGACGTGGAAGAAGAGTTGGAGGATCTACGTTGGCAACGGGTCAACCTGACGCGTTGGTGTACGCTCTTGGAGCGCGACCTCGACGAAGCGGACGATTGGGCGGCTCGAAAGTCGGCCGCAAGCCAAGTTCGTAGGGAGGGAGAGCTATTTGCCGTTCAAGGCTGGTGTCCACACTCGGCGACACCCGACGTCCAAGAGTTGGCCAAGCGGCACACGGCCGCCCTGACGGTCGAACCACCAGGGCCCGATGACTCGCCACCCACGCTCTTGAAGAACCCCGAACGTGTCGCGGGGGCGGAAGACGCAGTCACTTTCTACATGACACCAGAATATCGCATGTGGGACCCGACGATCGTCGTGTTCTTCTCTTTCAGCCTGTTCTTCGCGATGATCTTCGCGGATGCCGGGTATGCGATTCTGCTCGGCCTGATCCTCTTCGCCATGTGGGGCAAACTGAGTGCCACACGGGCAGCCAGGCGGTTTCGGAACCTGCTTGTTGCGCTGGTGGTAGCGACGTTCGGCTACGGCGTTCTGGTCGGCAGCTATTTTGGCATGGCGCCGCCCCAACTGCTCGCTTCACTGAAGATACTGGACGTCCAGGACAAGCCGACGATGATGGCGCTGTCGATCGTGATCGGCGTTGCCCACCTGGTGCTGGCAAACCTGATCACCGCTTGGCGGCTGCGGCGCTCGTCGAAGTGCCTGGGGGCCGCCGGCTGGGCCGCCATTCTGTTGGGAGGCTTGGTTCTAGGAGCAGGGATGCTCGGATCAGCGCCGATATTGGACGGGCTGGCTTCGATCCTCGGTCTGACCAACGAGCAGTTCTTCGGACTGCTCGAAACCATCGGAGCGACAGCGCTGGCTACCGGCGGACTCGCCGTGCTCCTTTTCAGCAGCGACCGGCCGCTGCGAAGCCTCAAGATCGGTGACTGGCTCTGGCGGCTGTTGGACGGCGTCATGGAATTAACGGGACTGTCAAAGGCATTTGGCGATGTTCTCAGCTATCTGCGGTTGTTTGCCCTCGGTTTGGCCAGCGCCCAGCTTGCCGGAACGTTCAATGGCATGGCGTCCAGTGCTGCAGATCTGCCGGGCCCCGGATTCTTGCTGGCGGTATTGATCGTGGTTCTCGGTCATGGCGTCAATCTGATGTTGGGAATCATGAGCGGAGTCGTGCACGGCCTGCGTCTGAACTGCATCGAGTTTTTCAGTTGGAGTCTCAAGGAAGAAGGTTATCCTTTCAAGGCCTTTTGTAAGAAAGCGGAAGTGTGATGGACAACTTCTTGATTGCCCTCGGCTGGGCAGGCATTTACGGTCCGACGGCTCTGGGGGCCATCGGAAGCATGATCGGCTGTGCCCGCGCCGGACAAGCGGCGTGCGGCGCGATGTTGGACGTCGAAAGCGGACACGGCAAGTTCATTGGCCTGTCTGCCATGCCGTCTTCGCAGGTAATCTATGGCATCGTCATCATGTTCACATTGAACCGGGAGGTGACGGTCGAATCAGCCGGTGGACTGTTTGCGGTGGGAATTCTTGTCGGAGTGGCTCTGATGATCAGCGGTGTCTACCAAGGCGCCTGTTGTGCTTCGGCGATCAACACCAGCAAGAGCAAGCCCGAAGTTTTTGGGGTGTCTGTGGCCCCGGCCGCCTTTGTCGAAGGATTCGCCGTGTTTGCTTTCGTGTTCGCGATTGTGATCAGCGGTGGCATTCCTTCGTAAACCCGATGGTCAAACGCAAACAGGAGAACGAGTTGTGAGCACAGAAGATACGCAATCGTCAGGCGTTGACGAATTGATCGGCCGGCTGCGAGACGAAGGTGTAGCCAAAGGGCACGATGAGGCAGAGGCATTGGCCGCAGAGGCCCGAAAGAAGGCCGTGCAAATCATCGAGGAAGCCCGTCAGAAGGCCGACGAGATGCTTGCCGCGGCGAGGGACGAGGCGGCGCAGACCAAAGCCAGTGGCGAAGAGTCGCTTCGTCTGGCATGTCGCGATGCCGTCCTCAAGCTCCGCGAATCACTTAATGAGGACTTTGCCAGCAAGGTCCGTCATCTGGTCTCCCACACGCTCGGCGATCGCCAGTTTCTTGAGCGGTTGCTTCTGGAAATCGCGCGCAAGGCCATGCCGGAAGACGCCGGCCAGAAGGTCGAAGTGCTGTTGCCAGACGACGTTGTCACCGCCGAAGAACTGCAGTGCAATCCGGAAGAACTGTCCAAAGACTCGCTGAGTTGTTTTGTGTTGGGGCTTGCCGGTGACATACTTCGCGATGGCCTTTCGTTCGGCGTTGGGGGCGACGACACACCTGGCGTTCGCATCAAGCTTGTGGACGAAGATATCGAGATCGAATTGACAGACGAGACACTTTCGTCGCTGTTGATGCAACACCTGGTGCCAAGATTTCGGGCGATCATGGATCGGAAAGACTAATCGTGGTTCGACGTCACGCCTACTACACACTGATGGCCAGTCTGCCGCATCTGCCGGCCCATTTCGAGGTCGAGCGGAATCCGATCACACTGCCTCGGCTTGATGAACGGCTGAAGATGCTCGAGCCGGAGGACGCGGCGGTCCTCGAACAACTGGTCGACTTCCTTTCCTGGGACCGGCAACCGTTGGACCGCACCGACGAGGAAGTCATCAAACGTTATGACGATCTGATGCCGACGATCCGTAATCAACTGGTTCGCGAAATGATCGACGAACGGATGGATATCCGCACGATCGTCAGCGGGCTGCGCAGACGGCAGGCGGGTCTGTCGCCGCCACCGGGTGTCGGTCGCCTGGTGGGCCACATCCGGCGGAATTGGAACCATCCCGAATTCAACTTGCAGGGCCGAAATCCGTGGATCGCGGAGTTCGCTCACCTCTCCGAAGCCGGCGAGGCCGCGGAGGCTGAACGGTTGCTGTTCTCTGTAACGTGGAAGCATTGGAGCCGTCTGGCAGAGAAATACTATTTCACTTTCGAGGCTGTCCTTCTGTACGTGGCCCGCTGGTCAATTGTCAATCGTTGGACCAGTCGTGATGTATCAGCAGGCCGGGAACGATTCGAGCAGCTAATCACGGAGACCTTAGGGGATCATGCCAACCTCAAGCAATGAAGCCGAAGTCATCGGAGTTGCCGGGAATATCGTGTCGATCGAGGCACCGGGCGGCATCATCATGAAGAACGAGGTCGCCTTCGTGTGTGTGGACGACCGGAAGCTCAAGGCCGAAGTACTCCGCGTGTACGGCAACACGGCGGATCTGCAGGTGTTCGAAGAAACCGAGGGCGTGAAGGTTGGCAATCGAGTCGAACTGACCCACGAAATGCTCTCGGTCAGTTTGGGGCCGGGAATCCTGGGAACCGTGTTCGACGGTTTGCAGAATCCGCTGTACAAACTGGCGGAACTGGATGGGTTCTTTCTGCAGCGCGGTCACAGTGTACCGGCGTTGGACGAGGAGCAGACATGGTGTTTCGATCCCATCCGCGAACCGGGCGATAAGCTGCGAGCTGGCGATCCGCTGGGCACTGTGCAGGAGAAGAACATCAAGCACAAGATCATGGTGCCCTTTGCCGAGCCGGGAGATGTGGAACTCACGTGGATCGCCGGCGGCGATCTGACGGTGAATCAGCCGGTGGCACGCATCCGAGATTCGTCGGGGCGAGAGCGTGAACTTCCGCTGGCTCAGACTTGGCCGGTCCGCCGACCGTTGCCGGCGGCCTTGTTGCGTCGTCGTCTGTCCGACCGAAAGTTCCCGGACCGCCCGCTGGTGACAACAACGCGAATCATCGATACGTTCTTCCCGATCGCCCAAGGTGGCACTGCGTGTATCCCCGGGCCTTTTGGTGCCGGAAAGACAGTGCTGCAGGGCTTAGTCGCCCGGTACTCGTCCGTCGACGTCGTCATTGTGGTTGCCTGCGGCGAGCGGGCGGGCGAGGTTTTGGAAACCATCACCGAGTTTTCGGAGATGGAAGATCCGCGAACCGGCGGCAAGCTGATCGACCGCACGATCATCGTATGCAACACCTCGTCCATGCCCGTGGCCGCCCGCGAAGCGTCGATTTATACCGGACTGACCATGGGCGAATACTATCGTCAGATGGGGCTGGATGTGCTGTTGATTGCCGATTCCACGTCGCGTTGGGCGCAGGCCATGCGGGAAACGTCAGGACGCCTGGAAGAAATCCCTGGCGAAGAGGCGTTTCCGGCCTATCTGGATTCCGCCGTCAAGGGCGTGTACGAGCGAGCCGGCGTGCTGGAAACCAACGACGGATCAACCGGCAGTCTGACCATGGTGGGCACCGTGTCGCCTGCGGGCGGAAACTTCGAAGAGCCGGTGACACAAGCGACATTGGGCGCTGTAAAGTGTTTTCTCGGCCTGTCGTACGATCGGGCCTACAAGCGTTTCTATCCAGCCATTGATCCACTGATCTCCTGGTCTCGATACCTCGAACAGCTTCAGCCGTACTACGACGCAAATCTGGATCCGACCTGGACCGAGTCCGTCCGGGCGATGACCCAGTTGCTGCATACCGGCGACAGCATCTACCAGATGATGCAGGTGACCGGCGAAGAGGGCGTTACGCTGGAGGACTACATCACCTATCAGAAGTCTCTATTCGTTGACATGGTATTCTTGCAGCAGGACGCTTTCGACGCCGTAGACGTATCCGTGCCCACCCAACGCCAACAGGAATCCTATTTACTTGTAAAGCGGCTCCTCGAACAAGACTACCCCTTCGACGACAAGGATCAGGTCCGCGATTACTTCACCCGACTAACCGGCTTGTTCAAGAACCTGAACTACTCGCCCCCGGATTCTGAGGAACAAGCGAAGTTCGTGGCCCAAATCGAAGAACTCGAACAAAACGCCGTGGCGGGGGTTGCGGCAGCTTCCTGAATGGCGAAAGAGTGCGTGCGTACGATGTTCAAACTGAACGGTGGCAGCTACCCATTCGTGCTACTGGCGATTGTCGTGCTGGCGTCATTATCCATGCACCGTTCCTGGTCCGGTACCGGTTTCACGATGGCCCTGTTCATCGCCAGCCCGGCTGTGGATGGCGACCTGTTAAACAACGCCAAGATCGGTGTCCTCAGCGGTTCGGTGCTCAGTGCAATCGTTGGCATGATACTTCTTGTGACGCTGCTTCCCAAGCCGGCGAAAAACGCGGACAATTGACAGCCTCAACATGAAGCCGGACAGGTTCCACTCGCATCGAGCAAACACGAAGAATCTGTCATCCAAGGCCCGCGTTGGACACCGATGCGTGCAAGCCGAGTGTGACACAGGGATTTGACGATGACGACAGACGATCGCTTTGAACCCACGATTGACTGCTCGCCGGTCGATGAAGGGGCGACCAATGCAAGCCGTCTTGATGTATCGAGGGCGAAGGTGGGCTTTGTCGAGGGCACGAAGCCACGCCTTGCGGACGAGACAGCGACGTTGCTTCGCCAACGACTCAAAGCCCTGGCCCTTGTCTTGGCGATCACGCTCCTGGTGGCTTTTGTAGTCAACTTCTTTTTGCCGCAGGTCCCGCTTATCGTTCTGCGTGCCTTTGTCCTCGTGCTGGTTGCTTGCTGCTATCTCCTGCTGCGGAGTAATCGCCATCTGTCGCCGAAGGCTCTTCGCGCGATCGAAACGGTGATTTTCGGCGGCGTGGCGGTTCAAGTGATCCTGAACCTGATTGTGCGAACTCTGGGGTTCGCGGAAGACGACGATGTCGCTTCGGCTATCGCCGGCAAGAACGCGACTTTCCTGGTTTGGTCCGTGCTCATCCTGCTTTACGGGATGTTCATGCCCAACACGTGGAAACAAGCTGCCATTGCTCTGTTTCCCGCCGCCTGTATGCCGTACGGGATGGTGCTGTTTATGCGTTGGCACAGCGAGAAGGCCGCCGCTATTTTCGACGAGGACCGTTTCGGGATGCCAGTGCCGGTGCCGATGTTGGCGGCTTTCGCAGCCGTGTATGCGTCGCACATCATCCATTCAATTCGGCGAGAGGCGTTCAAAGCCAGACAGTTTGGACAGTATCGACTGAAGGAGAAGCTCGGTGCGGGCGGCATGGGCGAAGTCTACAAGGCTGAGCACGTGTTGCTGAAAAGACCTTGTGCCATCAAGTTGATTAAGCCGGGCAGTGGAGCCGATTCCATGGCCCTGGCTCGATTCGAGCGAGAAGTCCGTGCCACGGCCAAACTCACGCATTGGAACACGGTGGAAATCTACGATTACGGTCACACGGACGACGGCACGTTTTATTATGTCATGGAGTTGCTGCCCGGCTTGAGCCTTGAAGACCTGGTCGCGGAACATGGCCCCTTGCCGCCAGAAAGAGCTGTCCGCTTCCTGCGGCAGACGTGTCATGCGTTGCGAGAGGCTCATGCCAGTGGGCTTGTTCATCGGGACATCAAACCAGCAAACATATTCGCCGCCAAACGAGGCGGCATTTGCGACGTTGCGAAACTGCTTGACTTCGGCCTGGTCAAGCAAGGAGCGAGCACGGAACCTGAAGACTCGAATCTCACACAAATGGGAACGTTCAGCGGGTCGCCCCTGTACATGTCGCCCGAGCAGGCCACGCCTTTCAGCGAATTGGATCCTCGAACCGACATCTATTCTCTAGGAGCCGTTGCCTATTACCTGCTGACAGGCAAGCCGCCGTTCACTGGCGGCACTCCGATCGAGATCGTGATTGCCCATTCTCGCGATCAAGCGGTACCTCCATCGGAACACCGGGATGAGATACCACGGGATCTAGAGCAGGTCGTTCTCCGTTGCTTGGCCAAGAAGCCGGAGGAGCGTTTCGAGGACGTGGCAGACCTGGAGAAGGCGCTCGCCGCGTGCGAGTGTGTGGACAAATGGAACGACGAAAAGGCGACGGACTGGTGGAAGGCTGTTGAAGTCCACCGACCAACGACATCGGTGGAGCAATGAGCATAAGCAGAGCCTCACACGACCATTTGCGCAAAATTTTTACAGAGAACTTCTCGGCCAGTGACATCGCCGAGCCACTCGTGTCGTTTGATGAAACGACATCAGCTGCTGACGTGGGATCCGTTATGGACGAACATGGATACGAAGTCGCAGGCGTCAGACGGCTGGGAAAGATCGCGGGGTATGTGAAGAAGGAAGAACTCGGCGAGGATCAATGTGGTGACGTCATACACTCGTTTGACGAGTCGGAAGTTGTCTCGGATTCGGCCTGTTTTCGTACGGTCGTTGCGCTACTGGAGGAAAAACGCCGGTTGTTTGTGAATAGCTTTGGCCAAATCGGCGGTATTATCACGCGGAGCGACCTTCAGAAGCCTCCGGTCAGAATGTGGTTGTTTGGCATGGTCACCATC
The DNA here is from genome assembly GCA_964617665.1 of uncultured Pirellulaceae bacterium. Lineage (GTDB taxonomy): Bacteria > Planctomycetota > Planctomycetia > Pirellulales > Pirellulaceae > JADHUC01. Next base: position 22,583 of record CAZUAH010000122.1, read on the forward strand.
ATCGAAATGGGCTTCATGCGACTGATCGAGACGCAGTACCCCGATGCTGGCTGGAAGAAGTCGATTTCTCAAGGACGGCTGGAAAAGGCCGAGACGCTCCTGGCCGAAAGGCAACGGCGGAATCAAGAGCTTGGCCTGCTGGATTGCTTGCAATTCAGCGACAAAGGTCAAATCATCATACGGAGCCAGCAAATGAGGGAACGGATAGGTGTTCCTTCCAGGAGTCGGGGTGAAGAGGTCATCAAGCGACTCGAGACGCTACGCAACAACCTCGCCCATTCTCAGGATATCGTCACCTTCGACTTCGAGATAATCGCCGAGCTATCCGAAAACCTCGATAGGATCCTGTCGATCTGAAGGGACTCGCGAGGCACTCTCACTACCCCCCAACACGATCGATGTGACGCCAATTCGTCTCGCGGAGCCTACGACTTGCGCACGAAAGGTGCAGTCGTCGAACCTAACGCGCTTTGCGCACCAGTTTGTCGGCCATGCTGGAGTGATGGTGCATGACAACACGTTTCGAAAGCCCACAACCGCTGTAACGCCAGGATTATCACGTAAACCAGTGGCACATTAGCCCCCGGACGGCAAAAGGCGAATTGCACCTGACTGGTACACCGTGGGCGCTCATGACACGCCCTCCTCGGTCAGCAGGACGCGTGACGAAATCCCGGATATCATCATTTCGACCGTGCGTCCTGAGTGCGGAAACCAAAAAGCCCATCACTCAGCTCATCCACGAGGCCGTGGAGTTGATGTACGAGATGCTTCGAGAGGCGTAATCATAGCGGACCAGGGTCGACGCCCGTGATGCCTGAATCCAGTCCCGGATCACGCTCCGATTGTCGAGGCCGATCTCTCAGATCTTACGAATCCGCTTCTGCGTGATTTGCATTCGTCGGGAGAGTTCGCGGATGGTGACGCAGTATCGCCGCACGAGCCTGGCGATCTCTCGTCCTTCGATCCGCCCGTTCTCTATCTTGCCGAGGTCGCTTTGGATTCGGCGTGTGCCGCCAGGCCCGTCGGCCAGAGCTTGACGGTTCCATCCCTGCTGGCACTGGCCAACACCGCCCCATCGGGCGAACAGGCTATCTGGTAGATCGCGTCCCCGTGGCCCTCGTACCGGCGGACCTGTTCGCCCGTTTCGAGCTGCCACAGGTCGATGCTGCCGACCATCGTTCCGGTCCCCAAGTGGATCCCGTCCGGGAGAAGGACCGCGGCAGTGGCGGGGCCGCTGCCCATGGGCGCTTGTTGCGTGCGTGTCGCAATATCCCATACGCGGACGCCCCCGGGGGGGCCGTAAGACAGAAGACGCTCGCCGCTCTGATCGAACAGCAACCCGCGGATCCTTTGTCCGTGTGCGTCAAACGTTGCGATATCCCGTCCGCTATCTGCGTCCCACAGTATTAGTTTGCTCGGTACCTTCCAGTTCTGGATCAAGCCGGACGACGTTGCCAGCCGTCGCCCGTCTGGTGAGAACGCCACGTTGGTCGTGCCCACGTCTTCATCCGACATGGTGTGAAGCAGCTTGCCCGTGCCAACGTCCCAGAGCTTGACCCGATGGTCCCCACCGGCCGAAGCCAGCCGGCGCCCGTCCGGCGAGAACGCCACACGTTGCGTGCCCCGGGTGTGGCACTCCAGCAGTTTGAGCTTCTCTCCGGTCTTGAAGTTCCAGAGTTGAACCGCGAAGTTCGTCGCCGCGGCCAGAGTCTCACCATCGGGCGAAAAGGCAACGTAGTAGACAACGAATGGGTTCCCAGCGAGTTGGCGCACTACGTCGTGGGACCGCAGGTTGCGAAGCGTGATTGTTTCGTCCTTGCCGGCCGTCGCCAACAGCTTGCCGTCCGGCGAGATTGCGACCGTTGTCACGCTTCGCGGCGCATCTTGGAACGTTGCCAGCGGCTCGACAAACGATCTATCCGGCTCCTTGGCCTGCCATCGCTTCAGGGCCCCGTCGAAGCTTCCCGCCAGCAACGTCCGCCCATCCGGCGCGAAGGCCAGTGCCGTAACGGGCCGCCGGTGAGGGAAGAGCTTGGCGAGTTGGTGAGCGTTCTGTGGATCCCACAGCCGAACGAACCCGTCCAATCCGCCGCTGGCCAGCATCCGCCCTTGCGGAGAGAACGCCAGACACCAGACAGGCGCGGTGTGTTCCTCGATGGTTGTGCGGAGAGAAACGCCCTCTGCCTTTGCCGGCGAGACGTCCCACAGTTTGATCGTCTTGTCTTCGCTGGCACTGGCTAGGATGGCGCCGTCACGAGAGAACGCAACCGAGGTTACCACCTTGGAGTGAGCCTCCAACGTGGCTGTGTCTCGGCCACTTTTCACGTGCCAGAGTTTCACGATACCATCGCCGGAGCCGGCGGCCAGTAGTTTTCCGTCGGGCGAGAATGCCGCCGACCGGACTGTGGCGGTGTGGCCTTCGAAGCATGCCACCTCGGAACCGTCGGGGATGTCCCACAGACGAACCGTCTTGTCGTGACCACCCGATGCCAGCCGTCGCCCGTCAGGAGAGAAGGCCAGTGAGAAGACTGAACTCGTGTGGCCAGCGAACGTCCTGCGCTCCTTGGCGATGACGTGTGGAGACTTGGGCGGGGGCGAGTTCAGGCGTGAACCGTCCGCCGGATCGACGTCCGATGAATCAACGTCCCACAACGTGACCGTCTTGTCCGCACCGGCTGTTGCCAAGAACCGGCCGTCCGGAGAAAACGCCGCGCACGTGACCTCGGCGTCGCTACCTCCGAGGATCTGCTTGAGCTGGCCGGAACGGGCGTCGCGCAACCGCACCTTCTTGTCACCGTGAACCGACGCGATCAGCTTGCCGTTCGGCGAGTACGCGATGAACAACACAGCGCTCGGCTCGTCGTCCTTGGCCGCTACCTCTCGAAGCACATCAATCTCGTCCCCGGTAGCGAAGTCCCACAATCTGGTCGTCCCATCCCCAACGCCGCCCACGACTTGCTTGCCGTTGGGTGTGAAGGCCAGAGCGTAAATCGCATTGGCAAGACCGGGGCGCGTTCGGTCGACATCTGCGCTCAGCGAAGCGATTTCCTCCCCCGTGGCGGCATCCCAGAACTGAACCTTGCCGTCGATCGCGCCGATACCTAGAGCCTTGCCGTCAGGCGAAAAAGAAAGGCTTTGAGTACCCATTCCCGGCGGCCCCGGAAAAGTCAGAGTCCGTTTCTCCGCCCCGCTGGCCGCATCCCACATCTTCGCGACGCCTTCCCAGGTACTCGTTGCCAATGTGGTCCCGTCGGGCGAGAACGCCACCATCAGCACGTGATTTTCGTGGCCACGAAGGATTTGCTTTTCCTCGCCGGACTCGGCGTCCCACAAACGCACGGTATTGTCGCAACCGCCGGACGCGATCGTCCGGCCGTCGGGCGATATCGCCGCCACGTACACGGCCCGTTCGTGGCCACGTAACACGTTCAACGACTTGCCGGAGGCCACGTCCCAGACTCTGATCGTGAAGTCCAAACTTCCCGTGACGAGCCGTTTTCCGTCAGGCGAAAACGCAACGGAACGCACCACGTTCGTATGACCTCCGAGTTCCGCCACCAGTTCGCCAGTCGCCGCCTGGTATAGACGTACTATCGCGTCGATGTCGCCTGTTGCAATCAGCCGACTGTCAGGGGAAAAGGTGATGCATCGAACTCCATACGGTCGTTTGAACGAGAAACGAATGGCCCGTGTCGCCAGATCCCATACGGTCAATTCACCGGGGTGCGGATATTCGCCGGCCCCGGTTGCCAGCAATTTCCCATCGGGCGACACGGCAACTCCCTTTATGGGAGGATTGACGTACAACAGATCCAGCGGGCGACGGTCGAACTGAACCGTGCTGGCAGTTAAGTCAATCCTTGATGCAGCGGCCGAGCCCGGTCGCCGGCCGCCGGACTTCCCTCGAAAAGCCGCAGCGCTCATCGACCCCACAATCGAAGACGCCCCGGCCGATGTATCGGGGTCGGCACGATCCTGTGTCTTTTGTGCGGGCACGAGGATCGGCGAAAACAGTAAGATCAGGATTGCGGCCGAGCAACCCATGAGACTCAAAGGCAATGCCAAACGGCAGGACGTGCGATTCTCCAGGACCATCTGAAGCCTCCTTCTGAATGAGTTCATTTGCCCAAAGCCGCTAGCGATCGCACCAACGGGCCGACCGCCCTCGGACAGGAAGTCCACGGTCTTCATCATGCTCTCCGCGTAGGCCATCGCCTTGGTGGGAAACCACTTCACTACCCAGCCATCGCAACACTGATCGGCTGCGCGACGCAACTGTCGGCGAGCGAACCACGCCACCGGATGCCACCAGTAGAGGCTGACCACTAGCAGCTCGAACCACGTTAGCCAATGATCTCGCCGACGCAGATGGGCCACTTCGTGAGCCAGTATCGTCCTGCGCTCGTCGTCGTTCAGCGACGACAGCAACGATTTCGGAAGCAACAGAACGGCACGTTTGCCGACGCCGAACACCAACGGCACCGTCCGAGCACCGGAAACACGGACATTGGGAAGGACGCGAACACGAGCAGACTGTGCGAGCGAGGCCACTTCATCACGCAGTTCACGGGGAGCTGCGGTCGCGTGGCGCAAGAGCCAACGAAACCGGCAAACCCTCAGCAACACTGTGGCCGTCATGACAAACGCGCCGGCAAACCAGACCGCAATCGCGCCGTGAGTCCATGTCAGCCACGGCTCGACGAAGATGGCCCAAAAGGTGCGTCTCTCGTTGGTCACCCTTGGTGCGAATGTCGGCTCGGCGTGGTGCTCGCCCTGAGTCCCAGGCGCCCGATCCTCCCAATCGCGCCACCCTGGGTCTAGAGCGTTATTGCCGCTCTGCAACGCAATTGGAACCTCAGAACGCGTAGCGACAAAGACGCCGGGCCCGTCGCCATCCAGGTCCCGCGCAAAGCTCGTGTCAACTTCAGCGACACGCCCACTTGCCGCAGGAATCGTGATCGGAACGTTGAAGAACGGCGGCGTCACCAGCTTCGCCAATACAACCAGCCAAAGCAAATGGGCCAGCGGCGCGTGCCTCCAAATGCGCGTTACCACAAGCACAACGACGGCCAGCCCCATGACCACGATCGCATTAGTCAAGCCAACGGCCAACAACGTCTCGATCATGGCTTGTGCCTCCCCGATTTACTCTTGCCTCGCTTGGCTTCGTCCAACAGGCCCCTCAGCATCTCGCGATCGCGTTTCGAAAGTCTCGCGCCTTCGACCAGATGCATTAGCACGGGCGCGAGCGAACCATCGCACAGCCGCTCGGCCATTTCCTGGAGCTGCGCGTCAATGAGATCGCCTCGGTCTGCGGTCGCGGCAAAGACATGAGCCATCTTTGACCGGTCCCGCATGGCGCAGCCCTTTTCCTCCAACTGCTCCAGCAGCTTCTGTACCGTCGCGTAATCCGATGTGGTTTGCGAAGGATAAAGCTCCGCAGTCAATTGCCGAATCGTCTGCGGCCCATCTCGCCACAAAGCCTCCAGTACGGCAAACTGCGCCTCCGTTAGTCGAATCTTCGCTGCCAATTTCAGATCTCCTTATTGATCGTCAGATGTATCATCTGACGTAATGGTAAGATAAATCATCTGAGGTGTCAAGCGGCGTGAGCTAAGAAACTCAGCCGAACCATAACAGCTTCCTTCTACGCGACTTGCGAGACCTCCCGACTCGACTTCTCAACCGAAGTTCGCCCTCACCTGCGTTAGATTCGCCAACAGCTTTGCGCGCTCATGAGTATCCGTCATGAGTCACCAACAGAATCCGTTTGCGCACTCATGTCACGCCCTCGGCTCGCAACGCCGCAAGTGCCTTTCGCTGGGGGCAGTCGAAGGCGCTTTAAGGCGAGCGGCAGAAAAAAAACTTACGACCCCTCACCCTACCCTCTCCCTTGTTATCCCGCTACGCGGGCAGGGGCGAGGGGACAATTGAATCTGCCGATCGCCTAACGTGATGGTTTCGCCAGAAGGAAGTTCCTCACCTTCCCACGAAGCACAACAACCGGCCGTCGGTGAGCGCGATATAGACCGAGCTGTTGGCCACGGCCAGGCTGTCCCAGGCCGGGGGCGCAGGGAGCGGGTACTCTGCGAGCTTCTCTCCGGTCGCTGCGTCCGCCAGCCAGAGCGCGCCGCCCATTCTCCCCTCATACGCCTTGGCGATGTCACCCTCGGGAAAGACGACCGGGGTACCGGCGACAAAAACCACGTTATCGGGCATGGCCATGGCTTTGCCGGTCAGCGGGATGGGACTTTGCCAGACCTTCTTTGACTGTGTGGCGGCCGATGCCAATCTCGGGGCGTTTGTCTTTCTTCTGGCGGCCTTGGTCATCTTGCCTGAGATGTGGGCTAGAGCACACCAGATCTTCGTGGATTTGAGGAAAACGGGTGCTTCCAATCGTCGGAACCTGCGGTAAGCTGGGTACCTAACACACCGCGATCATTCCGGGAGGTCTCCTGGTGAGTGATGCAAAGCCGTCAAAACTCCTACTGGATGAATGTTACGCTGCCGAGGACGATCGATTCCTCGATGTGTTTCAAGAGTTCGATTCCTACGACTTCCTGCGCTCCTTTGTGGAGAAGTGGGTACAGGACAAGCGCCCTTGGGCCCGCGAGCAGGTCGTCCGGTACCTGGAGTTGGATTGGAACATCCCCGGCCACGAAGTCGTCGTCAAACGCCTATTCAAGCACTTCGAGAACCAGCGCGCTCACGACATGATGGCGCACTTTGTGGTGGCGTTCGATCGGTCGGTGCGGCGATCCCGGCAGTCAGTATGGCATTACGGCTCCCTGACAACGGGCTCCTGGGCGGAGGAACGTCTGATTGCCAAGCCGAACAAGACGATCCGTGACGTGCCGGCACAAACGCAAACTGTACGCAGTCCATTTTCTCGGACGGAAATCAGCATTCCCATTCCTGCGATTCGCAATCGCCCAGAGAATCGGTTGTTCTCCCACCGAACGCGCAACTATCTGCGACGGCGCGTCTGGCGTTACTTTCGACAGCTCAGTTATCGTAAGCCCATGGCGTATGTGGCCTTCGTGACCGAGGCGTTGAGACGATACAAGGACGACGACTTCGCGGTCGGCGAGAACATCCTTGACAATTGGTCGTTGATGCACGCGTGCTACTTCCACCACGACGCGATCGTGTTCACGCCCAACCACGCGAATCTCGCTGAAGGACGTTCGCTGGCGGAATTGACGCCGATGCCGTATCAATTGTCAGCCT
>CAZUAH010000123.1:0-29477 GCA_964617665.1 uncultured Pirellulaceae bacterium
ACGCGGTTAGCCTGGATCTGTCGGTCAAGAACGTCAAAACGTTGATCGTCAAGGTTTACGAAATCAACACGCGCAATTTCACGCGCGAGCGGCTGGCCGATGTGAACACGGATATCAACCTGGACGGTCTGGTCGCCAACTGGGAAACCACGCACGAGTACACCGAACCGTCCCTGCGCCGAGTGGGCCGGCACTTCGAATTTCCCGATCTGAAGAAGCCCGGTGTGTACGTGATCGACTTTATCGGCAATGGCAAGAGTAGCCGAGCGGTGATTCGCAAAGGAAGGCTCCGACATCTGGTTCGCACGACGACCGCGGGCCAGGTATTCACCGTGATGGACGAGCAAAACAACAAGCTGCCCGATGCCACGATCTGGTTTGCCGGTCGCGAATACACGCCCGACGAAAAGGGCGAGATCGTCGTGCCGTTCAGCAATTCGCCAAAACGCCAGCCCATCATTCTGTCGCACGGCGACTACTGTTCGCTCGATTGGTTTCAGCACCAAGCCGAGAACTACTCGCTGGCGGCCGGCATCTATGTGGATCGGGAATCGTTGTTGCAGAGAAAGAAAACAAATGTGGTCGTTCGGCCGCAACTCTATCTGAACGGGAGGCCGGTGACGCTGTCCGTGCTGGAAGACGTGCGTCTGGTGATCACTTCGACCGACCACGACGGCGTATCCACGACCAAGGAGGTGGCCGATTTCAAGCTGCACGAAGACCGCGAATCGACCTACGAGTTCCAGACGCCGCAGCGACTGTCCAACATCGGCTTCACGCTCAAGGCCAAGGTCCAAAACCTCAGCCAGAACAAGAAGATCGACTTGACGGTCGGCGAGACGTTTGCGTTGAACGAAATCGACCGCACCGAGAAGGTCGAGGACTTGCACCTGGCGTTGATCGACGGCCGTTACGTCCTGGAACTGTTGGGGAAAACAGGCGAGCCCAAAACGGATCGGCCAGTACGATTCTCGCTCAAGCACCGCGATTTCACCGATGCCAAACAAGTGATGCTCAAGACCGACGCGCAAGGCCGCGTTCTCTTGGGACCGTTGGCCAATATCGTTTCGGTCACGGCCACCGGTCCTGAGGACACATCGCACACGTGGACTCTTGGACGGGATCGGCACAGCGGACGCAAGGAGTTGCACGGCCGGGAGGGCGGTACGTTGGTAGTGCCGTACACAGGAGAATCTGACAAGCCGTTGCGCGAGGAGCTGTCGCTGTTGGAGATGCGTGGCGGATCGTTCGTTGCCGACCGCTTCGACGCCATCTCGATCGAAGGCGGGCTCTTGCGCATCGCCGGCCTGCCGCGAGGCGATTATGACTTGTGGTTGAAACGGCCGAACCGTCGAATCCATCTGCGCGTGGCTGTCGGCGAGTCGAATCTGGGGTATGTGCTGGGTGCCAATCGGCAATTGGAGGTCCGTGGCGACAAACCTCTCACGATCGCTAACGTTAAGGCGGGCGAGGAGGCGGTCACTGTTCGCCTGCAGAACTCGAGTAAGTTCGCTCGCGTCCACGTGTTCGGCACTCGCTACAACCCGGCCTATTCTGCTTACGCTCATTTCAGCCGAGTGCGCGATGCCGAACCTTCCTGGGTGATACCCAAGAAACTCGACTCGCTGTATGTCGCGGGTCGAGCATTAGGTGACGAATATCGTTACATCATCGACCGTCAGTATGCTACAAGGTTCCCCGGCAACATGTTGCGGCGTCCCAGCCTGCTGCTGAATCCCTGGGCCGTTCGCAGCACCGAGACATCGAAACAAGATGCGAAACCCGGCGAAGATTTCGCGCCGGAGAGTGAAGCGGCGCCCACGGATGGCGGAGGGGGCGGAGCAATGGGCGGCGAGGCTGCCGGACGTGGCGACTTCGCGAATCTGGACTTCCTGGCCAATGCGTCGGCCGTGCTATTGAACTTGGAGGTGGACGAGAATGGCGTTGTGACCCTACCTCGCGACGAACTGGGCGCCCATCAGCACCTGCACATTGTGGCTGTCGATCCGCAGTCCACGGCATACCGGTCGATTTCCTTGCCTGAAATCGAAGCGGAACCGAACGACCTGCGTCTTGCCACGGGCCTCGATCCACAGAAGCATTACGCCCAGCAGAAGCAGATCACGGTGGTCGACGGCAAACAGCAGTTTGTGCTCGGCGACATTACCGGTTCGAAGTTCGAGACTTACGACAGTCTGGGCAAAGTCTACTCGTTGTACGCAACTCTCAGCGGCGACGCTACGCTGGTCGAGTTCGGCTTCTTGACCGGCTGGCCGGACCTGAAGCCCGAAGAGAAGGGGGCCAAATACTCGAAGTACGCGTGCCACGAACTGAGCTTCTTTCTGTACAAGAAAGACCGCGACTTCTTCCGCACCGTCGTGCTGCCGTACCTGAAGAACAAGAAGGACAAACAGTTCCTGGATCAATGGCTGTTGGGCGACGACCTGTCGGCCTATCTGGAGCCCTGGAACTACGCACAGTTGAACATTGTGGAACGGATCCTGCTATCCGAGCGCGTCGCCAGCGATCGTCAAAACACGTCGCGTCACGTTGGAGATCTGTTCGCGCTGTTGCCGCCTGATATCGAACGCTTCAACTTCCTGTTCAAGACGGCCGTCAAAGGCAGTGCGTTGGACACGGATGATTCCCTGGGATTGGCTTTGGAACAGAACAAGCTGATGGACCTGCAACGGCGAGTGAGCGGTCTCGAGTCTCTCGCCTCAGCACGTGGCGGGCGGGCGGCTCGCCCGGCCCCAAGGACTCCCGCGCTGGCCGCTGCGGCCGAGCCAGCCGCACCGGCCGAAACGGCACCAGCGCCTGTCATGGACGCTCTGAAGGAGGTGGAGAAGAGTGAAGCCGCCCTGGGTGCGACTCGCATGCGGCGAAAATCTGCAGGAAAGTCGATCGCCGGCGGGTATGCCTATTTCGACGCCGATGGGGACCGACGCGGCACGGTGCGTCAGTACTACCAGAAGCTGGATAAGACGCAGGAATGGGCCGAAAACAACTACTACCACCTGCCCATCGAAAAGCAAACGGCGGACTTGATCACCGTCAGCGCGTTCTGGCGAGACTATGCAGAGCGCGATGCCAAGAAAGGCGTCCCGTTCCGTTCCAGGAACTTCGCGGAAGCGTCACGCAGTTTCCCGGAAATGTTGTTTGCTCTGGCCGTCCTGGACTTGCCATTCAAAGCGGAAGAACACCAGTCGGAGTTCGACCAAGCGAAGATGACCCTGACAACCGGCTCGCCGATCGTCGTGTTTCACGAGGAAGTCAAACCGGCCGAACCGGTCGACGAACAGACGCCAATCCTGGTCAGCCAGAACTTCTTCCGACACGGCGACCGCTACCGCCACGTGGACGGCGAGCGATTGGACAAGTTCGTCACGGACGAGTTCCTGATCCACACGGTATACGGTTGCCAGGTGGTCGTGACAAATCCCACCTCGTCGCGACAGAAGCTGGATGTGCTCCTGCAAGTGCCGCTGGGCGCAATTCCCGTAATGAACGGACAATTCACGCGCAGCGTCCACATCGACCTGGAGCCGTACAACACGAAAACGTTGGAATACCATTTCTACTTCCCAGGTGCGGGCGAGTTTCCGCACTACCCGGTCCACGTAGCCAAGAATGGACAGCTCCTGGCGAACGCCCAACCGTTCACGCTGAACGTGGTAGAGAAGCTCAGCAAGATCGACCGCGAGTCGTGGGACTACGTATCGCAACACGGAACGGACGATGACGTACTGAAGTACCTCCAACAGAACAACCTGCACAGAACCAAATTGGATCGGATCGCCTTCCGCATGAAAGACAAAGCGTACTTTGGCAAGGTGATCCCGCTGTTAGCTCGGCGCCACGCATACGACCAGACACTCTGGTCGTATGGTATCAGGCACAACGAACCGGCTGCCGTACGCCAGTATCTGCAGCACGCCGACGGCTTCGTGAACGAGTGCGGCGCGTATATCGACAGCCCGCTCCTGACGATCGACCCGGTAGCACGCAAGACTTACCAGCATCTGGACTACCGGCCGCTGGTCAACGCCCGCGCGCACGCGCTCGGCAAGCGGCGGCAAATCTTGAACGACCGTTTCCACGCTCAGTACCACCGTTTGCTGAAGATTCTGAGCTACCGCCGCGAGTTGGACGATGCCGAGATGATGGCCGTGCTGTACTACCTGCTGTTGCAAGACCGCGTCGAAGAGGCATTGGACGTCTTTGGCCGGATCAACGGCGAAAAGCTGGCCACGCGTTTGCAGCACGACTACTTTACAGCGTACCTGGATTTCTTCAGCAACGAGCCCAAGCAAGCCAGGGCCATTGTCCAGAAATACGTCAACTATCCAGTTGACCGCTGGCGCGAGGCCTTTGCCGCGATCGCAGCGCAGTTGGACGAGATCGAAGGTGGAGCGGCCAAGGTGATCGACGATGAAGACCGCGCGGAAGTCCAGACAAAGCTCGCCGCGTCCGAGGCAAGCTTCGATTTCGACGTCGAATCGAGAAAGGTCACGTTGAATTACCAGAATCTGGGCGAGATCGGCGTGAACTACTATCTGATGGACATCGAATTGCTGTTTAGCCGAAATCCGTTTGTGCAACAGTACTCGGGCCAGTTCTCGCACATCCGGCCAAACGCGACTCAGACGGTCAAGTTGCCCAAAGACAAGGCCACGCACACGTTCGCGTTGCCAGAGGACTTGCACAGCAGCAACGTGTTGGTCGAGATTACGGGCGGTGGGCAGACGAAGTCGGAAGCGTACTACTCGAACTCGTTGTCGGTCCAAGTGATCGAAAACTACGGCCAGGTGCGAGTCACCCATAGCGACTCGTCAAAGCCGCTGGCAAAGGTGTACGTCAAAGTCTACGCCCGCATGAGAGGCGGCAGCGTCCGCTTCTACAAAGACGGGTACACCGATTTGCGTGGCCGGTTCGACTACACCTCGCTGAACACAAACGATCTGGATCACGTCGAGCAGTTCTCGCTACTGATCCTCAGCGACGAACACGGAGCCGTCGTCCGCGAGGCGAACCCACCGAAACGCTAGGCTGGAAACCAGAGTCTGTTGAGGGCTTTTGGTCCCCGCCGGGGATCCTGCAAACCAGGCGCGGCTCTCCAGTGAGGGTATAATACGGCAGTTTGCCGTTCCTCACCTGCACGCCGGGCTGGCGTCGAAGTTGCTGGACGGTTGGAACGGACCGTGACTGGCCTGGCTTTCGTTCGGAGGGTACGAATATGTCGTTCTGGTTTCTCGCGAGCTTGGCGATTGCGGGGGCAAATGATTCGGCGGATGGCGGACCGATGCTGCCCTCCACTACGCCGCCAATCACGTACGTCATCAACTACTCGGGCGACTATTTCCAGAAAACTGAGTATATCGACCGGTTCCGAGACAACCCGCCGGACCTTCTGCACGTGGGCAAAGCGACGCCGATTCTGCACATGTGGGGACCGGTCCGGATGTATCAAGGTGAAAACCAATGGACGGGCGGTCCCGGCCACACGTTGAATTGGGACAATACCGCGTTGATCTCGCCGGAGGCTCTTGCCGTACGGATCGCGAACATTCGCAAGACATTGGAGCGTTACCACCAGATCGGCATCCCCGAGATTCTGCCGTACATTTCCTATCACACGGTATCCGGCGACCACGAGAAGCGGCTTGGCTTCTGGAACTTCTACGACAAATGGGACACATATGCCCGTTGGGCCGGTCCGCGACCTTCGCGTGATCCGTTTGACTGGCTGGTGGTCGATGCGCAGGGCAAATTCGTTGGCGGTTCCTGTGGCGGCTACTCGCCGGATTACTACGCTCCGCTGCATCGTTATCGCGCGTGCATCAATCATCCCGACTGGGCCGAATGGCATCGTCGGCTGATCGGCATGATCGCCGAAGTTGGCTACGACGGGTGTTTTGTCGACAACTGTCATCCGGATTCGTGCTACTGTCGATATTGCAGGGCAGTATTTCGAGAGTTCCTCGACCAGAACCGCGATTTGCATTGGGTCCGCCGTTTGACCGAAGGCTTGGACGTCACCAGCCTCGATCTCGATTCGCCTGACGTTCCGCCTGAATTGGTGCGGCGTGCTCGACTGCTGCGAACCCGCGACCACTTGGGCATGCTTCGCGATGTCGGACGGAAGACGAATCCAAACTTCACCATCTTTCCCAACGGCAATTCGACGTCCCAGTGTCTCTTGACAGGCGCGAAGTGCGATCGTCTGATGTTCGAAAGCACCTACTCGCCCGGCATCATGGCCACGCCCGAGACGGCTGCCATCGACCAGAGCACGATTGACGTCTCCCCCGATGCCGTCCAGTCGAATCGCTTCACGCACCGATACAACGTAGGCAACGCGGCCATGTGGATCGAGATGGAAGCCGAAGTCACAGCGCCCACACAAGCCCAGGGCGGCAAGCCGGTACGGTTCGAGGTGAAGGTGCTGAGTGTGGGCATGAGCCAACGGGATAACGATGTCGCCGAGGGTCTTTTCTTATTGCTCCGTGAAGCAGACAGCGGCAGAGAGGTCCGTGTGGCCCTGCAGCCCGCTCTTGTTCTTGGTGCGCCCGGACCCTCAGGCAAAGGTCAGCGCCCGCCTGCCACACTCGAAGCAATATGGACTTCGGAAAGGCCGGGACGGTATGTGCCGCACTTCGGTTGCACTTATACGGACTCCGGGCACATCCAATCGTACGCGCACTTGGCCAGACTCGACCGAGGCCGGATGTGCCATACGCACATCGGCACGTTGATGTTCGCTCAACACATGCAGGCCCGATCAATCTTCCTTGGCTACGAGACGCGGCGCCGCGGTTGGGAGAACGTTGCGGAATTGGGGATGGCCGAAATGGCAGCGTTCAGCGGTGGTGGCGGATTTGCCTCTGGCGGAGCGCTACAAACGAAATATGGTCGTTTCTTCAAGAAGCACCGCGAGCTGTACGACGGCTGGACGCCTACCGGGCCAGCGGCAGTGCTGTTTGCGCGATGGGGCAGCAACCCACTGGCCCACGTTCGTCCCGCGGGGCAGCCCACGATCCACGACTATCTCGCCGGGACGCAACGATTGTCTGTTGCACTGGTCGACGGCAAGCTTCCTACCGACGCGAGCCGTCTCGAGGACTTTCAAGCAATCTATCTCCAAGCCCGCGAGTACGACATGACGCAAGAGCAATTCGCAACGCTGCTGGACTACGTGCATCGAGGTGGATGCCTTGTCGCGTTGGATGAGCGGATCACGATCAACGGTCGCCCCGTATCGGAAGTGCTTGAGATTGACCAAGGCCAGCCCGTTCGTGGGCACGGAGAAGGCAAACTAGTTCTCTGGCATTGGAGCCAACCGGCCGTGCCCACGCGCCCGCTGGTGTCGGCCAAACGTCTGGAGAAGAACCTCCGTTTTGCTCTCTACCGCAAGGACAATCGTCTCGCCCTTCACGCCGTCAACTATAATGTCTGTCTGCTGGACAAAGAGAAATCCGTTCTGGACCTGAAGGACGTAAACATCCAATTGCCAATGCCGAAAGACTGGTCCGCAATAACCGCAACCTGTGTCGATCCGGACGCTGACGTATCCGAGTTCGATTGCCAAGTGATAGACGGCATCGCCAGCTTCTCGCTTCCGAGCATCCACCTTTACAAGATAGTCGAATTGCGACATAAACGTTGATCGAACGGTAGAGTACGAATGTCCTACCTAGCTGCACTGCTCTCCGACCGAGAGGAATCATCACATGCGTCGAATCGGGCATGTCGTTGCGTTGTCTATTGGTGTGTTTGTCCTTGTCGCCATATTAACGCTTCACGCAAAGGCTGAGACGCTTGCCCATGAGCGATTCGACTACCCTATCTCTGCTAACGTCGCTGGGCGGGACGGCGGTATTGGTTGGGGTGGGCCTTGGACTGGGCTGTCGGGTGCGGCGCGAATCGTGGCGTCGAACGAGTGTGTGCAAAATGTGCCGGTATTCGGCAACGAGATCACGTTGGACGGCAATACCCGTGTGATGCGCCGGCTGGATGTGATTGAAGGCGGCGCGTTCGATCGGGCCGGTTTGGTCGAAGACGGTCGCATAGGTCGAAATGCTACAACGCTCTACGTCGGTTTCCGCCAGCGGATCTCGCGGGAGCCGAGTGACAAACCACACGAACCCGCGTATCTGCGCTACTACGCGTTCGAATTCAATACCAGCGGCTCGGATCAGGTTCGGGTCCTCGAAATCGGGCATGACGACCGCAGTAATCGGCCGTCAGGTCCCTACTACGGCGCTGCTTCGGTCGCCAATAACGGCCGCGACGATCACGAACCGGGCCAATTCCGCGCGCTGGGCGAGCAAAACATGTCGTCGAATCTGATCGTGGTGAAGTTCACCTTCGGCTCCGGTGATCGGGACACGGTCCAGGTTTTCCGCAATCCTGCATCGACGACCGAAGAATCCAAGAGCACGGTTGATGCCACACTCGAAGGAAACTTCACGTTCGACCGGATTGCCCTTGCGCGATTTGTCGGCAACGACCCGGTTCATTCGATAGATGAAATCCGTTTTGGCACACAATACTCTGACGTGTTTCCGCGGTTTGGTGACAAGGAAGTCAGAGCTGCTTTCACCCGTGCAGAAGAGCAACTCCGTCAGCAAGCGGCTGTCTGCCAGACCACTATCAAATCGCTCGCCGCTAGAGGACGTGACACCGCGGGTTGGCAGGCACAACTCGACGCGTTATCGGCTCCGGACAGTCTGCTTTCGCCTTGGGAACGGCTCGATTCTTTGGACAAGTTGCGACAGGCCATCGAAGTTGCCGGCCTGGAATTGGGCATCGACCGGTTGTTGTTTGTCAAACGCCACATGTTTAGGCCGACGCACATCTATACCGAGGTTTCCGACGGTCCGTTTCTCCCAGGCGGCGGGATATTCGTGCTTTCACCCGTTCACCCTGACGGCGAGGTGACGATGCTGTTCGACGCTGCAAGCGGCATCGTTCGCGACCCGGACGTGTCATTCGACGGCAAACGCGTGCTTTTCTCGTATCGGCCCAGCGAGGACGGCTACTACCATATCTTCGAAATGAACGTCGACGGCAGTGGCCTGCGCCAAATCACCGATGGGTCGTTTCACGACCTCGATCCGTTCTATCTGCCGGACGGTCGAATCGGCTTCACTTCGACGCGCTGCAGATCGCGGGCGCTCTGTTTCTGGGTACGTGCCGCTACTCTGTTTGTTATGAACGCGGACGGCTCTGACGTGCAACCGCTCACGGCCAACAACGTCAACGAATTCACTCCACAGATGTTGCCCGATGGGCGAATCCTCTACACCCGCTGGGAATACATGGACAAGAGCGCGATCTTCGTGCAAAGCCTTTGGTCGATCAATCCGGATGGCACGCGAGCGCAGCAGGTCTTCGGCAACAACCTGATCCACCCGGTGTCTCTGTTGCAAGCCAGATTGATCCCCGGTACCAAGAAAATGGCATGCATCATGGGAGCGCACAACGGCGACAGCGTGGGGCCGCTTGCCGTGGTCGATCCGTCGCTGGGCGTGAACAATAGTGACGGCATCTTGGACTTGACTCCCAAGTGCGATTACCACAGCGGATGTTGCGCGCCGTACCCGATCGACGATCAGTGGTGTCTCGTATCGTACGGCCCCCAGGAGCCGTTTGGAATCTATGCGTTTCACATTGACCCACCGTCAGAGGCGATCTCGGCCCGGCGCGTCGACGTGCCGCCGCAGGCGCCGCAACATCCTCGTGATCTCAGTCAGTATTTCCGTACGGCCATCGGCAAACGGGTTCTGTTGTACCGCGACGAAGTGTACTCGTCTGTCGAGGCCATTCCCGTTCGAGCCCGCGAACTACCGAAATGCGTGGCGTCGTCCGACGTTTCATCCGGTGAAGAAGCTACGCAGCAGGGGACGTTACTGTTGGTCGATGTGAACCTGGGGCTCGGCGAAAGCGTTCGGCGGGGGGAAGCGCCGGTAAAGTACTTGCGAGTTGTCGAAGAGATGGGACATCGCGACGTATCGGGACAGCGAGATTACGAAGGGGCGTTCGATCACGCTGAATTCCAGCGGACGCGTGCCGCGAATTTCATGAGTCTGTACGCATCGCCGTGGGAGAGCGGCAAACCGGCGCCGTCGCTCCAGGCCAAGTACGTATACGGCACGGTACCGGTCGAGCCGGACGGTTCGGCGTATTTCAATGTTCCGGCCGACCGACCGATCTATTTCCAGGCACTGGACGAAAACTACAACGAGATCCAGCGGATGCGCAGCTACATCCACCTGAAGCCAGGCGAACGGCTGAGCTGCATCGGATGCCACGAGCACCGGCAAACGTCGCCTCCGCTGCGAAACGACCATCTGCCAATGGCGCTGGCCTGCGGCCCTAACCCGATCGAACCACCTCCCTTCAGTGCCGGTCCGTTTGCCTACCAGAAACTTGTGCAACCCATCTTCGGCAAGCGTTGCGCGAGTTGCCACGGTGCGGAGAAGCCGGCCGGTGATGTGAACCTCACGGGACGTTTGGACGGCCGCGGAGTCCCAGCGTCTTTCACTTCACTCGTACGACCACGCACGAATCCCAATCGCCCGCCGCTGGTCAACTTCTTTGACAACTGGTGGGGCGTATCGACTACCGTACCGATCGCCGATCCGGGCACCTTTGGCACGCTGGCCAGCCGACTGATTCAGGTGATTGACAATGGCCATGAAGGGATGGCGATCAGCGACGACGAACGGGCGCAAATCGTACTGACTCCATCCGAACGTCGCATTCTCACCACTTGGATCGACCTGAATTGCCCGCTCTGGGACAATTACTGTCCCGAATGCCGCTTGGCGGGTGACTAACCGATTGTTCAACAGCATTGCTTAGTCGGGATGGACTTCGAAGTAGAAAATCTAGGCTGCTGCTTGATGAAAGGAAAGAACGAGAGATGAAACGGCTCCTCGGTATTCCGCGAAATTGCTGCAGGGATAGTGACAGACAAACGCGATTTATCCTGGGTTGGCTGATCGTCTCAGTGTTGACGGTCACAGCAACCAGCGGAGAAGAAACGTCGTCCAATGATCCGACGTCGCCGGCTAGTTCGGCGCTTGCTGATGACCCGATTGCCTCGCCCGAACCCGGTTGGCCGCAGTGGCGGGGGCCGCGTCGCGATGGGATTTCCGATGAGAAAGGTCTGCTGGGAAGTTGGCCTGAAGGCGGGCCGGAGCTTTTGTGGAAAGTCGACGGCTTGGGCCGAGGATGGTCTTCGCCGATCGTTGTTGGCGGGCGGTTGTACATCACCGGGGACACGGAAGACGACTTGGTGGTGTTCGCGTTCGATACAGATGGCGCGCTTCAGTGGCAAACGACAAATGGAAGTGCCTGGAAGGGCTCTTTTCCTGGTTCACGTGCATGCTGCGTTTTTTCGGAAGGCCGTCTCTATCACCTAAACGCACACGGGCGTCTGGCCTGTCTGGACGCGGACTCGGGTAAGGAACTTTGGTGCGTCGATATTCTCCAGCGGTTCGACGCCAAGAATATCAAATGGGCGATCAGCGAGTGTTTGCTGGTCGATGGACCGCGGGTGATCGTCACGCCTGGAGGGAAGAAGGCTCTTGTGGCCGCGTTGGACAAGCGAGACGGGCGGACCATTTGGACCACCGAGCCGCTCGGCAGCGATGGACCCACGCACACTTCGCCGATCCTATTCCGATATGCCGGTCGCCGATTGATCGCCAACTGCTCGTCGGGACACGGTTTCGGCATCGACGCCGACAGCGGTCGATTGCTGTGGACCGTACCTTTGAAAAACCAATACGGAACCAACGTAGCGACGCCCATCTACGGTGCCGGTTGCGTTTATTACGTCACTCCTTACGCCGAACTCGGTCGGCAGTATCGGCTTTTCCCGGACGGAGCCGACATGGAGGCGGAACAAGTTTGGAAATGCCCGTTGGATACCGTGACCGGCGCGGGCGTGCTGTTAAACGGCACACTGTATTCCGCCGGATATCGGAAGCCCAAGTCCTGGTTCGGCGTGGATTGGCAGACAGGCCAGATCAAGTACGAACTCGATGATTTCACCACCGGCGCGGCGATCTACGCAGACGGTCGGCTGTATGTCCTGGACGAACGCGGAAAGGCGGGTCTGCTGACGCCTAGCACCTACGGCATGGAAATCGCTGGGCAATTTCAGTTTGTGATCAAACGCGTGCGCGATGCGTGGGCTCACCCCGTGCTGCTCGACGGTCGGCTGTACCTCCGCTATCACGACACGCTCTGGTGCTATGGCGTGAAAGGCGGCTGAATCATATCGCGCCGTGGGCCTATTCAGGCAACGGCTTGCTCGATCATCGCCAATGTCTCTTCGATCTGCTGCACATTGGAGAACCCGATCGTGAAGGCGTGAACGGTGCCCAGACCGAGTACGAATTTGAGCGACTTGAATCGCTGTTCCCGGGTTTTGAAATCGCCTTCCGAGAATACCTTCATGCCAATCACGCCGCGGTTCTGCTGGTGCATTCTTGCGATCTGCGAGGCGACCTTTTCGGGTTTGCCGTCCATCCGGCTGCCGGCCGGATTGATGCGCACCAAGTGGACGTCCATGTGTTCGCAGATGGCGGCGTCTTCCAGTGCGTCAAAGCTATGGCAGGAGACGCCGATCGCTCGGACCTGGCCTTTGCGCTTCGCATCCAGCAAGACGTCGATCACCGGCCGCATGTCGACCGGCCATTTGTCTTTGGTCATGCAGTGGATCAACAGCGTATCCATCGTTTCGATGCCGAGTTCCCGCCGGAAACGTTCGATGTCAGCCTTGGCCTTGTCCGCGTTCTTGGCCGTTGTCTTGGTTTGAATGAACATCTTTTCGCGCGGCAGCTCCTTCAGCGCCGCACCGATAAACGGGTGTATCTGATACATGTCCGCCGTGTCGATGTAGCGGATACCGCGATCGAACGCCTCTCGGGCCAAGCGCACGAACGCGTCTCGACCCAAATCGCGTTGTTCGCGGCCGCCGCGAGTGCCGGTACCGATACCCAACACAGACGTCTTGATCCCGGTCTTGCCTAGCGAGACCAGATCGGTGCCGCTTTTGACTTTCACCGGCGCAACGGGGACCGCTTGTTCGGCCAAGGTCAGTTTCCCGCCAAACGCAACGGCACCGGCCGCTGCAGTAGAACTTGCCAGGAACTGGCGACGTGTAACCTTCGACATATTGGACTCCTTCTGAATCAGGTCTTTGTCAGGGGCTAGTTGATAGTAACTCGGCTTGGCTGATACGGCAACCTCTTGGAGATGACCGAACCGCTTCATAGCGCAACGATAACCGCATCTGCCACTTCCATCGTGCCTGTGTTGCCACCCAGATCGGTAGTCATGAACTGGCCGCGTGCGAGCGTTTGTTCGACAGCTTGTTCGATTCGACGTGCCGCTTCACCGGACGCCTCATCGTCGTGTCGTTCGGCCAGCCAATCGAACATCATGGCTGCCGATAGAATCATCGCGATTGGGTTTGCCACGTTCTTGCCTGCCAGATCGGGGGCCGAGCCGTGTGAAGGTTGAAACAGGCCGTGTTCGTCACCGATTTCGGCCGACGGGGCAAGACCCAGGCCACCGACGATGGCGGCGCCTAGATCGGACAGGATGTCGCCGAACTGATTCTCCATGACCAGAACATCGTAGGCGGACGGATTCTGGACCATGTACAGACTCATGGCGTCCACGTAGGCCGCCTCGGTGGCGATATCCGGATGCTGGACAGCAACGTCCGAGAAGACCTGCCGGAAGAACGCGTAGCTGCGGAAGACGTTCGCTTTGTCCACGCACGTGACGATCTGCTGACCATCCAGCGGCCGTCCGGATCGTTTGGCGGCTAACTTGAAGGCAACGTCCACGACCTTGCGCGTACCTTCGCGCGTAATGACAATCGTGTCCGTGGCCACGTCGTTGCCGACAATGCAGCCACCGCCGAAGGAACTGAACAAACCTTCGAGGTTCTCGCGGACGATGACAAGATCAATTCCGGCGTCGGCCGTGTTGAGCGGCGATTTGACTCCGGGATACAACTTGACAGGCCGGATCGCTGCGTACACTTCCAGCGCTCGCCGAAGCCCCATCATCATATCTGGCTGCACTTCGGTCCCGTCCGGCTTGCGCACGTCAGGCAGCCCGATGGCTGAAAGCAGGACGGCATCGGCGCTGAGGCACTCGTCCAGCACGTCGCCTGGCAACGCCGTCCCAGTCTCACGATAGTGTGCGGCTCCGGCTTCGTGTTGTGTGGTCTGCACGTCCAGGCCCGTGATGCCGTCCGTCACGCGTTCCATAACTCGGAGAGTGGCCTCCATGACCTCTGGGCCAATTCCGTCTCCGGGCAGTGCGACAATACGATAAGATCCCATTTCGGTTTTCAACTCCCAGTAAGTCAACAGCTCGTTTTCTCGATGGCAATGGCTCGCACGGGGCTGCCGTCGCCATCGGTGATTTTCAGCGGTAACGCGACAAACTCGATTTCTTCGCCACGGATTTCGTCCAAATGGGCCAATCCCTCGACGATTGTAATGTCCGCGAACAGCAGCGCTTGGTGCACTTCGGTCAGTTCCGTTACGTTGTTCACATCGGCTACAGAAGGCGGCTCGACACCGAGCAAGGCAATCCGTTTCTCGGCAAGCCAGCGCGCCAATTCGATCGAAATGCGCGGCAACTCGTTCCGGTACGCATCGGTACCAGCCCGCCGGTGCCAGTCGGTGCGCAGTAGCAGACGGTCGCCGGGGCCGATCGCATCCGCCCAGGGCGCAAGTCGGTCGATGCCTAGAAGCTCTCTTGGCTCGACCGGCGTCAGATCCAGCACCTTAGCCGGACCGCAGCACGCGTCCAATGACAGTTGGTCCAGCGGTGCGCCATCGTCGATGAAATGCCGCGGTGCATCCATGTGTGTGCCGCAGTGCGAATAGAGCGTCAGCGACGTGGCATTCCACCCGTGTTCCGCGATCGTTTTCTTTGTGGTGACTTCTGCCCCGCGCAGATCATTGTCGATCGGAAGACTGACGTCGATGATACGGCGTGTTGGTTTGTCAGTGGACATTCCCGCTCCCGCCCATAACTTAGATTTGGTACAGTCGAACTGCCGCAAGATGGCAGTTTGGAGTCCTCGAATGATAACTGCTCGGTCGGTGCAGGCCAATGACGGCGGCGATAGGTGCAGTCAACGACAAAGGACGAATGAGTTATGACCAAACCAAACGCTGCCGTTTTCCACGTCGCGATCGCTGTAGGCTGCACTGTAACGCTTGCCTGTCCGCTGGCTGGCGACGAGAACTGGTACCAGAAGAGCTTCTGGCTCCTGCACGAGGATCATCACACGAGCGGCCATGCCGAGGTAGGGCGTGACGCCGATAAGGACGAAACCTCGCGTTTGGTGGCGATTTGTCGTCCGGACATGATCCAGATTCATGCCAAAGGGAATCCCGGTTGGACGACTTATCCATCGAAGATCGGTCACACACCGCCCAAGCTGGCCAAGGATGTCTTGGCGATCTGGCGCGACGTAGCCCGGCAAGACGGCTACCACTTCTCGGCCTACTACAACATTGGCCGCGACGGCGAGATCATGAAACGCCGTCCAAAGTGGAACCGCGTGATGGCAGATGGCAGGCCGGTGGAACGAGCCCTCTGTTATCATTCCGGCGTTGCGGCGGACTACCTGTGGCCGATGATCAAGGAAATCATCGAAGGCTACCAGCCTGACGGATTCTGGTTCGACGGGTCGTGCTTCACAATCCAAGTCTGCTACTGCGACGTTTGCCGCAAGCGATTCAAATCGCAACACGGGTTAGAGGCACCAACTGCTTCCGGTCAACCGGGTTGGCGGGCATACAAGGAGATGCAGCGGCAAGTCTACCGCGAGTTCATCCGTAGGACGACCGAGTTCATCCACCAGCTTGATCCGAAATGTCTGGTCGCCGTGAACTGGGCGTATTCGGTTCGCATGCCCGAGAAGCCCGATCCGGGTATTGCGTATCTGACGGGTGATATCGGCAATCGTGTGGAAGGATTGCCGATCGAAGCGCATTGGTACGATTCGCTGGATGTGCCCTTCGATCTGATGACTCAGATCAATACGCGACAACGGGTTGTCCGATCGGATGACGGCCGAGAAGTCATTGTCATGGCGCCCAAGCCCGCCGAACAGATTGAACAGGAAATGGCGATCATCATCGCCAACGGCGGCCGCTACTTCGCCTGGGATTCACCGACGCCGGAAAGCGGCCTAACGCTGGAACGTTTCGAGTTCATGGGCAAAGTCGTCATGCCATTCCTGCGGGCACGGCAGAAATGGTGCCTCGGCTCGGAACGACTGCCCGATGTCTCGGTGTTACACAGCGCCGCATCCCACTACGCGGTGAATGATCGAGCAAGAACGTGTTTTACACGCGGGGACAACCGGTTGGAGGGTGCCGCTGGGTGGCTGGCCAGACTGCACCTGAACTACGAAATCGTGCCTGACTGGCGACTAGAAGCACAAGACGTCCGCAGTCCTGTGCTGATTGTCGAACATGCGAAAAAGCTAACGGCCAAGACCGTGGACGCGTTGGTTCGCTACGTGAACGGCGGCGGCAAACTGCTGATGACCGGCATGGGGCCCCACGCCCAGGAGCGTCTGCAGGAGTTGTGTGGCATCGCCGCCTCCGTCGGACCAGATGGCGCCGAGACACTTGACGTGGAAGTCGATGGCAAGAATATGCCGCTCGAACACTGGCTATTTCGTGTCAGGTTGTCGACAGGCAAGGCTTTGCTCCACGCGAAGGATGCGGATGGTCAGGGCCACCCCCTGCTGGTGAAGAACCGTGCCGGAAATGGCGAAGCCTACTATTTCGCGACGCCGCTGTTGACCGCACACGGCAAGAATGTCATCCCGGACGAATTAATGGAGCACCTATTCAGCCTCATCGCTCCGCCAGAACAGCGACATGTGACAACCGACGCACCCCCGACGGTCGAAATCGTTCTGCGGAAGCAGCCCGACCGATACGTCTTACACTTGGTCAATATGGCGAATGGCGAGCGAGACATCGTGACTGCGGCAAGGCGGCGGTACACCAAGATAGCCAACATACCACCGGTGCCGCCATGTCACGTCTCACTCCGCCTGCCCGCCAAGCCGACGTCAATCCGGCTGGTGCCGCAAGACACAACGCTTGAGGATTGGACGTACGAAAATGACCGTTTGAACGTTGCGCTTCCCGAATTCGCGATTCACCAGTTGATGGTTGTCGAATTGCCTCCGTCGCCATAGCACCGACTGTGCGATCTACTTGTTCTTGGGCAAAGACTTGTTGCCTGCCCGGCTCTGGTAGCGACGGGCCATGGCTTCAATGTCGATCGGTTCGTTCGTGCGGCGGTTCCACCACTGGTGAGCTTTTTCGGGATCGTGTTTTGGGTTCGATTTTGGCATGCGTGCGCCGACCGATTCTCGCCATTTGGCGAGCAATTGTTGTAGCTGCCTGGCTTTGTCTGGCATCTTCTCGGCCAGGTTCGTCGTTTCGCTAATATCGCCCTTCAGGTTGTACAGTTCAAGCGGCCCATCGTCGAAGAACTCGATCAGTTTCAAATCACCTGATCGAATAGCTCCGGCTGGTCGAGAGTGATGATAGTGTGGATAGTGGAAATAAATGGCTTCGCGACCCAATGCGGCATCTGAATCGACAAAAAGCGGCATCATGCTCATCCCGTCAATCGGCTGATCTGGCAGGTTGGCACCCGCAGCCTTGCAGAAGGTGGGCAGCAAGTCGGCCGTGGTCGTCGGGTCGTCGCAAACGGTACCCGGTTCGATGACGCCCGGCCATCGCACGATCATGGGCACACGAATGCCGCCTTCATAGATGGTGCCTTTCTCGTCGCGGAGCGGCGCGTTGGTCGAGACTACCTCGCCCAGGGCAGTGTAGATCTTCCGCAGTCCTCCGTTGTCCGATGTAAACACGACCAGCGTCCGTTTGGCGAGTCCCAAATCATCAAGTCTTGCCATGATTCTCCCGATGCTCTGATCGAGGTTTTCGATCATGGCTGCGTAGATGGGATGGTTCACGCCATCAGCCGGCTTGGGCTTCTTCTGATATCTGTCGATCGCTTCGGGCGTAGCTTCCAGCGGGATGTGGACCGCGTGGTGCGAGAGAGTGACGAAGAACGGGCGGTCTTTGTTCTGTTCGATGAACCAGATCGTTTGGTCCGTCAGCAGGTCAATGCGTTTTGGCCCGGGGGTTTTCTTCTTTCGCCAACCATAGAAACCTTTGCCAATGTTCCGTGCCGTTACGTCGTAGCCTCGCACGTGTGGCCCATGGGTCGCATCCGGACCGAGGTGCCATTTGCCAAAGTAGCCGGTTGCGTAACCCGCTTGTTTCAAGGCGTCGCCGGGCGTTTTGATCGACTCGGGCAAGGCGTTTTCGATCGGCGGTACGATCAAATCTTCAAACGGCCGCCAGTGGCCCGGAATGAAATCCGTAATCCCGACTCGGGCCGCGTACTGCCCGGACTGAATCGTTGCACGCGTGGACGAACAAACCGGCGTGGCGGCATAGAAATCGGTGAATTTCATGCCCTGGGAACACAGACGGTCGATATTAGGCGTCTCGTGGAATGGATGGCCATAACAGGCAACGTCCGGCCAGCCCATGTCGTCAATCAGCAGGAACACGATGTTTGGCTTCTCGGGGAGGGATTCATTCGCCGATGAGAGGCCTACCGAAACGAGTGCGAGGATTGACATAGTTGCACAAGCTGCTAAGACTCGTAGCCAAGTCTGCTTGCGAATGTGGGTCAATGGGTGCATCGTTCGTCCTTTCAAGTTGACTAGGCTCGCCGTTTGGACCACTTGTTGGTGCTATGCGCCGAGCGCCGAGTACAATGTTCCGAAATCTGGGTGTTGTTCTCCGGGTACTGAATAGGAGTCTAACGCCTGTCGACGACGTTGTCATCTATTCTGGGTTCCTGGGAAATCCTGGCATGCAATCACGCAACCGAGTACACTAAGTAGATGGTGCTGTGCACCGCGCCTCGCCTGGCCGGAGTCCGCAGCGCATTCTGCGTAGAGCCCTAGCGAGCGAACGTCGTCTTATGAGAACATGATATGGCACGCGTTCTAATCCTGTCTATTGTGCTTTCCTGTATCGTCGCGGGAGCGGCGTTTGCCGCTGACTCGCGCGCCAATAGGGCGACGGCACGACGCCCCTTTGCGCCCACGGCCAAAGTGTTGCGTTACGCGCAGCGAGTGGTGGACGAGCACGACACGAATGATGATGGGCAGTTGGACCAAGCCGAATTGAGCGGTATGGAAGGGAATCCCCGGCTCGCTGATGGTGATCGAGATGGCGCGGTCACAGCTACCGAGTTCGCCAACTACGTGGGAAAGTACGGTTATCGCCGGAGGATTCGGTTAATGCCCGCTGTTCCTGAGGAGAAGGATCGTTCCTTGCCGCTCTTGAGTCCTACCGTAACTCCGGATCCTCGCGACAGAGCTGGCCTGGCACGAAGCGGGGTCGATGCAAGTAAACCGAATGGCGGGAGGTCGACTGCGTCTGACAAGCCGACGGTGACGAAGCAGCGCGTCCGCCAGAAGTACACCGTTTCCCGTGACAATCTCCCGCAAGGTCTGCCAAGTTGGTTTCTACTTCGGGACATGGACGGCGACGCTCAACTGACACTGGCCGAGTACGCCCGAGACGGCTCGGAGACAAGCATCAGGGAGTTCACCCGCTATGATATCAACGGCGACGGTGTGGTGACTCCGGAGGAATGCCTGCGGGCGCCGAGAGCGATTGGGTTGGCCGGTTCGAATTCGGGCAAAGCCAGACAGCCAGTCGGGGAAAGGTCGGACGCGGCCACCGGAGAGGACGTCGCGGATCAAGAGAACGAAGGGATGCCCGAGAGGCCGACCAAGGAGGAAATCCGGCAGCGCTATCTGAACAAAGCCCTGCTTCGTAAGAGCCAATCCAACAAAGCCAGTCGCACCAGCCGGGATCGAAGCGTCACGCGCGAGTAGGCGATTCGCTACGGGTGCGACAAGGGCTCGACGTCCCTACGCTTACCGCGCAAAGAAAAAGACCCGGCCTTCTGTAAAACCGGGTCTGCAAGGATATGCGCACAACCAAGCGGTGACGCGGAGGATGCGGTTTCAGAAACCACTGGGCTTCCGCAACTCGCGGCTGGCTCGACCGCGCCACTTTCAGCTTGCGGCACTTCCGTTCAGGATAGTACCGACGATCAGGATTTCACTCGTCGATGAGGATCGCTTCGCAGGGGCAGGCCTCAGCCGACTCCTGGACGTCATCCTCGAACTCCTCCGGTACGGTATCCACCTTCACCGTTACAACATCTTCCTCGCCCATGTCGAAAACGTCCGGGCAAGTATCCACACACACTTCGCACGCTGTGCAGAGCGTATCGTCTACGCGTACTTTCATTCGTTTGTCCTTTCAACTGGACCAAAGCGGGAATGGGATCGAATCTACGTCGATCTGGATTGAAACTAAGCATTCAAAGATACACAAGCCGGCGGACCTGTAAAAGGCCCCATTCAGAGGCTCGGGCGGGCTGTCTGCTCGGACGGTGCGGGCGCTAGTTGACACACACCATCGGGAACGTTATGAGTGTGGCGTGCGAGGCGGCATATTCACCGCCATTTCTCATTTCTCACGTCGCACAGGGGCAGCAATCCGGATAGTCGGGCTCGGGACCCAGACCAGAGTCGTCTGTCGTTCTTCACGTCTTTTGAATCAGCCACTTTGCAGGAGGAACTGGAACGATGAGAACTACAGTTATCACGTTCTGTGCGGCGATGTCTTTGATGATTGGGCTCTCGTCGCAATCATCCGCGGAAGAACTATCCGATGGTATGCTGGCCCAAATGGGGCTGTCCGGCATGGAGCGAATATCGGACGAGGAGGGCAAGCAAGTTCGCGGTGAAGGTTTCGCGACCACCTTCGGCCTGGGCGTTGCTGCTACGATTTTTCCCCAGTTCAAGATCAAGCCCAACTTCTTCTTCGACACCGCAGGCAGCGCCAACGCACTGGCCCACGGGCAATCCAGCAGCAGCGTTTCCGCCAGCGCCAGTTTTTTCTTCATCAGGATATCGACCAGCGCGTCCGGTAGCAGTTACGGCCAGGCATACGGCCGATGAGTTGAGGGACCCGTCGCGACTTACCGCCGCGTTGTCATTGTGAGGCATGGTGCCGACGTGCCTGACGCGATATGATCGTGCGCCACCTTTGTTTGCCTCGGTCGTAAGGAGGAGTTTCATGTCGAGCGTAGTCTTTCGCATTGTGATTGCTGGCGTGATGGTTGCCGCCACAAGTGTGCTGGGAGAACAAGTCACGTTCTACGTTGCCACGGACGGCAACGATGCCTGGTCCGGAAAGTTGGAGACGCCGATCGCGACGAAGACCGATGGTCCGTTTGCGACTCTGAGTCGCGCGCGAGATGCCATCCGGCAGTTGAAGAAGGAGGACGAACCTCCGAAAGAAGGTGCCAAGGTCGTCGTGCGGGATGGCACGTACAGTATCGACCGTCCGCTTGAGTTCGCGGCGGAGGATTCCGGACCGAAGGACGCGCCGATCTCGTACGAAGCCGCACACGGCGAAACGGTGCGGCTGCTCGGCGGGAAGGTGGTTTCGAACTGGAGACGTGTGGCAGACTCGGACGTGCTGAACAAGTTGGACGAGTCGGCACGCGGCAAAGTGATGGCAGCCGATCTGAAGGCCCTGGGTATCTTGGACTTTGGCTCGCCGTCGGGCGGAGGTATCGAACTGTTCTTCAATGGCGAGCCGATGACCGTGTCGCGCTGGCCCAACGAGGACTTTGTGCCAGTAGTCAATGTGCTTGGCAAGACGGAACGCAATGTTCGCGGCACGAAAGGATGCGCCGAAGGGATCTTCGAGTACGAAGGCGATCGGCCCAAACGCTGGGGAACCGAAAAGGATGCGTGGGTCCATGGCTACTGGTTCTGGGATTGGTCCGAACAGCGACACAAGATTAAGTCCATCGACACCGAAAAACGCTCAATCGAAGTCCAGCCGCCATACCATGGCTACGGCTATCGCAAAGGGCAGTGGTTCTACGCCTTCAATCTGTTGTCAGAGATCGACCAGCCGGGCGAATGGTACGTGGATCGAGAGGACGGAGTCCTCTACTTCTGGCCGCCCTCGCCGGTCGAGGATGGCGAGGCGATCGTGTCGGTGCTGCCGACGATGGTGACGATGAAGGACGTGTCGCACGTAACATCACGTGGGTTCACGATCGAAGGCGTTCGCGGCACGGCGATCAGTATGTCGGGCGGAACGGAAAACCGCGTCGTCGGTTGCACGATTCGCAACGTGGGCGGCTGGGCGGTTAAGGTGTCCGGAGGCAATGGGCATGGCGTCGTCGGCTGCGACATGTACCGGATGGGCGGCGGCGGGATTTCGCTCAGCGGCGGAAACCGGACCACCCTTACCCCGGCCGGACACTTCGCCGAGAACAACCACGTGCATCACTATGCCCGAGTAAAACGCGTCTACCAGCCGGGCATAACGTTGCAGGGCGTCGGCAATCGAGCCGCGCACAATCTGATTCACAACGCGCCGCACATGGGTATGGGCTTCGGCGGTAACGATCACGTGATCGAGTTCAACGAGATGCACAGCGTGTGCTACGAATCGAACGACGCAGGAGCCATTTACACGGGCCGCAACTGGACCATGCGCGGCACGGTAATCCGCCACAACTACCTGCACCACATCAACGGCTTCCGGGGACGCGGCTGCGTGGGCGTCTATCTGGACGACATGTTCTGCGGCACAGAAATCTCCGGCAATCTGTTCTATCGGGTGACACGAGCGGCGTTTATCGGCGGCGGGCGGGATTGCGCTGTAACAAACAACCTGTTCGTCGACTGCAATCCGTCACTGCACATCGACGCCCGCGCCCTGGGATGGGCGCACGGTCACGCGGACATGTGGATCAAGGAGGGACACGAAAAGGGAACGCTGTCGGGAATCCGCTACAAAGAGCCTCCGTACAGCGAGCGTTATCCGGAACTGGTGAACATCCTGGACGAGGAACCGGCCGCACCCAGGGGCAACCGGGTCTTCTGCAACGTGTCGTTCGGCGGCAAGTGGGACGGTGTCCGCGGCAGCGCTCGAAAGTACCAAACCATCGAAAACAACCACGTGGACGCGGACCCGCACCTTGCCACGCCCGACCGCATCGGCGAGGGCAAGCAGCCGCGCGCGGTTGATTTCGCACTCAAGTCCGACTCGCCGGCCTGGGCTATCGGCTTCAAGAAGCTGCCACTCAATCGGATCGGCATCTACGAAGACGATCAGCGCGCAAGTTGGCCGGTGACTCACAAGGTACGTTAATTGGAGCGCGCGTGGGGTAAGTGTAGCGGGTTCTTCGCCGTTTGGCCCATGAGTCACAGCGCCGGAGACGCTACACGTACGTGCGACTCGCACTAGGATCCGTCTTGGAAAAGGCACTTCGTGTCGGACCGGACGGGCTCGGAGGCCCGTCCACGAAAGAGGCGGGTGGGTCCTGCCATGGGCAGTAGCTATCTGTTGAACGTGCCACGATACTCGACGGACCGAGACCCTAATTACCTACCTTTTCTTCAGCTTGGCGATGAGGAACGCCACTGGATTGCCGTATTCCTCGGCCGGTTTTCCGTCGTAGGTCAGGCAGTTCTCCACGCCCACTTCGTCAAGACGCCGCTTGAGGCCGACGCCGAAGAGTGGTGAGTGGGCCTTCCAGCCATTTTCTCCAGGCGCCTCCTCGATGCCGCGACCGCCGTAGTTCTGGAAGATGGGCGGATCGTCGGCGGACACCAATTCGCAGGGCGAGTATTCCTGAATCCAGCCTTTCTCTAGCAAATCGTCGCGCGCGGCCAGAAATGCCTGGAATTGTGCTTTCCGGTCTGCCATTCGTTCGATGCCGAAGGCGTGTGCCCCGTAGGTGATGTCCGGAATCCACTCACGCATCCGTTTGGGATCGAGCGAAGTCTGCGCCTGGCCGGGCGCCGCCGCCAAGAGCCGGGTGGATTCGCGGGCCACCGGATCATCGCTGTCGGGGTCGGCCAAATCGTCGTGCAAGGCCAGCCAGAGCGTAGTCGCGGCCCCGGCCGAACCTCCTGTCGCACCGATGCGCTCCTTGTCGATGTTCAGCTCTTCTGCTTTGGAGCGTAGGAACTGCAGCGCTCGCGCAGCGTCTGTCAGGCAGGCTTCGACTGGTGGTTCCACTCCGTCGGCTTCCGCCTGGCTCACGAAGCGGTAGTTGATCGAGGCCACCGAAATGCCGGCGGCGAGAAGCCCGTTGAAAGAAATCTGAGCGGCGCTCTTATCGAGTGCGCCCCAGCCTCCGCCGTGGATGTTCAGCACCAGCGGAGTCGGCTGATCGGATTCGGCCTTGTAGAAGTTGATCGAATGTCGAAAGTGCGGCCCGTACTTCATCTCGCGAATGTCCGGCACCGGGTCGATGGTGACCTCGTACCGCGTGCGGTTCACGTGG
This sequence comes from uncultured Pirellulaceae bacterium, assembly GCA_964617665.1. GTDB lineage: Bacteria > Planctomycetota > Planctomycetia > Pirellulales > Pirellulaceae > JADHUC01. The sequence goes on from CAZUAH010000123.1 coordinate 24,505, forward strand.
CAGGTGACCGTTTCGTTGGCAAACACGAATTCCGCCATGAAGGAACTGGCGTCCTCGTTCACGTCCCAGATGCGCGATTGCAGGTGAAACTGCTGGTTCTGTCCGAGTTCGGGAAGTTTGCCCAGCGGCCACGCCCGGCTGAATTGCATCCTGCGTGTGGCGTCTATACTGCCAGGTTTGTGTTCGTTGCTGGTGCGCCTTTCGATGACCGCTCCGTACCTGACATCGGTGAACACGTTGTAAGGGGAAAACGTGAATCCGCTTTTCGTTTCGGTGATCGAGTGGCACGGGAAGCGTATCTCGTCCGCGTACAGTTTGTCGGGCCAGCAATGCCAGAAGCCCTGACTTCCCTTTTCACCAGCCGTCCACACCGGCGTTTCCCCGGCCAAAGACACTTCGTCGGCAACCGCCAGCGCCAAGACGCAAAACATTGTTATCGTAACAAGTTTCATGTGTGTGATCCGATAACTGAACTCGTAGCGTGACTGGTTCGCCATGCTTCCTTTGCAGTCACAATGACATTGTCACATAATACAAGAACCACTGTCGATCCGGAACTGTCTCGCGCGTGGGACCAAGTATTATACGGAACCAATTCGTCGCGCGATGTTCAAACTCGATAAGCTACCCGAAGGCAGACGCGTCTGGCTCTGGATCGGCGCCACCGACGGCAGCGCCGAGGTTTTCGTCAACGGTAAGCACATCCCATACGTGGACGCCGATGACGCGATCAGCGACTAAACGTCGGGCTACTGCAAGCCGTTTTCGTTCGACGGCACCAGCGCTGTAACGTCGAACGATGAGAACCAGATCACCATCAAGGCCACGCGCCCATTCCTAAACGAACTAGGCACCGGCGGCCTGCTGGCACCCGTGACATTGTATGCGGAGAAGTAACTGCTTGACCGTGTCCTTCACCGGCACCTCATTGACCTATGGTTGCCTGCGTCTAGCGCTGCCAGCAACGTTCTTGGCTTGCACAGAAGGAAACAGAGCACGCAGAGTTCATGACCCTTCTCCGTTCCCTCCTGTTCAAAGCTCCCGCCCACGCCACGGATCAAGATGCGGAAAACTATCCCACCAGGGGCGACTCGCGCAGCACGCAGCGAGCCGACAGTCTCGCAAACGCGGCCCAAAATTGCCAACAGTCAGGCCAGACGCGTTCGACTGCCCATGCGCACTGATTGACCGCGTGTACTGTCTTCGTGCGACGGAATTCATCAAGGATTGACGCTACTTGCTGAGATCTTTGATTCGGAAATTGCGGTACTCGTGAAATCCGTATTCGGCCTGTAGGCCGAGACAGCCTCGCGTCAGGCCGCCCACGTTGTCGGACGTGCTGACAAGCTCGCCGTTCAAACGGACTTCAATCTTTGATCCGACAATCTTGATGTCATATTCGTTCCACTCACCGATGGGCTTGAGCGTCTTCTGTGTCAATTCGACATTCAGTTCATGCTCAGTGCCGAAGATCTTCGCCATACGAACCGTATTCTCGACCTGTACTTCGTACTTCCGGCTGGGCCAGGGCTTGCCTTCCGTATTGGATCGCAGGAAGACGCCGCCGTCCTGTTTGGGTTTCATGAAACGGAATTCGAGGCGAAGAATAAAATCGGAATACTCTTTGTCGCTGCGCAGCCAACCAAGCCCGCCATTCAGCTTGAGGACGCCATCCTCCGCAACAAACTTCGCGTCGTGCACAAGACGCCAACCGTCGAGGGTCTTTCCATCGAAAAGGCTGACGAAGCCCTCTTCAGCCTTTTCGCCGGCTACAGAAACGTGTGGCGCGCCAAAAAAGCACGACACAGCAATGGCAATAATGGTACAGGTAACGATGCGGTCGTGGACCATGTTTCTCTCCTCCTTACGGGGCGATTTCCGAAGCAATACAATTCCAGCGAAAGCCTCAAAGAGGGCATTCTACCAACCGTGACTCCCATCGACAGAGTACTGGTTCATGGCCACATGTTCCAGCTTCAGGGTGCGGTCTTCCTTGGCTGGCTGGCCGGGCGCGTGTAACTTGGTTTCGAGCCCCGGCGGCTTGGCTGTCTCCTTCAATGATCTAGAGCATGAGTTATGGCAAGTGACGCGCGATTTGATCCCACCCGTGGACACTTGAGAGGATGACAACTATGACCACGTTGAGAAAGGCCCTCGCCGTTCTGCTCGTGTTGTACGTTGCAGCGTGTACGAGTCACGCTCAGGAGACGCCGCGGTTTGGGCCGCTGCCTACGTTGCATGGCAGTCACGTCGAGATCGTCCAGTGGTCCAGGGACGAAGAGAAACTCACGGAGTGGGCCCGCGTTACGGGGACGCTCACTCCGACCGGACAGAATCCGGTCAAGGAAGAGTGTGAGCTGGGGGCGAAGATCCAGGCGGCGACTGGGTGTAAGACGATTTTTGCGTTGTACGCGTTCGACGAGGGCAAGTTCTCGGAGGACGCGAAGCCATGGGAGTACACGACGGGCGAATGGTGGAAGGATCACCTGGACGAAACGTTCTTGCGGCTCAGGCGGTTCACGCAGTGGTCCGGTGGGAGGCCTCCGGACACTAGCTTGACGATTTGCAGGTCGGGGCGCAGGTGGATTTTGCCCCGCCGTACCTTGCATTTCCGCTTCTCCTGCGTTCTGGTGAACCACAACTCGACATGGGATACCAACTGACGTAGCACGTCACGCAGTAGGGCAGGGTCGGCTTGTTTCAGCCCCTCACGTAGCGTGTCTAGCTCCTTCAACGCACGAATGACGTCCGCTTGCACTACTCATTCGCGCGAGTAAATCGCGAAAATCGATCGGCGGGGGAGCGGGATTGCGGGTTTGACCTCAAGGGTATTCCCGCCGCAATTTGTGTACACAAAACGCCCCACCGGCAACGTGTGCAGATGGGGCTTGATGAAGCCGTTTGTGGCAACCACGGTTCGGCGCTGGTACACTGCCCGAATGCGAGTGCTTGGGTCCAGTGTGGCTTCTTATCTTGCCCGAAATACAGGAGGCTGTGCGATGAAATCACAAAGGGTGTGGCTGTTGCTGGTCTCGTTGCTGCTGATGTGCGGCATGATTGGCTGTGGGGAGAAGCGGGGACCAGTTGTCGAGGAGCCCAAGCCTTTAGCCAGCGAACAGGAGGTTACGGAGAAGCCCAAAACTGCGATGGAAAAACCTGAAAAGGCCATCGCTCCCTTCGATGCCGACCAAGCCGAGAAGCACCAGCATGCCTGGGCCGAGTATCTTGGTGTGCCCGTCGAAATCACCAACAGCATCGGCATGAAGCTGAGACTGATTCCGGCGGGCGAGTTTGTGATGGGCTCGCCGGAATCGGAGGTGAATCGCCTGGACAACGAGTATCAGCATCGGGTTCGCATCACCAAGCCGTTTTACTTGGGGCGGTACGAAGTGACACAGGCGGAATACGAACGGGTGATGAAGACGAATCCGAGTTGGTTTTCGTCCGGCGGCGACGGAAAGGAAAAGGTGCACGATCTGGGCACAAGTCGTCTTCCGGTGGAAGAGGTTTCGTGGGATGACGCCGTGGAGTTTTGCCATAAGCTGTCTCAGTTGCCGGAGGAGAAGGCGGCGGGACGGATCTACCGTTTGCCTACGGAGGCGGAGTGGGAGTACGCGTGCCGTGCGGGGACCACGACGCCGTTTCACTTCGGGAGTGAGTTGAACGGATCGCAGGCCAACTGCGTCGGTACGCGTCCCTATGGCACCAGCACCGAAGGGGCGTCACTCGGACTGACAACGAGGGTCGGTTCGTATGCCGCCGCGAACGCTTTTGGCTTGTACGACATGCACGGCAACGTCTGGGAGTGGTGCAACGACTGGTACGCCGGGGAGTATTACACGTCGTCACCGGAGAATGACCCGCTGGGGCCCACCGAGGCCACGTTCCGGGTGATCCGGGGCGGTTGCTGGCGGAACTCCGCCTGGGACTGCCGTGCGGCGTTCCGCCGCGGGTTCGAGCCCGCGAACCGGGACGACGGCCTGGGCTTCCGTGTGGCCGCAAATCCGTCTGGCGAGTAGGCAGGAGCAAGCAATGAAATTGCCCCCGCGTCTCGCGGGTGGTAGGGTGGTAGGACCTGTCTTTGCGACAGGGTATCGGTTAGAACTTCCGATGAGCGATCGAGTTGAGCGATGGTAGACGAGTCCGCTGGAATGCCTCAGAAGCGACGACTACAATTCAGCCTTCGTTCGGTGCTGATTGCGCCTCTGGCGTTGTACGCGGTGTTGTGTTTGATCGGAGGCGTCTCAGGTCTGGTGAGATATACAGGGATGTTCAGTTCTCTGCCTCCGGGTGAGGTGTTGCTCGGGCAGCTATCGCTTATTCTTTCAGGCACCGTCTGGATAGTCTCATGCACAGCTTTCATTGGACGAAGATGGATTCTCGCTGTGTCCACTTTAGTAATAGGAATCTTGACAAGCATCGGGACATCTCTTTATTTCAATTGAGCGCCGCCAGCAACAGATCCTCACGACCGCTGGACAGCATAGTGACCGGGGAAGACATCCTAGCAACACACTAATCACACACTACCCGCTTCCGCCTCTCGTTTGACAAATTCGTTTTGTGGCAACCGCGCTTCGACGCTGGTATACTGCCGAACACGAGTGATGGCGTCCCGTGTGGTCTATCTTGCCCGAAAGACTGGAGGCTGTGCCATGAAGTCACGAAGGGCGTCAACATTGCTGATTTGCTTGCTGCTGGTATGCGGCACGATTGGGTGCGGGGAGAAGAAGGCTGCGAAAGAGGCTGTCGCTGCACAAGTCGCACAAAAGGAGTGCAGCCAGAGGCTGGGATTGCCAGTCGAAATCACCAACAGCATCGGGATGAAGCTGAAGCTGATTCCGGCGGGCGAGTTCATGATGGGGTCGCCAGAGTCAGACGATACGGCGGGACTCTATGAAAGGCCCCAGCACAAGGTTCGGATCACCAAGCCGTTCTACCTGGGCGCGTACGAAGTAACGCAAGCGGAGTAC
>CAZUAH010000124.1:0-29378 GCA_964617665.1 uncultured Pirellulaceae bacterium
AGGACGTACGAGGACTTTGGATGGCCATAACCAGCCCTTCAGGTGGTGGCAAGTTGCTTGTCAAATTTGCGCAGTTTCCCTACATTGCGCACCTATAAAACGGACTATCGGTATCGTAATCCACAGTAACTGAACCAGAATCGCCCGTAACTACAAATCACCGTAAACTATGACATAACAGCACCTTCCAACGATTATAATTGCTACGTCGATCAACACAAGAAAATGGTGACTTTGGCGAAACTAGCCGCACTGTCGTTAATTCTGCCACAAACAGTCTGCGCGGATTACCACTTGCGCAGGGTCAAGCGTTGCCGCGCGCGCATTGACACTGCATTCCGACGTAGTAGAGATGCCAGGAAACGCGGAAAAGTTCCCCTATCCCGCCCGCTACCGAGGGGATGACCTGGGAGCACCGAGTACGCTGTCAAGCGAATACTCCACCAAAGATCTCGTCAGCAGCGGATCGCGGGCCATTCAGCTCACCGATCTCGTCGGCGATGTCGTCCAGCGTTTCCTCCAGTGCCCAGGAATCCGTTGCCAAATCGTCAAACGCAGCCCTGAAATCAGCCCCAATAGACCTGTCGATCACCCCCCACGGCGACCCTTCCAGATCGGACGCAGCACGGCTCCGATCGGCGCTGACCAGATCAGTACCATGCGATCGACCGCTCGGATCCATCGGCAAAGCGGCCGTATCAAGAGCCAAACGATCCACCTCGCTCACGCCCGCCGAGACTATTTCAGCATCATGGGTGCCTCCTGCTGGGAGCGAGGGCTGAACTACAATCGAATCGCTCGATTCACCTTCGCCGCCGCCCAGTCCAGCTGCGATATTGTTCAATTCAAGGATCACCACCAGCACGTCATTACTGCTGACAACCCCGTTGTCGTCGGCGTCCAGGTATGGAGGAGCCGGCGTACCGGGCGGGATCACTGCGGGGGCGTCCGAGTTGAGGTAGTTGATAACGATCAGGGCGTCGATCGGCGATACCTGGCCGTCGCCGTTCACGTCTGCGGCCTCAACCGGATTCTGGTACGGATTGTCGGTGATTCCGTTAACTGTGACGATCACCGTCGCGGTGGCGACCCCAGTTTGCTCGTCGTCAATCACCGTGTAGCTGAAGCGATCGTCCAGGCTCTGGCCTGCGTCCATAGCGCGAATCTGCGCTGACTGCGATGGATCGTAGGTGAAGCTGCCATCTTCAAACAACTCCACCTCACCGCCAAGCTGGCTGGTCAGCGTCTGCGCGACTACCGCAAACTGCTGGCTGTCGTCGTCGCTGTCATTCGCCAAGACGCCGGAGGCCGCGACAGTCAAGACTTCATCCTCGGAGGTTTGGAACTGATCGGAAACCGCAATCGGGGCACTGTTGGCACCGTTCACTGTAACCGTCACGGTGCCAATGCTCGTCGAGTTCGTCCCGGGATCGTCGTCGGCCATGGTGTACGTGAACGTGTCCACGAGCGGAGGATCACCAATCTGCAACGCTCGCAACGTCGCCGACGAGGTGGGATCGTAGACGAAGTCGCCGTTGGGCTGCATGACGACCGTAGCGCCCAGAACGCTTTCCGCGTCCGATGCCACCACTTCCAGAGGATCATTCTCCGCGTCGGTGTCGTTGCCCAGCACGTCTGACAGGCCGGCAGCAGCCGTATCCAACACGGCGTTGTCGTCAACCGAATACTGGTCGTCGACCGCCACGGGCACGTCGTTTTCGCCGATCACGGTCACGGTAACCGTCGCGTCGTTTGACGTCTCCTGACCGTCCGTTGCTGCATACGTGAAGGTGTCGGTCAGTGTCTCGCCGCTACCAAGCTCCTGGAACACCCCTACATCCGTCGGATCGTAGATGAAGGTCCCGTCTTCGACGTCGATTTCGACAAGAACGCCGCGGGTGCTGGTGACCTCGTACGTTCCGTCGCCTGGAGTCGTGTCGTCGTCGTGCACATCCAGATCATCGCCATCGATATCCGAATCGTTATCCAAGACACCTTGGCCCGCAACGTTCAGGACGTCGTCTTCACTTACGCTCAGAGCAGGATCGCCGGGCGACGGATCGTTGATGGCCACCGGAGCGTCGTTGTCCGGGGTGACCGTTATAGCAACGGTTGCCGAGCCTTCCTCTGGTGTCGGTGGTTGGCCGGTATTGCCTTGGTCGTTGGCCGTCACCGTGACAGTGTCCTGACCGTTGAAGTCCGGGTTGGGCCGATAGAACACGCCCAGTGCATCCATCAGCGTCGTATTGATCGCAGTCAGCGGGCCCGTCAGCGTTACTTCGCTCCCGCCGTTGCCTTCAATATCTGCCCAGGTCAAACCGTTCTCGACACTAGTGCTGACGTCAAGCGTGCCGTTGTCTGCGGCGACTATGACGACGAATTCTGCGCCTTGCGTCTCGCTCTCGTCCGTGTCGGTTATCTCGATCGAAGTCAAAATCAGGTCCGGATTCCCGTCCTCCTTCACCGTTTGTTGGGTGAGCGCCGGTGTCACGACTGGCGCGTCATTCATGGGGTTGACGGTCAGCGTCACCGTGTGGTCGTCCTGCAATGGGCCTGGGGCGCCGGTCTGACCGGCGTCGTTCACCCTCACCACCAGCAGGTCCTGCCCGTTGAAGTCGGACTCGCCCTGGTACACTAGTCCGGCGGGATCTGCCAACGTGGCGTTGATCTGAGCTGGGGTACCGCTGAGCGTAACCGAATCGCTGCCGTTGCCCGGAACTACCGTCACACCACCAGCGACCGAATCATTGACCGTCAGCCAGCCATCGGAGACCACAAGTGTCACAGTCAAATTGCCCGTGCCGCTCGCCTCGTGGACATCGAGGTCACTTACCGAGAGTCCCGTGATAGCCTGCGGTGTATCCTCGTCCACCGACGCATCGCTTGGCCCGGCAATAACGGGTGCGTCATTCACCGCCGCAACATCAATAGATACGGTTCCCACCGCGTCCCTGTGATCCGACGCACCATTGGTGCGGCCATTGTCCTCGACGCGATAGGTGAATGTGTCAGTGCCGTTGAAGTTCTCCGCCGGCGTATAGACGACAAGCCCGCTGGTCGGCGACCAAATGATTGTGCCTCCCTCGGCACTGAAGTAATCAGTGCTAGTCAGCGTCCGTGTCTGTCCCACTTCATCCGTTGCCGCTGCCGGTCCGGGTGCGTCGTTGCCGACCAACACGGAGGCGAAGAAAGTTGTCGGCCTTTCTTCCTCGGTTGCACCGGCATCGTCCACTGGTTCCGGCGCGTCGTTCACCTCGGTAACCGTCACGGTCACCGTGCCGACCTCCGTCGTGTTCGGAGTACCGTCGTCTTCGACGGTGTACGTGAACGTGTCCTGACCGTTGAAATGCGCGGCCGGGGTGTACGTGACGATTCCGCCAGCCAGCGTCACCGTGCCGCCCTCGTCGCTCGTGGCACTTACGCCTGTCAGGGTGAGCGCCTGTCCCGTCTCGTCGTCCAGCGTGCCGATGGGCGCATCCGGTCCGGGCTGGTCGTTGCCGGTCAGCACCGTTCCGGCTACGATCAGCGGCGTATCCTCCGCAGTCGTCGCTTCGTCGCTAACAGCGATGGGTGGATCGTTGACAGGTGCGACGTTGATCGTCACTTCCTTCTGATCCGAAAGCGGAACGCCGGCCAATTCGTAATTACCCCGGTCGTTCGCATTGACGACCAACACATCCGCTCCGTTGAAATGCTGGTCGCCTACGTAAGTCAGCCCGACGCCCAAAGTGGTGCTGATCTCAGTGGGAGTACCCACGAGGGTAATCGAACTGGAGCCGTTCCCCAGAATCTTGGTCGGGTCAGTAACGCCGCCCCCCACGTTTGTGTTAACCGTCAGCGTACCGTCATTTACCGACAGAATCGTTCGCACGTCGCCGTCTCCCTCGTCGGCATCAACGTCCTCGACGGAGACAGCATTTCCGTCCGCTGTGCTGAACACAAACGACGTGTCCTCTTCGGCATCCTGGGCGACCGAAGGGAGTGTCACCACAGGAGAGTCGTTTATCGCCCTAATCGTGACGGTCATCGTGTCATTGGTCGTCTGCGGTCCCGGATCGCCCGTATTCCCTTGATCGTTCACCGAAGCGACCAACTGAACGACACCATTTTCGTCCTGAGCCGGACCAAATGTCAGCCCTGTCGCATCGGCCAGCGTGGCATTGATCTCGGCGACCGTGCCGGTCAATTCAAGAGAATTGGAGTTGTTTCCGTCTATTCTCCCAAAGGGCACCCCGCCGCTGACGCTGTCGTTCACCGCCAGCGATCCCACACCGGCGGGAACTGAGAAGGTGGCAACCACTTCGCCGGGAGCTGCGTCCACGTCACCGATCGAGATACCTGAAATGGTCAACGACGTGTCTTCGTCCATCGTTTGGTTGCCGGGCAACGTCACAGTGGGCGCGTCGTTGAGCGGATCTACAGTGATAGTCCTCACTAGCGTGTCTGTCTTCACGCCGCCAAATCCGGTCGCCCCCTGATCGTCGGCCGTGATCGTTAACACGGCATTACCGCTGAATTCGGGGTCGCCGAGGAACACAAATCCGCCGGGCTCCACAAGTGTGTTGTTCAGTCGCTCGATGGCCGTGAGACTTCCGATGCCTTGCACGGTGACGATCACGGACCCCGTTTCGTTGCCCGAGATATCGTCCGCTACGAGACCTGCTGGAACGTCCTCGTCCAGCTCCAACGTTCCGTTGGTAACGCTCATCGTCACGACCAGTTCCCCGCCGGGCGTCTCGTCAACATCGGGGTCATTGATCTGGATTTGAGTAATGCTTCGAGCGGTGTCTTCCAAAGCATCGGGGAGAGCCCCCTGGAGTTCGATCCTGGGAGCATCGTTGATGGCCGTGACCGCGATCGGGATATTTTCTGTGATGTTCGCACCGTTTTGCGATGCGCCAGCCCCAGTGTTACCCTGATCGTTGACGGTAACCTGCACGAGGGCCTGAGTATTGAAATGCTCGTCCGGCTGGAACTCCATGCCGTCCAGTGCCGCGTTGATGTCTGCCGCCGTGCCCGTGAATTGCATCGAGGCGTCAGCATCGCCATCACCGTAGACAAAGGTCAAACCGGTCAAACCAGGCGGATTCGGCAAGTCGTTCAGCGTCAGCGTACCGTTGAACGCTTGCAGCGTAACAAGCAACTCTGGCACTCCAGCGGGCACTAAGAGGGGTGCCTCGCCGACGTCCACGTCCGCCACGCTCACCTCGGTCGCAGTGCCCGCGTCGAATGTCAGCGGTGGATCGGCTCCGTCGTTGTAGTCTTCGTTGATCACCTGCGGTCCCGGTACGACAAGCGTCGGATCGTCATTGATCGCGTGCACCGTAATGTCAATCGTTGCCTGTACGTCCAAACCGCCTCCGGCACCAGTGTTGCCGTCATCCTTCGTGGTAGCGGTCAGAACCACCGGACCGCCATTATTCAATTCGTTGAACTCGCCATTTGGCACGGTGTAGGTCACGCCCATCGGATCGGCCAGCGTGGCATTGATCTCCGCGACCGTTCCGGTCAGTTGGATTTCGCGTGTTCCGTCGCCAAGTATGTCACCAACCTGTACCCCGCCGACAACGCCTGTGTCGACATTCAACGTGCCTTGGCCAGCTGGGATACTGAGGGTGAAGACCATATCGGGCGTCGCTGTTTCCTCGAAATCAACGTCGCTGACGCTGATGCCACCGATCGCCAAAGACGCCAAGTCACCTTCGGCCAGATTTTGGGCACCCGGCACAGTGATCTGTGGATCGTCGTTGACCGGGGTCACCGTGATGGCGACCGTCTCGCTATCCGCCTGCGGGCCGCCAGTGCCGGTATTGCCCTGATCGTCGGCGGCAACGGTAACAATCACATTTCCACCGGCAATATTGGAGTTGAAGTCCTCGCCAGGCACCTCGTACGTGACACCCGCTGCATCGGCCAGAGTCGCGTTGACCTCGGCCACCGTGCCGATTAGAGTCACGGATTCGGAGCCATTGTCGGTTATCCGGCTCGCGGGCACACCCACATCCGGCGTGACAGTCAACGTCCCTTGACCCGCCGGAATCGACAGCGTGACGACCACGCGGCCCGGCGTCGCATCACCGGCATCGACGTCGGCAAGGCTGATCCCCGTCACGGCCAATGACGCATCAAGACCTTCGTCGATTGCGTGCGGCCCCGCCGGAACCGTAACTTCCGGTGCATCATTGACGGCCTGGACCGTGAGCCCGAGTGTGTGGACATCTTCCAGGAATCCTGGAGGAGCTGTTTCGCCGGTGTTGCCACCGTCGTCAACTCTCGCAATCAACGAGAACACGCCGCTGGAATTCGCCACGGGTTCGAACCGCAGTCCTTGAGCATCAGCCAACGTCGCCGTAATTTCCGTCGGCGAGCCGCTTAACGTCACTACGGCAGTTCCGTTATCGTTGATATCAGCGACATCAAGACCGCCGGTCACGTCGTCTCGCACGTGCAATACGCCCGCGCTTGTCGTTGGTGTCCCCGTCGCATCGGCCAGTGTCAATGTGACCGTCAGCGGCGGCAAAACGCCTCCTTCGTCCGCGTCAACATCGCGAACCATCATTGGAATGTAGAAGGCCGGATCATCTTCGATGCCAAACTTCCACGCCGGCGCTGCGATCTCCGGTGCATCGTTCACCGCCAACACCGATATGGGAAGGAAGTCGATCGCCTGAAGCGGGCCTCCGAGGCCTATGGCACCCTGATCGTCGACCGTCACCTGAATCCGCTCGCCAGCGTGAAGATCGTTGAAGTCCGGATCGGGCAAGTAGACAACGCCATCGGCGAAAGCCAGAGTCGAGTTGATTCTGTCCGCCGTTCCGGTCAGCACAACGGTGCCGCTGCCATTGCCGCTGATATCTCCCGTGCTCAGGCCCCCGGGGACAAACGCGTTGACCGTGATCCCGCCGTGTGTCGCATCCAGCGTCACTCGCAACGTCACGGGCCAGCTCGGCGTATTATCCGGGTCGCCCACGACAATGCCCGGCAGCGCCAGATTCGTATCCTCGTTGACCCTTCTGTCCGCGGGATCGCTCAGAGCCGACACGTCCACCGTCGGCTGATCGTTCACTGGATTCACCAGGATGGTGATCGCACGCGTAATATCTACGCCGCCGGCGCTCGGTCCGCCGCCCGAGTGACCCTGATCGTTTGCCGTCACCTCAAGGACTATCGAGCCGCCAAAGTCCGGCGTGGGTTCGAATTGGAGACCATTCAGGGCTGTGTTGATATCCGTTTCCGTACCGCGGAAGACCATCTTGGTGTCCGCCGTGCCCGGCGTCTCCCCGGGGCCTGGTTCCTCGAAGATCAAACCGCCTGGGATCGTTGTCAACGTCAGGGTCCCGTTCTGGATCGGGTCACCTGACGGACCTGACAGCGTGACCTTCAGCTCGCCCGTACCTTCGTCGGCATCCACGTCGACAACCGTGATGGGATTGCCCGTCCCAGCACTGAACACCAGCGTCGTGTCCTCGTTGGTGGTCTGAGGCGACGGCGGAACCGTCACGACCGGGTCGTCGTTGATGGCGTTGACGGTAATCGTCAAGTCATAGCCGTCAGTCCGGTCGTCGCCACCGTTGAGAACGCCGCCGTCGTCACGAAGTACCACATTGAAGACCGCCTCGCCGTTTGTGTCGCCAGTTACCTCGAATGTCAGATCGCCGGTGGCCGGATCGATAGCCGGCGCGCTGTCGAAAGCGATATTGCCTATCGTCGCGCCGGGAGTCAGATCGAACGCCAACACTTGCGTGGCTTCATCCACAGCCGTCATTGGGCCCGGTCCGATACCGGTCGCCCAACCGGCAACGGCATGTAGCCCGGCATCCTCGTCGATCGTCACGTGAGCGCCAGGCGTGAACTCAGGCGTGAACTCAGGCTCGTCATTCACGGCGTCGACGGTGACCGTCAACGTATCGGTGGCCGTGGCGCCCGCCTGGTCCGTGGCGGTGATCAATAGCACTGCCACGCCATTCGCATTCGGCGGGTAGTCCAAAGTCAGCACCGAGCCGGCTATCGAGGCATCCAGCGGCAGCGGATCGGTCGAGCCGGCCAGATCAAACGAAACGCTGTAGGTCAAGAAGTCGCCATTACCGTTGGGGATGTCAACGTCGGCAAACACACTGAAGTTGGTGCCGTTCACATCCTCCAAGTCGATGATCGTACTGGCCCCCGGATCTTCGATGATGTGGCCGCCAACCAGATTATCCAGCGGATCAAAGCCGGATAGCGGATTGGCTACGGTCGGGGCCGTGTTCGTCATCACGCGGACAACGTAGTCTTCGACCTCGCCGCCGATTGCCAGACCGTCCGGTCCCAGGCCGCCGCTTCGACTGACTCGGAACCGGGCGTAGGTATCAAACGGGATGACCGAATCCGGCACGGACGCCGGCGTGGTGATCGTCAACGGGTTGTCGCCAGCGATCAAAGGCTGGAATTGGAAGACCTGCTCGTTCGCATCGTTGAAATCGCCGTCGCGGTTCCAGTCGACCCATGCGTCCAGGAGGCCGATGTCGGACGAAGTCACCGTAATCGGTGTGGCAAAACCTTTGGCCAAGACGCTATTGAACGTAACACCGTCCTCGTCGTCTTCCTGACCGCCGGATGCCGTATTCAACTCGACGCGTGCTGACCCCATGCCACCGTATGCGCTGGTGATGCCCGTGAGCCTTCCCGCGTCGATCTCGACCTGGATCGCCGTCGCCAAGCCAGCTGCAGTTGTATCCGCGTCTACGCCCAGCGTGACGGGCACGTTGTTGCCCGTGACTGTCGAATCCGTGTCGAATTCCAACACGACCGGAGCACTACTGCCGTCGCGGATGGTAAGCGTCTCGGTTTCCGCGGGAACCGCCACAAGCTCCAAAGCCAAAGGCAGTTGATCGGACTGCACAAGGCCGGTTCCTCCAGCGCTCACGCTGGCCGCAACCAAGTCGTCCGAATCGCCGGCAATGTGGAACACGGCGTTGCCCAGATTCAGAACCGTGATTCCGGACAAAGTGCCGTCGTCGATCTTAGTTTGGACCGCCCGCACGATTTTGCGGGCGATGATCTGTTCCGATTCTGGGGTTGCGTTCGCGTAGTAGACGATTGGATCGGCAAAACCGCCTCCGCCGTCCTTGTCAAACGTAAACGTCACGCTTCCTCCGTCGCCGTCAGCAACCGTCAACGTGCTGGTGTCGGTGATACCCAGTGCATCGGGCGCTTTGAACGTGAACATCTCTGCCAGAGGCGCCATCGAAATACTGCCAACGACGCCCGACACGTCGACGTTGTGGTCCGAATCGTCACCGTCGGCCGCGATGGTCGGCTGGCCGTCCTGTTCCGCGTCCACATGCGATCCCAAATGCAGAGGATCGGTCACCAGCAGCGCGTGCCGCACGCCATTGCTGTCCAACTCGGTGTGGTAATTATTGCCAGCTTCCGGGTTGTCCCCGTAATCGATACCCACATCGCCCAGGATGATCGTGAAGCGGGTCTCTTGGTCCGGTTGATTCTCTCGCAACGTGTTACCCGCCTGGTCGCGGATGGCTTGGACACGGAAGAAATCGATGTCCACCGGATCGACCGCGTCCGAGGCGCCATTCACGAAGACGGTCCCGCCTCCGCGAGCGCTGGCCGTCATACCGACCTCCGAACCGTTGATCCCGACAATCAACGAGGCGGCCATGTGAACCGGCGTGAAGGAGACATCCGGAATGAACTTCACCGCAACAGCGCCGCCGCCCACACCACGGCTGCCCAGATTCGTGGCGGTAGTGTCCACCTTGTGATTAAACGTCTCGTTCAGGTCGATGATCCCGTTGCCTTCGTACGTGGGCGACAGGCCTAACGATGTGATGCTCTGGATAACCGCAACAATATCATTTGCCAACTCGTCCACCTTGGCGGCCACCGAGGCCGGATCGCTGGGGTCGACGATGACCGGGTCGAAATTGATGTTCTGGGTCGTCGGGATCGTGACGCCGTCGTTGTTGAATTCGAAGGTCACCGTGGTCGTGCCCAGGGAAATGGTGAACATTTCCCCATCGGCCACGCCGGCCCGGTAGTTGCTGTCCATGTTGGCCACGCCCGCCGAATTGTGCACGTAGTTATCAGAACCGCCCAAGTGCACTCGGCCGCCCACGTTTACGACGTTCAGAGCGGGGAAGCGAGTTGTGAATTCGGCGACCAGGAGATTCGCCACATCGTCCTGCGTTTCCGTGCCAGCCAACATAATCAGGACGTCGTTGCCTAGCGACAGCCCGCTGCCGTTGGTGTCAAACTCGAAACGCAAAGGCGGGCTTACGTCGTCACCCAAAACGAACGTCTCGTTGTCGTTGATATCCGCTGCACCATTGGCGGGCACGTCGAAAACAATCGCCCGACTCGGCACCAGCAAGTCCAGGCCCCCTTGGACGCCTGGGGTTCCGGTCTGTGTCAGGTTGCTCGGATTGAGCAGATTAGCGGTGGGAGCAATGTCCAGCAGGTGTCCGGTCGAACCGTCGTCTGCTCGCTGCAGACCGTCCAAGTGAATGAAGCCGTGTCCCAGATGTTGGGTAACCGGCAAGTCGACTGTCGCGTTTGTGCGGATCGCTTGAGCGATGTTGTCGGCGATCTCTTCGTAGGTGTCCGGTGGCGAGAAGTCGATTTGGATGGCGCCGCCGCTTTCCAGCCCATCGGCGATCGCCGTGTCCTCGAACTCGAAGACCACAGCGTTCGGGCCATTTTCAATGACAAACGTCTGACCGTCTTCTACCGCGTAGTCGATACCCGCAACGGCCAGATTGCCGGCCAGGATAGTCACCTCGAATCCGCGTGTGCTGCCCACGTGGACCTCGCCGTCGCCCAAGTACTTGGGCGAGAGCCCCAGGCCAGAGGCTGCTATCGCGTTGGTGACCAGTTGGGATATCTGGTCCTGTGCGTCGTCCGATGTGAACGTGATGACCACGTTCGCTGGGTCCGAATTGCTGTTGTTGTCGAACTCGAACACGGTCGGGAGAGTCGGTCCTGCCACGCCGTCCGGATCGATCTCGAAAGTATCGCCATCGGCGATGCCTCCCGGAAGCGCTCCCGCGACCGGGACCGAAAGCGTGAATGTCTGCGGCACATTAACGCTGTAGCCGCTTTCGTATTCAAACGTGATCAGATCGTCCGTCGAGTTGGTGATGGTGAACTGCTGGCCATCCGACACCGAACTGCCGTAAGACGCCTCCAGCACCAGACGATCCTTGTTGTTCAGGGTGATCACGTACACGCGATCCGGTTCCCAAATCTCCGATAAGGGGGTAAACCGCAATTCGTTGTTGCTGGCGTTGTAGCCCAGCGTATAGTCGACGCCCTCCTCCAGCAGCACGCCGTCTTGAGTCAACGTAATGGCGTCGTCCACGATGGTCGCAGTATTGATTCCGCTGCCGCTGTAATCGTTCAACAGCACCGTAAAGTCACCCAATTCCCGTTCGTTCAAATAGACGACTGTCTGGTTGGGATCGATATCTCGCCCTTCCGAGTCGTTGTCGATGGGATTCAACAGTTCGGCCACCGGTCCGGTGAAGTCGGCCCGATCCATTGCACCGCGATCGATCGACACGTTGTCGCCCTGCCCCGAAGGCGTATCCACGTCGCGGTCGTCTGCACGCAACTGGCCGGTGACGTCCAGCTTCGGCGCGATGATCGGCGAGGGATCAAGCCCCAGCGGGTCCTTGACCGACACGAATGCCGTGCGGTCGTCCAACGATGACAACGAGCTGTCGATCACTTGTGACAACGGCGCGGGATAGAAATTGCCGGTCGCAGGATCGATGAACAATGGGCTGCCCGTCGAGTCGATCGGGAAATCGCCAAGGCTGCCGCCCAGACCCGCCGTCCTATTATTCGTGTCGTGATACAGGTTCGCCCCCAGGATCGTCGTCAGCGACGTTGCGTCGACGCTGATCCCCGTCTGCAGATTCGCCACCACGTTATTCAGCAACGTCGGGCTGGCGTTCTGGTCCACTACGATGCCGGCATCACCCTGTCGGTTTCCGTACACGGTGTTGTTGACAACACGGCCGAACGGCAAAGGAGCGTCCGGTCCGCCCGCCCCATCTCCGCTGACGCGAATCCCACCCTGGGTATTGAATGCGGCGATGTTGTTGGCCACCACCACGCCTGGGGCGAGGTTCTCGCTGTTGATCTCGCGGAGGTACCGCGTCGATCCCATGTGCGGCATGGGATTCGTGTCGAAGTAGGGATGAGGATTCGTGTCGTATGGGCCGCGGATCGTCTGCCGCACTCCTGCATCGACCACGATACCGTAGCTTTCCGAGTGAGAAACCACGTTCGAGTGGATCATCACCTGGCCTTGCTCGCGATGCACGTTTTCGTCGCCCAAATCGTAGCGACTGGGCGTGTCGTCACCAAAGGCGATGACGTCGTCATTGCCCTGTACCTGTAGAATCCTGGCGTTGTCATCGATCACTTCGCCAAAGTCACGGCTGCCGGTTCCGTCTGCTGCCGCCGTGCCGTACAAGTTGATCAGGTTCGAGGTCCGTTCGGTTTCTGTCAATTCGGGGACTGGGCCGTCTGCCATCCCTGCACGCACGTCCAGGATGGACTGGGTCGAGGGGCTATTGATTGCGGCCGCGATCGCCTCGGCCACCTGGTCGTCGGTCATTTCCGCGCGGAAGGGAACCGGCACGTGCCCCTGCGTGACGCCGATGTCGCCGGCGACGCTGGTACTGGTGTTCTCGATCGTGAAACTGGTCCACCACGTCGTCCACGTATTGATGGAACCGGCCGTCTCGTGGAAGGCCCAGAATGTGGCGTCGTCGCTGGGATCGAGGGCCAGCCCGCCGTAGTCGCCCCAACGCTCCGTGCCGCCCCAGTTGCCCGACGGATAATAGGCCGTTTCGCTGACCGCCACGGGCACGCCGGGATCGGTATAGCCCAAGGGCGCATCGGCATCGCGTCCCGAAATCATCATGGTCGGGTAGATGGCTTCGGAACTTTGCGTATAGGTGATCCCCACGTTGCCAGCGGCATCTACCCCAATGGCAGGCATGAACGTGTCGATGCCGGGGCCCGGATTGACATCACCCTGCTGCACCAAGTCGTAGGTGTATCCGGAGGTGATGATCTCGTACCACCGCACCTTGGCCTCGTCGGCCACGTTTACCGTATGCGCAGTCCACAGCGAATCGTCACGCCACACGGCGTTCATCAACCGCGAACCCACGGTGTCCAGCTCGTTGAGCGTATCGGGTTGCGGCACATCGTCCGCCGCAAAGTTGTATTCCTGATAGGGCGCGTCCATGGATGCCACTATGGTCAAATTATTTACGTCGTCCATTTCCCATACGCGCAATCCCTGCTCGGAATAGGATTCCACAAACAACTGTGGGGCCTCGGCAAGACGGTCGACGCTTTGAGCGGGTTGCAGCGTAAACGCGCCGGAGGCTTCCACGTCGACGCGCGAGGTCAGATCCAGTTCCCCGGACGGCAGCCGATCCATGCGAGTCACCAGCACGCCCTGAAATTCATGATCTCCGAAACGGAAGTAATTGCCCGTGATGTAGACACTGTCCTCGTCCGCGGCGATCTTCGGGTAGTCGATCCACGCCAGGCCGCCGCCGAAGTCGTAGACAGCCGGTATGCTGTAGAACCACCAGTCGTCGGTATCGCCCACAGTGAGATCCAAATCCGTGGGATTGTCGGTCTTCGACACACCAATCAGCAGATTCGCTTCGTCCGCACCGTAGCCGCCGCGCCGATCCTGAGTTCCAGTCAAGTTCTCGTTCCAATAGCCAAACTCGACCTCCTCGGCCATGACGATGTACTGGTCTTGATAGCGATCGAAGGTGGCCCATGGATCGAACGATCCCCAGGGAGTGATGGGATCTGCGATGACGTCTTCGAAGAACACGTCCAGTTCGGCACTGTCAATTTCTGGACCCGCCTTGTCGAACAGCCCGATCTGGGTGTTCACCATCGCCACCAGGTCGTTCGGACCGGCCGCGGCGATGGGATCCGGCCGCCGACCGCCGTCCTCGGACAGACCGGGGAACGTAATGCCCTGCGTCACATGGCCGGCGCCCAACTCGAGATCCTCATACTCGAATGTGATCGTGTCCACACCGTCACTGACGGTGAAAGTCTGC
The DNA here is from genome assembly GCA_964617665.1 of uncultured Pirellulaceae bacterium. Classification (GTDB taxonomy): domain Bacteria; phylum Planctomycetota; class Planctomycetia; order Pirellulales; family Pirellulaceae; genus JADHUC01. The sequence goes on from CAZUAH010000124.1 coordinate 14,106, forward strand.
GCATCGTGGATATCGTAGCCGGCCGGAGCGACCAGCGTGATCTGCTCGGCCAACCGGTCGTTGCTGTTCCAAGTGCGATCGAAAAGGAAAGATGAGCCGTACGGGTCTATGGGCGACGCGGCTCGCCGGATCTCGATCTGATACGTGCCCTGGTAGGTGCTACTGGACCCTTGGGGATGAGCGCCAAACTCGGTCGCGTTGTTATCGTTTGTCGTGGCGCCGCCGACCAGTTCACCACGCTCGGCCAGCCCGACGGTCATGTTGGTAATCCGAACGCCTTGCTGGTTGTTATCGCGGCCGCGGAGGAAATCAGGCGTGTCGTGCCCTTGCTCGAATGCGCCATACTGGTCTCCCTGCAATCCTGGCTCGATCTCCGCCGGATCGTCATCGACCAATCGACGCGTCCACCCCAGCGGGCCAGCAACGTCTACCGAACGCCCGATGATGCGTACGATTTCGTCCGACTGCTTCACCACGCTGGTGTCCGTCGTTTGTCCAGCCACGTTGAAGGTTGCGGCCACCGCGGTCCGTATGGCATCAGCCACCTCGATGTCGGACATGGACCGATCGATCTCGACAGCCACGTTGCCCGCAGTTGCCCCGTCCGAACCCAGCAGGAAATCGACGGGCAAGGTAGGATCGAGCGTGTAGACCAATTCGTATTCGGCGTCGAAAGTCTGATTAACAATATTGATCAGGTGCCCGTCGTTCGGGAGGCTGCCGTTGCGGTACATGTCCACGTCGATCTGCGTGGCGCCGGAAATAGCGGTGAAGATCGCGGCGGCGACTTCGGCCGCGGACATGCTATCGTCGAAGTCGATCTGCACGTCTCGGGTGATTCCTGTCGCTGCGACGTCCGTATCTTCAAACTCGAAGCCGACTTCGGTGCCGCCTTCATCCCGCAGCGTAAACCACTGGCCGTCGGCCAGCTTCCTGCCCGATGGCGCCGCAATCGTCAGATCCGTATCGAACTCGAAGATCTGTCCGTCGATGCTGAACACATCGCCGTCCTGGATGCTCCAACCTTGGACACCGCGCAGCTCGTCTCCGGCCGTATCGGGATCGGAGACATCGAACTCGCCCGCCGTGCTGAAATCGATCCGCAATCGCAAGTTGTCCAGGCCGGCAAATGCTTCCAGCGGTATCCTCGCCTGGCGGGCGCTGTCCGGTGCACCACCGTCGCCGATATCGTAGAACTCCTGCACATCCACGTCGAATCCGTCAAACAACTCATCGAAGGTCGACGAATTGTTCGTTGCCAACGGCCGCCAGATGCCGTCGTCCTGGGCGACAAATACCCGGAACGCGTCCCGCATGTACCAGGGGCTAACGCCACTGGTAGCGTTTTCCGTGTCCAGAAAATAGTCGACGTACAAGTAAGGCTGGTCTTCCGCCGAGTAGCCTTTCAGGCTGAACGTATCCGTTTCGATACTGCCTTGAGCGCCACCAGGGAAATCATACGTATTGGTATTGAAACTGCCGTATTGGTTCGGGTCGAAGATGCGGTGGTCTTCTCCTGTCGTCCAATCGAAGCCGTCCCAGATGCCGTCCACAGGCCGGGGAGCGTTATCGTCTCCCCTATCGAAACCGAAGTACATTCCGTTGTCCGTGTTGTGCCACAGATTCACATCCAGATTCGAGAATGCCAAGCCTTGGACGCCCGAGATACCTGTGGAGATCATGGCCGAGCCGTCCTGGAAGATCGGCTGCAACTCGCCTTGCAGATTGAAGGCATAGATGTTGCCGTTCACGTCGATGCCGAACAGCAGATCGGCGTACGGTCCTTCGGTCCAGCCAAGACCGGTCGATTCGACGTTTCGCGGGCCTCTCTCCAGCGATGCGAACTGGATTCCCATCAGATCCGCGGCGGACGAAGTCACGTACTCTAAGCGATTCGTCGTGGAATTCGGGTCGAAGTTGGACCCGAAGGAAGTCACCACCTCGTAGAACCCGCCCCCATCGTCCACAGCCCACAACCGTTCATTCACGAAGGCCAAGCCCGTGACTTTCGTATCGTTCACCGAGGGGAGTTCGGTAGTTGTGACTGGCGGCTCCGGCGGATGCGCAAGGTCGTATCCCGGGCCGACGCCGTAGAAATCGTAGTTCACACTGCCCGCGACGCCGTCGATCAATGTGTTCACCGACAGCGTGAATCCAGAACCTCCCGTCAAAGCGCCAGGATTGACGGTCATCACGCTGATGTTCCGATTTCCCCAAGCTCCCACAAACTCGACCTGGATCGGATTGGCGGGCAACGCACCGCCCGTGACGCTCACATTCCCGACGCCGATGGCCGTATCGAAAGCATTCAGCACATCGATATTGGTCGCATTCCAGGGAAGTGTCAGCACTACCGTGCCGCCGCCAAGGGCCGCAGGTCTGAAAACCGTCATATCGAACACACCACCGGTCGGTGGAGATTCGACCGGATCGGCATTTGGATCCCAATTGAACTGTATCCGCTGCTCCTCGTTCGAACCCGGGAACAAGGGGTCCGAGACACTAGCCTCGCGGATGATATACAGGGGCCCGCCGTCTTCCAGGTCATGCGTGCCGGCGACATCGAACCGGAACCATGTGCCTGTCAGCTCGACCCGGTCGGGGCTGCTTTGTGCGACGGCAGCCGCATCATCGACGGCACCGTTGGCAAGCGATACTTGATGGTTGATCGCCGAAACCATCGCGTTGCGCACTTCGGTTTCGCTGAAGCCCGCAGCGATGTTCACGATCATCGGATCCAATGCCGAGGCCGGAATGGTCGGGTCTGTCGTATCCAGCCGCCCGCTCGCCACCACCGGCGAGCCGTTCAGCAGCGTAGCGACGTCGCCGCCTTCGTCGCCGTCGCCGGTCAGGCCGGACGTATCGATCTTCAATTCGTCGAAATTCGACGAACCTGCGAATTCGATGTCAAAAGGAGCGGTTCCCCCGGGGCCGGAACCTGTAACCGTCACGCTACCGAATCCGATCCCTGTCAGACCTTGAATCGCGAATTCCACGGACCAATCCGGCGCGTCGTAGGCAATTGCGCCGGTGGTATCGCCCTGGTAGCTCAATTCGAATGTGCCACCCGTAGGCGCGCCGGTCAGTGTCAGAACTTGGTGTTCATTACGGCCAGTGGTCAACCCATCGCCAGTCGTCGCATCAGAGAAGGCTGCGCTGTCAAATGCGGGAAAGGCCGTATTGTCGCCTCGGGCCCAGGGGAAATTCACCCGATGGCCTTCAGCGCCGGAGAAGTCGTTCGGGCCCGTCCAAGTCGCCGGCGCCGAGGCCGGCAATGTTGCTCCCCACGTGAACGTATTGTTCACCACGGTTTCGATCGCTGTGCCAATCGCTACCGTATCGTCGGTCTCCTCGATGGGGATGACGACGAAGTTCGGTGCGATCACGCCGCCCTTGAATCCGTCGTCCGTGTAATCACCCTCGATGCCGATGCTGAACGACGACCAGCCGGCATTGGTCGGCAATGTCGCTGCGATCGTTCCATCGCCATCATCGCCGATTAGTGTGATGCGGTGGTCTTGAGTCTCGGCATTCACCTGCAACTGCGCGTCTGTCAACTGGTTGATAGCGGTAACGATTTGCGTTGCCACCTCGCGACGAGTCATGACGCTGTTGAACACGATGGGTACGCCGGAAGTCACGGCGATGCCGTCGCCCACGTTGTTACCGACTCGCCCGTCCAGCATGTCATCGTCGAATTCAAAGCGGATAGTCTGAGCGGCGAACGTGTCGTCGGTAATCTCGAACCAGTCGCCGTCGGTGATGGCGTCGTTTGAGTTGACCACGATCACTGGGCCGGTCTCGAACTGAAATTCCCAGTCCGGTATGCCATCTGCGGGCAGCGTTGGGTGATCCTCGATACCATTATCGTCCAACCAGAACGAATACCGGTCCCGTATGCCGTTGTTGGGCCCCAACTCGCTGAGCGTCAGTTCGGGGCCAGTGTTGATTCGGATGTCGTACGTCGTTGCGAATAGGCCGTCGTAACCGTTGTCGTGCTCGACCGTTACCTGGTCGATGCCAGTCACGTCGTAATCCTCCAACACGAACTTGGTCGTGCCGCCCACAAACCGAGTCGCGACGGGAACGGTCAGCGAATTCTCGCTGTCGACTCCACGATCCCAATAAGCTGTGTCCAGGATGCCACGTTCGCGGACCGCCGTGCCGGTGGTAATCCCCAAGGTATCACCGTTGTAGTTGTCCTGCGGGGCGCTGAAGGCCGCACCGCTGGTCGGATCAAATTGGTAGAGGATATTGTCATACTCCCTCACCAACGGCCGGTAGGCCTGATTCGGTTCGGCAAGCCTCCGTTCGCCCACGCCCACCAGACGCAACACATCCGAGTCCGTACTCGCTGCGCCGAATGCCAAGGCGTTGATCTGCATGCCGTCGCCGATACGCGCGTTGCCCACGGCGTGGCTGACCTGCGTGCCACCCGATCCGTTGCTCTCCCGCGTCACGATCCCATGATCGCCTTCCTGGGTGTGCAACGCACCCGAGTTGGCCGCACCGGGATCGATCTGTAAGAAGTCATCGTTGTTCGAGTCCCTCGTGGCGTTCGGTGAACCGTCGAACACGCTATAGCCGTACATCTGGCCGTCAGGCCGCATGGCAAGGTCTTCGGTGTGCTGGAAGTTGCCGACGTAGGCCTCTCGGTCGCCGGTGAAAGGATCAACGGCGTATAGACTGGACGAGTTGTTGCCATTGCTTCGGCTGACGAACATCACCACGTCGCCCAGATGATAGGGCACCGTGTTCGCGGACAGGTCAAAGTCAGCCGTGGTGGCGACGGTATCGACCTCGCTGATCGGGCCGACGCGTACACCTGGGTTGGGCGGGTTCGGAACCTGGTATTGGAGCAACTGAGTGGAAATCGCATTGTTACTTGAAATCGCCAAGTAGTACGCGGTGTCGATCAAATCGTTCGCGGGCAACAGAATCGGTCCGATGTACGGATCCGAAGTACCTGCCGAACCGCGGTCCAGATCGTCCATGTCGGCGCCTTGATCGGGTCCCGGTTGGTCGTCGGACACGTTCGAGTCCGTACCGGAATAGATCAACGTTCGCTCGTACACTCCAAGGTTGAAATTGTAAGTCTCTTGGTACAACGCCACATTCGTATCGGGGCGGCCGATGCCATCGGCGTAGTCGACATCGATCACGATGGGAATGTCACCCAATGTTCCCCCCGCGGAATCGTAGTTCAGTTCGAAGCGGTAGAAGTCTACCTCCGGATAGGCAGGATTCTCGTTGTTCGAGAAGTAGTCCATGCGGCCAGCTACCGACAGTGCTGCCCGGTCGGTGTTCAGTAAGTTGCCGAGTTCCAGTGCGTCGTCCCAATCGTCATTGATCGGGTTAAACCACTCGTCGCCGGCGACCTCGGTAGCCTCGCCGGTCAGCGGTGAATGCGTCGGCATGCCGCGCACTTCGATGCCCACATCGGCAAAGCGGATATCGGCGTACCGTACGGTCGAACCGGCAAACTCGTCCGTCTCGCCCAGCCGGACCTGCAATTGGTAGTTGCCCGAGGTCAGGCCGCCGTCCAGATCGTCGATCAGGCCAATTGGCTGCGGGTTGCTGCGCACACGCACATGGTACGTATTGATCGATCCGGAACCGCCGGGCAAGACGACCCGCATCCCCGGGTCTCGCGGATTGGTGCTCCAGTGGTCCTTCGCAGCGTCTCCGTCCACGTGGGTTTCGTAGTACGGCGATTTTTGTAGGACGTTCACATGGTTGTCCGCGATCAAGGCTGGGTCGTGGAAATCCACGTCGCCAGCCACGGTTTCCGCCGCAGAATTGACGGACCGGGCGATCACGTTGCCATCGGCGTCGATCAGTTCCAGCACGGCATCCAAAGCCATGGTCGTGCGGTCCACATCCAACCAGACCTCGGTTCCTGTCTGGGCCTTGAAACTGTACACGTCACGATCGGTGGGTTCGTTCAACGCGCCCACAACGACGAAACCAAGCCGCAAATTGTCGTCGCCGCTCTTTTCGTCGGGGCCCAACTGCCCGAGTACCTGAGCAGCGTCAGGCACGGCATTGTTGCCCGGCGCGGCAAGATCGATCGGCTCCAACTCGGAGACGATCTCGACGTTCCGATCGTGGCTGTACTGATCGATCAGTATGCCATTCCACTGGCCCGCGGAGCCGCTGCTGGTCCCATTCCCGTTCGTGTCGGTTTGGGGAATCCCCGACGGATCGAAGCCCGCCCCCGCGGTATCGTCGGCCAGCGAGGTCATAATCACGGGAAAGCCCGGTGCACCGATTACGTGCAGCATACCACCGATGCGGTCGTCAATGTCCAGAGGCCGGCCTGTGGACGTAATGCCCGCGTCGCCGGAAAATTTCACGACCAGACTTTCGCCGGGGCTGCTTTTCAATCGCAATCCGCCGAACGTATGGAAGTCGGGCACGTAGACCGATTCGTCGACCAGCACGTGTACGATGTCCGTGTCGTCCCAGACGCTCTCGGTGTTCAGCGTCTCGCCACGGATCTGCATTCCGTTCATTTCGTTGCCGCCCAGCCGATTCAACCGCACCAACGGGCCCCGGTTGTTCACGAACTCGTCAAAATCATCGACCGGCCCGCGCGAACGGCCGTAGTCGATCCCTTCTTCCGCGCTCAACGAATTGACGTTGATGTTGATCGCTGCGATCGTTGTGTTCGCATCCGTATCTCTGTTGTCGCGAATCACATTGTTCACAATGACCGGCTGCGAGCCGCGCACAAAGATGACAGCGGCCTCGTTGAATGTGTGCCCATCCCGGTTAGCGCCCGCCTGGCCACCGCGTCCCGATGCGTTGTTTTCCAGCGTGCTGTTGGCAATGCGGGCCTCAGCCTGGTGAATCTCCACCGCGTTGAAGCCGGCGAAAGTACCGCCCAGATCCGTAATCCCGCCGCCGAACGTAATCAGTGCATGATCGATGCTCAGCGTGCTGAACGGTCCCGCGTAAATGCCCGCCCAATCGCCGGCATTCGGTTGGTTCTCGCCCGAGGCTTGATCGTTGTCGTTGTTCGTGTCGAAGGTGCCGCCGGCGCCGAAGCGGTCGTCCAAACGCGACGTAAAAATCACGTCGTAGCCCGATGTGCCCTCGGCGATCAACTGCGCCCCGATGTCGGTTTCGATCTTCGCTCCTTCCAGCTTGACCACCGTGCCCGGATCGATTGTCAGGCGGGCGTCCGTACGCGGGCGATCGAGCCGAGTCTTGAGCGTCAGAGTACCGCCCAAGGCCGTACCATAGTCCGTGTAGGTCGTGTCGTCGCCATCCAGTTCGGCTATCAGCGTGAAGTCACCGCCGTTCTCGCTGCGGTACAGGTGCCGCGCAACGAAACGCCCGTTGGCCGGCGGCAGGTTGCCTATCACGATTGCGCTTGCGGTGGGAACGATGGCATTCGGGACGATCGGCGTGGTCGCATTCGACTCCAATCCCTCGTATCCCGCGGCGTCCACGTACACAAGGCGATAACTGTACTGGCTGAACGTGTTAAGGGTCCCGCCCGGATCGATGAAGGGATCAACGGTAATCAGTGCGATGGGAGGTCGCGACAATTCGCGAAATGCGCCGCTGGGCGTTCCCTGCAGGTCCAGGTTCTCGGCCACGACATGCACAATGTCGGTGTCGTCAAAGCGGCCGGCGACCGTCATGGGCTGCAAAGCGTCGCCGACGGGCGTTTCGATGCGTACGAACAGAGCATTGGTCGAGTTGTCCAACAGCCGGTTCGCATGGAGGTCCGGTCCGACCCGATCGTAATCCGCCGTGAACTCCTCGATGAACTGGAAGGGCGGCGCATTGAAGTTCGTTTCCTCGAAACTGTTCGGCGCGGCCGACATAGCCGCGTCCGCACTGTTGGTAATCGTATTGAACGAAATCGTCGGCCGGGTGTCGATCATGTGGATCGGGTTGACCACCCGCGTCTCGGAATCGATCGAGACTTCGCCGCCGCCGTAGCGGATGTCCGCATGATTCACGTAGCTCAGGAAGATGCCCTGCCGTTCGAGCGAGAAGCGGCCTTCTGAACGGTCGATATCATTGCGGAACTCGATTCCACCCCAATCGCCTGCGCCCGGCGTGGTTTGCACTGGATTCGTGTCGAACCCGACCGACTGGTCGTCATAGGAGGTGAAGATAACGCTTCCGGCGACTCGATTCCCGTCCGCATCCAACAACGGATTGTTGCTCGAATCGGACAGGAAGGGTGCACCAAGCACTTGCAGCGCGGCGTGGCTACGGTCGACGACCGATGGCGAACTGCCGACTCCGATTCGGGCGCCGCCCAATTTGAAGACGGCCCCCGCATCGATCATCACCGTAACGTCCTGCGGGACGTTCATGGTCGAGCCATCAGACAGCCTGTTGTTCAGCGGGCCGCCTCGGCCAATTTCGTACGCCAAGTTATCGCCCAGCGTGGCCATGTCGCCATCGTCACCGCCGTTGCCTACGATACGCAGAATGTCACCGGGCTCTGCTTGCCCAAGGGCGTAGTTCAGAGTGTTGTACGGGTCGAGCAGAGTACCGTTGCCGTAGATGCCCGAAGCGGGCGGATTATTCGCCTTGTCCACAAAAATGGTCTCGGCTCTGTCCGCCTGTGGGGCGTCGTACGGTACCGCGCCAGTCAGCGGCGGTGCCGTTTCGAACCAAAAATTGTAGACACCGCCGGGCAGACCATCGGTGTCGCCATCAAACGGCGTATCCGGCTGGGGCGGCACGCCCGGCAGGTCCAATTGGTCGATATCGACGATGCTGGCGGCCACCTGGGGCCGGAAGTTCAGCTTCAGGTCGTACACGCCCTCAGTCACGCCGCCGTAGCCGGAATCTGCAATCGTCGGATCGTACTGGTCGTTGCCGCTGGCGCTCACACCGATGTAGTAGATACCCTCGCCCAACTCGATCTCGATATACGAATCCTCGCTGAAGTAGTCGTCGTTCTGGGCGAGCAGTTCGCGGTCGCCGGTCGCGCCGTCCTGACTGTACAGACGCAACGTCGTGTCAAGCGTACTGGAATCGACCAGTCGTTCGGCGATCGTCTCCGCGGTAAACACACCCGTCACACCGTCGGGAATGACGAACTGGTATAAATCGATATCTTTGCTTTCGTCCCGGTGCAACATGAGCCCGTGAACGATGTCCTGGTTGCCCGGGAAGATCGGTTCCGTCTGTGTATTGCCGAACGCCAGATCGAATTCCCCGCCCAGCAACTGGTTCCACTCGAAGTTGTCCGCCGCATTCGTGCCAGGCGGTAACTCCGAGGCCCACCCGAAGCCAAGAATGTTGCCGATTTCGTGTAGCGCTACGTTGAACCAACTATAGACATATTGCCCCGTCACCGGGTCGAAGTTGTTTTCCGTGATCCCGTACGAATCCTCCCAAATCTCGGCGATGTCCATCACCAACATGTTGCCGGCGCCTACGCCGAGCGTGCCACTCGGGTTGCTAGTAGCGCCGATCGGGTTCAGGTCCCCGGTGATCACCCAGATGGCGTTCGCGCTGTAGTACTCGAGTTCTATGAATTGAATGCCGAACAGATTGCCGTAGAACTCGAAGACTTCGCGAGCTCGTTGTTTTTGGGCGTCGGTGATCTCGTTGTAGACAGGCTGGCCGTTCGAGTCCGTGCCGTAGGATCGCAGCTTGTCGAACTGGTAGAAGCGTGTCGTCAACCCCTGGGTGGTATCGACCAAGTACTTGTCCGGGTTGCCGGATGCATCGTACAAGTGGTTCTGGACCATGATCTCCCGCTGGCCCGGTTCGTCTTCGGCACCGGGAGTATCCATTTGATAGCGAGGATCGCTGCTGGAACTGTTCAGAATCTCCTGAGAGATAACGATCGCCTGCGTCCCGATGTTCAGGCCCACAATATGCTCGCCAAGCGTGACGTTCTGCTCGTCTGTGAGCTGAATTCGATAGGGATCCAGCGGATCGATTGATGCAGTGACGTCGATTGTGGGGTCACCGTCGACCGCCGTTTGGATCGCCGTCACCATATCCGCCCGAGACGTCGGCGTTCCGCTGACTGCACCGGAATCGAAATTGATGGCCAGATGGCCCGCGCCAACCGAGCCACCAACATCCACAAACTCGAATACCCTGATGTTATCCTTGTTGTCGGCAACGGTGAACGTCTGGTCTTCTGCAAAGGTGCTGCCATCGCCAGTGACTTCCAGCACAGGCCCGATATCGAAGACGTTCGACGCGGGATCCGATAACTCGTAGGCATCATCGAACGACGAGCCCGCATAGGTGCCGGCCGCGCCGGTTTCGTCTCCCATCAAGTCCAGTGGTTGAGGCGACAGAGGAATGGTCTCATTCGTGCCGATGCGCAGGCGGAAGGTGGCCGCACCGACGGCACTGCCCGTGTCGGGATCCAACAGATCGGTCAACGAAACGCCGAAGTCAAGAATCGCCCTATCCGTAGCGGGATCGTAGGACACGCTAGTCGGATTGAATACCACGTCGTCCGTGTTGCGGACCGTCTCGCTGGTCAAGATCAACTGGTAGAAATCCGGCTGTACCACAGTGGGGTCCGTTGCCGCACCCGTAGTCGCAACCGCCGTATCGTGCAAGTCGTCGTCGTTGAAAAAGACGTGGATTTCGTTCTCGCGCTGCGACAGATTCCCGGTTGCCAGTCGGTCCACCGGCTGTGGAACCACCGCAACGACCTGGGCTCCCAGGTCCAGTTCAAAATCGAACGCGTCCCGATCATCGCCCTGCTGGAACGGAGACAGCGCAAAGCCGGCAATATCGCTCAGTGCGCCGATGCCCAACCCCGCGTCGTCGAAACCGAACGCCTCGATGCGGTACAGGTCGTCCGGTAGCGTTTCGGCAAACCGGATGATGACTTCATTCAGCGTCTCGCCCAACCCGATGTAGCCCGGCGTAATGACGATGTCGTTGTCGATCAGGTCCAGCGGCGAGTAGTTGATCGTCGGCGAAGCAATGTCGGCCGTCCCCGCTCCGGACGTGATCTCCGCCCGGATCAGATTCTTGACGATGTCATCATTCTGGATGGCAAGCAACAACGCATCCGCAGTCGTTTCAGCCCCTGCTTCCGTGTTCAGGTCGATCGTGATGGTGTTTCCCGCCACGGTCAGGGTCGGTGCTGAACTACCGCTTGCGTGGTTGCTCTTGGTGAACACCAAAGACAAACCCTTATCGTCAGTGTTCACCGCGATGAACTCGACGGTCACGCCGCTGCCATTGAAACCCGTGGAAGCCAATCCGGCGAACGGCTTGTCGCGGTCCAGACCATCGCCGACCAGTGCCTCGTCGGTATTGCTGCGAGTAACACGAATCCCATCGGCCAGCGTGGCCGCGTCGATGTTTGCACCGCCCTTGAACAATAATTTCAGCTCGCGCGGCGCCACGTTCAGTAGATTCACTTCCTCGCGTTCGAACAACTCGCCATCGTTCGGACGAACGGCAAACAACTCGGGCCCGGCGATCAACGTCAACGGGTCGACAACGCTGCCGCTGAAGGAGTAGTAGCCAAGGCTTGCATAGTCACTGTACCCGGGGTGCCCCGGGATCGCCGCCTTGCCCGTGCCGTCTATCGCTAGGTAGTAGGTGCCTGCCGCCAAACCGACGCTCAGATCGGCATCCAGTTGATCTATCGGATTGCTGCTCGCGACGGGGGTCCCGTGATCGTCGTAGATGGTGGCCAGGATATCGAGATTCGGGTCCTGGTAGTACGGATCAATGCTGAAGTTCACCATTCCCGAGCCGGTTACGAACTCGAAGTAGTCCACATCCGTCGTGCGTTCGATGATGCCCTCGCCGGAAACGGTCAAGTCGCCCGCGATAGCCAAAGGCGTGGCGCTGCTGTCCGCGCTCCCGTGATCGTCCGCCCGGTAGCCGAAACCGTTTGTGGTGGTGATGATGTCCAGATCATCCTGCTGGTTATTGGCGTCGGGGTAATCGCCAATGCTCCATTGGGCCACGTTTGGCGAGAAGGCCGCCCCCATGATCGCTCCCCAGGTCAACGGCCCGGTTCCATGACCAGGATAGTACTCCACGGTACTGGTACCGTCGTGGACCAAGCCGACACTGTGGCCGACCTCATGGGAAATTGTCTCGGGCATCGACTTTGAACCAGCGTTGAACACAAAGCACGGAACGTCGCTTCCCCAGTCGAAGGAACCGATGTAAGCCCAACCACCCGCACCCATGCCAGCGACATCCGGCCCAATGACCGCACGTATGCCCCATTCGTCGTCCCCTGCGCCGGTGTTCCTCAACGCTTCCACGCCCGGATCCTCGGTGGTCACGTCCACGTCGAAGGGGATGAAGTCCTCGGCTACAAGATCAAAGGCTCTCTGGAACCGCTGCAACTCGGCGTTCGAGAATGTGCTGGGATCTCCATCGATATCGTACGCGGGCGTTACGATCGGATCTCCATAATTGGTGTTCCAAGGCGTGCCAGTTGTCGTATGCCCATCGAAGTCCAGATAGATGACCTTCGTGGCACCTGGGTTACTATGCAGCAGGAAAGTATCCGCAAGCGGGTATTGCGATGTGCCGCCAGACGCTGGTTCCGCTGGTTCCGACGGCGACGCAGCGGGCTCGGGCGGCATTACGCCAATCATGTTCCCTTGCCCGTCATCGAAAACGAGCGGATCCCCCTCTTCCCACGGTATGGGTGGAGTGGTGAGAAGCACTCTCGTTTCGAGCGGCTCGTGCATCAATTGCCGGCCGAGTCTACGACGGAATGAGGATCTTCTCTGTGCCTTCTTGCGTTTCCGTGATCCGCGACGAGAAGAACGAGAATTTCGGATGGCCATAAGCCGACCCCTTGGGCTAGCAAAGGACTATGGATGGCATGCGCGAGGACACACACCCTCCGTCAAGACAGCGCGCACGCAAGCCAACTCCCGTAGAAGCAACCACTTGCGCTCTGTCCGAAGTTCGTAACTCTAATGAAACTAAGTTCTTACAGTTCTAAGTATACTCGCAAAAAAGGAACTGTCATCCATTTTGTACGGGTTCGATGGTTTCGGAAATTCGGAAGTAACTTTCCGGATCGTTCATGGGGGGATGGGACGTCTTCGGGTTCTACGGATTACTCTTGCTGGGGGACCAAAAGCGCGCACGTCCGCACGCTTCCCGCAAGCCTACGATCGTCAAAGTCTCCGCGGTTTTCCCAGAAATTCGAGCTCGATTAACTATTGACGCTCCAAACCCACCGTTAGTTCCCTCGCAAAGCGGCGAAGCCGCAGCCAGACGAGGGCATGAGTCCACTAAATCGGGCTAAGGATCGTTGGAGAAATAACCGTCCGACGTACCCTCGCCCTGAGCGGTTGAGAAGATGGACTTGACACGGCAATCCGAAGGAAGGAACGCAGGCGGTTTTTCTTCCGTGCAGTTAAGGCTGCCCAGGTGGGAGGGCGAGGCTGCCGCCGAGCCGCGACTCCGCTGGAGCGCCGCCCTCCCGACACAAATCCCGGAAGAACGCCTCTACGCCGCAAGCCCATGCTCTCCATGCCCCGCCACAGGGCTAGGCTGCCGTGTCCTTGAAGCAGTAGCACGGAGCCCTGGTCCGTGTGCTTTCCCGCATTGGTGAACTGGACCGGGCCAAGGGCCGTGTTACATCTTGCGTAACTTCAAACAATCAAAGGCACCGCCACTCGTGGCCAGCCTCGCCTAGCCAAAAACCTGTCCAAGCACCTCGTCCGTTGCCGCTTCGTGGACGTCCGCGTCCTCAAGCTCGTCGACGATTCCGGAAAGGGCGTCTTCCAGGTCCCACGTATCCAGTGGCAGGTCGTCAAACACGGATCGATCAGCAGCCGCGGCCGACTCGGTGCGGTCCCAAAGCCCGTCCGGCGAGTCAACAGCCGGAATGGCAGCCGCCAATGGCCTGTCCACGCGGCTGGCTGGCGGTTCGATCTGCGATGGAAGATCGTTCACTCCGGTCATGCCCAGCGAGACCAGTTCGACACTATAGGCATCGGCTCCGGGAAGCGGGGTTTGAACTGCAGTCGCGCCGGCCGATTCACCTTCGGCTTCACCCAGGCCGGCTGCGATGTTGTTCAGTCGACCAACGATCTCCAGCACGTCCAGTGCGGTAACCATTCCGTCGCCGTTGACATCCAGATAGGGGGGCGTCGGCGTGCCCGGCGGAATCACCCCAGGACCATTCAAGTTGATGAAATTGATCACCGTCAGGGCGTCGATCGGCGATTCCACGCCATCGCCGGTAACATCCGTGTGCAGGTCAGCGTTCTGGTATGGCGGGCCAGGAACGCCGCTAACCGTAACGATCACTGTCGTGCTGGCAAAGCCCGCCTGATTGTCCGTCACCGAATAGGTGAAGGTGTCGTCCAGAGTCTGGTTCGCCTCCAAAGCGCGGAGTTGCGCGGACGGCCTGGGATCGTAGCTGAAGGTACCATCGGCAAACACCTCGACCGTCCCGCCAAATTGGGTGGCTAGAGTCTGTGGGATCGCAGAAATGGTCGGGCTATCAACATCGGTGTCGTTCCCCAACACTCCTGGAGCCCCGACATTCAGAACTTGATCCTCAGGCGTTTGATACGCGTCGGCAACTGCGGTTGGGGCGTTGTTCGTGCCGTTGACCGTAATCTCAACAGTGCCCCGGTCGATTGTAGTATGCGGCGAACCTTCGTCGTCGATGGTGTAGGTGAACGAGTCCGTGAGTGGCACGTCACCCAGTTGTAGCGCTCGCAGCACGGAGGACGAACTAGGATCGTACGTGAAGGCTCCGTTCGGCTGCATGACGATCGTGGCTCCCAAATCGCTCTGCGCGTCCCAGTCCACTATCTGCAGCGAATCACTCTCCGCGTCGGTGTCGTTGTCCAACACGTCCGCCAAGCCCACGCTTGCGGTATCCAGCACCGCGCTGTCACTAGCGGTGTACTGGTCGTCGGCCGCCACCGGCACGTCGTTGTTGCCAGTCACGGTGACAGTGACCAGAGCCACGTTCGACGCAACCTGTCCGTCCGTTGCCCGATAGGAGAAGGTATCGCTCGATGTCTCGCCGGAACCAAGCTGCTGGAATTCGTCGACACCCGTCGGATCATAGGTGAAGGTGCCATCTTCCACGTCCACTTGGACCATAGCGCCAAGTGTGCTGACAACGTTGTACGTTCCGTCGTTCGGATTGGTATCCCCGTCGACAACGTCCAGATCGTCGCCGTCCGGATCGACGTCGTTGTCCAGCACACTTCGGCCGGCGCCCAGAATCGCGTCTTCGTCTACCGTGAACGGAGGATCGCCGGGCGATGGGTCGTCGTTAGCCGTCGGATCATCGTTCACGGGGTT
>CAZUAH010000125.1:0-29355 GCA_964617665.1 uncultured Pirellulaceae bacterium
GGAGATAACAATATCCATCGGCGCGTCTCGGCGACTTGACGGATGGTCGGTCGGCGTCGGGCGTGCGAACCCGTTGGGCGATCAATTTCACAGAAAGGTAAGCCTGTGCCCTGGTGGGCCATTCTTTATACGGTCTTCTACTTCCCATCTTCAGTTGGCATAGCGTCCTCCTACCGGGATTCTCAAGGATTTTCCCGGAGTCCGCTAGCTCTGGGCCGCTGCAGGGCCCCGCGGACCAATTCTAGCGAAGCAGCGTCAACCTGTACCCCGACGCCCCGCAGTACTGCGTGAAGCCTTCACCCAACTGCTCTGTCCGCTCGCGTAGCTCGTGGGAAGGAATGGCCTTCTGCGATCCGTAGATGCACGCCAGTGCGTGATGATCCGTCGCGTCTACCTTGGCTCTCATCGAATCCTTCACCGGAGTACCCACTGGCTCGGTCTCACCGTCCGCATCGGCGCAGAGGCAGATCAAGCCGTTCAGAGCCAGCTCCTGGCCGGTCTGGTTGAAGACGTAAGCTTCGTCGGTACGGCCGAATCGCAACGTCAGCGTCGTGCCAACGCGGTCCAGAGAAACTAGCGAAATCGGTAATCCGGCTTGAAGCGAGATCATGTTGATCAGGTCGACCGCATTCGATATGGCAGGCAACGCACCACCCTCGCTCACCGTCCGAAGCAGGTACTCTTGAGCAGGCTTGTTTCGGCCCGCGGGCTTGAATCCACCGCTACGCAGCAGATCGCGAACAGCCGTCCGCCGTTCATCGCCTCCGGGCAGACCATGCTCGGCAACGGTGCGACATACATCGTCGCAGCGATTCCGAAGTTCATCGGGCGAATCCGCAATATTCACATCCGTAGCTTCGATCAACGCCACAGCGAGATCGGGGATTTTGTCTTCGATCTTCACATTTGCCATGATTCCGATACTTTGCTCCGAATGGTGATTCGCGATATACTCCGTTCGTGCCGCACATGGACACGCAACACGGAAGGAACTCTTTGATGAGCCGTTCTGCGAAGCAGCTTCGCGACGACGCCCTCGCCATCTGGCAAGCTGGCGTGGATGCCGTGCGCAGCGACCACCTCGTACTAGATACCGTGCGCGTCGACGCCGGTCAACTCGTGATAGGCGATCAGATCGTGCCTTTGTCCGACATTGGCCGCATTGTGGTCGTCGGGTGCGGCAAGGCCGGAGCCGGAATGGCGTCCGGCCTGGAAACGGCCCTCGGAGATGACGTACTTGGCGAGAAACCGGTCAAAGGTTGGGTGAATGTGCCCGAGGACTGCGTCCGGCCGCTCGAACGCATTCACTTGCACGGTGCTCGTCCGGCGGGTGTGAATGAACCAACGCAGGAAGGGGTGGACGGCGCGGAGCAGGTTCTGCAGTTAGTACAGTCACTGACTTCAGACGACTTGTGCCTGTGCCTGATTTCGGGAGGCGGTTCGGCGCTGCTGCCTGCGCCGGTCGAGGACATCACGCTGGCCGACAAATTGGCCGTCACTTGCCACTTGAGCGCAGCCGGTGCCAACATCCAAGAGTTGAACACTGTGCGCAAGCAACTCAGTCGCATCAAAGGCGGCGGTCTGGCCCGAGCATGCCGCGCGGGACGTTTGATCACACTGATCATTTCCGATGTGCTGGGAGATCCGCTGGATGTCATCGCATCGGGACCGACGGTTGAAGACACTTCAACGCCCCTGGACGCGATTGATGTACTGAACCGATTCGACGCGATCAATGCTGGCATATCTCCTGCGGTGTTTCACCATTTGGAGAAGGCCGCCAGCGAGATCCGCAGCGAAACTGAGCAGATCTGTCGCGTCACCAATCTAATAATCGGCAACAACGAAACTGCGGTTCGGGCGGCGGGCGGCGAGGCCGAACGGCGAGGATATCAGACGGAACTCGATGCAGTCCAAGACCTGGAGGGAGAAGCCGAACAGATCGGTGGCGAATTGGCAGAGAAAGCCCTCGAAATGAGAAAATCATCCAGTCGCCGCTGCCAGATCGGCGGAGGCGAACCAACTGTAAAGCTAATCGACGCCGATAAACGCGGCCTCGGCGGACGGAACCAACAGTTGGTGCTGGCCGCGCTTCAGCGATTAATCGACCGGAAAGCCGAGTCGAACCTTAGATTCGCTCTGCTGTCCGGAGGCACGGACGGAGAAGACGGCCCGACTGACGCTGCGGGAGCGATTCTGGACGCCGACGTAGTCGCGGCGATGCAGGCCAAGACGCTAGCGCCGGTTGACTACCTGGCGCGCAATGATGCATACAGCTTCTTTGATCCGCTGGACGGGCTCATCCGCACTGGTCCGACGCACACGAATGTATGCGACTTGCGCGTGATCGTGACCGGCTAGTAGTGCTGCGTCACAGCTTGGTTTTGGGGTAGTGGATCTCGCCAGAGATCCTCACACCAAGGGATCTTTGGCAAGATCCACTACAGCCAAGCCTAATTCTCAGATGTGCCAGAGCACTAGGCTCTAGCTCGACGTTTCCGTGGATTCAGATTGCTTCTGCCGACTCGGGTCCAACTTTGTCAGTTCCTCGTCTAGTGCGTCGATGGTGAACCGAATCTGTTCGTCGGTATGCGTGGCCGTAATGAAGAAACGCAAACGCGCCGCTTTCTCTTCGACGGCGGGATGCAGAATCGGATGCACATTGATCCCGCGGTGAAACATCTTCCGCGACAGTTGAAGCGCCCGTAACGAATTTCCAATGATTATCGGAATAACGGGTGTGTTGTCGCTTAGCCCCGTGTCCAAGTTGCGCTCCTTCGCCAAGCCGAGGAACAACGCGGAGTTCGCACGACATCGGTGCACCGGCGACGGATCTCGCGAAATCTTGCGGAACGACGCCAACGCGGCTGCAGCATTCGATGGTGAGATGGCGTTGCTGAAAACGAAGCTCGGGGCCGTGTACTTCAGGTATTTCACAACCTCTTTGCAGCCTGCGATGTACCCGCCGCAACTACCGATTCCCTTGCTGATCGTCCCCATCAGCAGATCCACGTCCATGGGATCGACTCCGAAGTGTTCGGGCAAGCCGTGTCCGCCAGCGCCCATGGTGCCAATCGAGTGGGCTTCGTCCATGAGCAAGAGGGCTTTGTGCCGTTTCTTGACCTCAATGAACTTGGGCAGATCGGGGTAATCGCCGTCCATGCTGTAAACACCTTCGATCGCAACCAGTACGCGTTTGTAGTTGGCGCGAACTTCGGCGAGCACCTTGTCTAGCGTTTGCCAGTCGTTGTGCGGGAATGGGCGGCGTTGGGCGTGCGAGTGGATGCAGCCTTGTATGATGCTGTTGTGGGCGAGTTCATCGTGCAGGATCAGATCGCCCGGGCCGAACAGATGACCGATCGTGGTTTCATTGGTCGAGTGACCGCTGGTAAACACAACGGCGTCTTCTGCGCCGACAAACTCGGCAATTGCCCGCTCCAACTCTCCATGAACCGTCTTTTCGCCGGAAACGACACGACTGGCCGACGCTCCCGCCCCGAACCTATCCAAGGCGTCTTTTGCCGCTTGCGTGGTCTCCGGATCTCCAGACAAGCTCAGATAGTTGTAGCTGGAAAAGTTGATCATCTCCCGGCCTTCGATCACCGTCGTATCGGCCGTGACGCTCTCGTGGACGTTGAAGTAGGGGTTTTCGATACCTAACAGTTGAATCTGCCCCAATTGGGTTTCCAGCTTTCGGAATTCCGGGAATGCGCTGAAGACGTACTGTTCCTCTCCGACTTCAACTTCTTCGCCGGACACCGGTGCTGCGGTTTCCTGCGGGCCGGCAGTGGTTGTCGCAGTCGCGGCGGCCTGGAAAGGCGCGTCCGCATCGTCAGTGGCCGCGTCTGGGGTCACGGTGCTCACACCTCCTAAGCTGTCAGCCATCAAGTCGCAGACCGTGTCGGCCAAACCGGAGGCGTTCATATCTTCGGTGAAGCTTTCGATTGGCAATTCGACATCCAAATCGGATTCGATTTGGTTCTTCACTTCGATGGCCATGAGCGAATCGAGCCCCAAGTCCTTCAAGGGCTGCGAGCGATCCAATTGGGCGGCGCCCATGCCTAGTGTCTTGGCCACTTGCCCTCCAACGTAGCCTCTGAGCAGTTCTCCGCGTTTTTCTTCCGTGGCCGACTTCAACTGATCTAGTATGTCGGAGCGTTTACGGGTTCGCGTCTTCTGCTTTGCTTTCTCGCTGTATTGATGGGCAATTTCGGCAAGTATTGCTTGGCCTTCGCTCTTCGGCGATTGTTTCAAAAACTTCGGCCATGCAATTGGCAAGACGCCCACTTGGGCCCGGTATTGCCGCAGCAACTCGCCCAAAGCCGACAGGCCTTGGTCCGGTGGCACGGTGCCCATGCCGCCGGCGGCCCAGCGAGCGATATCGCGTTTCGTCTTATCCGCCGTCATGCCGACTGCTTCCCACGGCCCCCAGTTCAGCGTCAGTGCCGAAAGACCCGACGCGCGACGATGATGCGCCAGTGCGTCCAAGAAGGCATTGGCCGCCGCGTAGTTACCCTGGCCGGGCGAACCCAGCAAGGACGCCACGGACGAAAAAGAGACGAAGAAATCTAGTGGAGTTCCCAGTGTCATCTGGTGCAGGTTCCATCCACCAGCGACCTTGGGAGCCATGACGCGCTCGAACCTCGCCCACTCCTGTTGCATCAGGACGCCGTCGTCCAGTAGCCCAGCACCGTGAACGATACCGCGCAGCGGCGGCAGATGCTCGGAGATGTGGTCTAAGGTCCGTCGAACGTCATCGCGGTTTGAGACATCCCCTTGCAGGACCGTGACTTCAGCCCCCTTCTCCTGCATGCTCTGAATGGCTTCTTCGGCTGCCTTGGACGGCTTTTCCTCGATGCTCGACAAAACAAGGCTCTTCGCGCCCTGGTCGATGAGCCAATCGGCAACCTTTAGACCGAGCCCGCCAACGCCACCGGTGACTAGATAGCTGGCCTGCTCACGCACCGGCACCGAATCGACTTGCTGATGATCTGCGAGCGAAATTACCACCTTGCCCAGATGCTTGCCCTGCGCCATGTGACGAAAGGCACTGGTCACGTCGTCTACGGCAAACACCTTGTGTGGTAACGGCGAAAGCTCACCTGCCTCGAAGCGTTCGTGCAACTCGTCGAGCATTGATTGAATCAAACCGGGCTGTTTCTGCTCCTCTTCGCCCAAGTCGAACGGGAAGTATGCGACATCGTCTCGTTCGGCCGCCATCTGTTCGTTGGTCCAGATGTCGATTTTTCCGATCTCGACGAAACGTCCGTTCTTTCCCAGCGTGGACAAGGTCTTTGGAATGAATTCGCCGTTCAGGCTGTTCAGTACGACATCAACGCCCTTGCCATCCGTTTCGCTCGTTACCTGATCGGAGAAATCGAGCGTTCTGGAATTCATGATGTGCTCGATTCCGAGCGACCGGAGGAAGTCCCACTTGCCGGAACTGGCCGTCGCGAAGATTTCCGCGCCAGCGCTCTGAGCCAAAGCGACGGCCGCCTGCCCGACTCCGCCGGCTGCGGCATGGATCAGCACGCGTTCGCCCTGCTTCATCCTGGCCAGCCGATTCAGCCCGTAATGGGCCGTCAAGTAGGCCAAGGGAATTGTTGCCGCTTCCTCGAAGGTCATCTTCTCCGGTTTGCGTACCACGTACTTTGTATCGATGGTCACGTGGCTGGCCATGCTACCCAACGACAATGCGACAACGTCATCGCCGACCGCGTAGCCTTTCACGTCAGGCCCGGTCGCCACGATTTTGCCCGCGCATTCGAACCCAAATGTGACGTCCTCCTCTGACTTGATACCGATTTTCTGCTCATACTCCTGAAGCATGCCCAGCGCACGCAGGACGTCGCGGAAGTTCAAGCCGGTGGCCAGGACGGCGATTTCAATCTCGCTTGATTCCGGCGGCTTGCGTTCGATCGGTTTGATTGTCAGGTTGTCCAGTACGCCGAACTTGGTCAGGCCCAATGCAAATGGTTGACCTTCCGTCACGTTCAGCATTCCGGGACGAGGATCGGATTTCTTCACCAATCGCGGCACATATCGCACAGACTGGCGATATGCGACCTGATTCTCGCCATCCGGTGCGGTGACCTCTTCCAGCAATGCGCGTTGCTCGTCCTCGGGTGTGGCCGGATCCAAATCCAATCGCACGCAATGCAGTTGCGGGTGCTCCCAGGCAATCACACCCCCCATGCCCCACAACGAAGACTGAAGAACTGCGACACTTGAATCGTCGATTCCGACACGCTGTGCACCGCGCGTTACCGACCACAATCGCGGCATGGATTGCCCGACAGCCTTGCCCAGAGCTTGGACCAAGTGCAGAGTGCTGCCGCAGCCCAGCACTTGGGCGTCGTTCACCGACTGGACGTTCGCTTCGTTTACCGCAGCAGCGTCAAGACTCCAAAGGTGAACGACGCCGTCGATCTTCGCGTCTTCACTCTCGAACGCGTTATCCAGCAGTTGGCTGAAATCCTCCACTCGACTTGGACACAATCGGAATTCCTCGTCCGATACCTGCTCGTAGGCGTCGCCGGCTTCGACAACAACGCAATGATGCCCTTGGCCGCGCAAGGCCGAAGCGAGCCCAACGCCCGCCCCACTGCGATCGGCCAGGATTATCCAGTTGCCGGTCTCTGTTTCTGGTTTGGCGCCGCTCCGATCCTTCGGTTGCCAGTCGACTCGGTAGAGCCAGTCGCCAACGTCGCGTTGTATCTGTCGCATTAGCAGTGCACGACTGACTTGTCGGAGCTGCAAGCCTTCAATTTCGGCAATAACTTCGCCATTGGCGTCGAGTATCGTGATGTCGGCGATTACCGTCTTCTTGGCGGCACCCAAGTCGGATGTGATTCGCACGTGACTCGATGCGCTGCTGGTCCCCGGCCTGTAGACGCGAAGGCTGCCTATCCGAATTGGCAGGAAGACTACATCACCGTCCGGTGTCGGCATGCCGCCGCCGAGGGTTTGGAAACACGCGTCCAGCAATGATGGGTGAAGCCGATAGCTGCCTGCTTCCTCGGCTACACCGTCAGGCAAGCTCACGTCGCCAAGGGCCTGTGCGGTGCCTGTTGCAAGATGTTGAAGCGACTGAAACGTGGGGCCGTAGACAAGCCCACGTTTCTTGCAGGTTTCGTAGAATTCCTCTACCTCCCAGGTGTCGGTCATTTCCGAGCGGATTTCGTCGATGTCTTGCGCTGCCGGCTCGCCGGGCGCCTCCAGAGCGACGATTTTGCCTGACGCATGTACGGTCCAGACACGATCCTCCGATTCCTCACGTTGACTCACACTGTAGATCCGGAATGCGAAGGCCCCTTCATCTTCAGGGGTCAGCACGACCTGAACGTCGCGAGATTCGCCAGCCGGAAGCACGAGCGCCTGTTGAATGAAGATGTCGTCAACGGCGACGGCATCGTCCTCCATCGCTTCCACGCCGGCGGCCAACGCCATCTCGGTCAAGGCAGCCCCAGGCACGACGACGTTGTCGAAAACACGGTGATCAGCCAAATAGGATGGCGAGTTGGCACGAAACGTTGCCTGGAAAACGATCTCCTTGCCAGCCACATCCACCCTGCTACCGAGCAGCGGATGAACTGCCGTACCGGGCGCGGCAACGCCAATGGTCCCTGCTCTTGCTTGGCCGATGTCCGTTGCGAAATCGTTCCAGCAGGGCTGACGCTGGAACGGGTAGGTTGGCAACGCGACCTTGCGAAGTTGATGGTCGGAATCAAACTGCTCCCAGTCCACATCGACACCGCGCTCAAAGAGCTTGCCCAGCGACGCCAACATCGTGTTCCAGTCGTCGCCTCGGCCGCGGAGGCTGGGCAGCCACGGCTGTTTAGATGATGGAAAACACGAGCGTCCGAGCGAGGTGAGTATCGGCTTCGGCCCGACTTCCAGGAAGACGTCCGGTTCCAGTCCGGCGAGCGTCTTTACCGAATCCGCAAATCTCACGGCTTCGCGGATGTGGTTACACCAGTAATCCGATGAGAGAATCTCCTCGCCAGCAACTTCGCCTGACACGTTCGCGATGATGTCAAACTCCGGTGGCGAGAACTGTACTTGGTCGACGACTTTCCTAAACTCGTCCAGCATAGGTTCCATTAGCGGCGAATGAAACGCGTGCGAAACGGTCAACCGGCTCGTCTTGACGCCCTCCTGGTGGAACCTTTCGGCTATTTCCTCCACAACTTCGCCACTTCCCGAAATTACCGCTTGGCTCGGCCCATTCACGGCGGCGATTGCCACATCGGCTTCACGTCCGGCAATTGCATCGGCGACGCGTGTTTCATCGGCAAACACAGCGACCATTTGCCCGCCTTCGGGCAGTGATTGCATGAGCCTTGCGCGGACGGCGACAAGCTCCAAGGCTGCTTCCAGGCTGAATACGTTGGCCAAACAGCAGGCGACGTACTCGCCCACGCTATGTCCCATCGCTGCGCTCGGCTCGACGCCCCAGGATTGCCACAATCGTGCGAGTGCGTACTCGACGGCAAATAGTGCAGGCTGCGTGTACGCCGTTTCGTCCAGCGGTGACTGCTGCCCCTCTTGCGGGTAGATCACCGATAGAATAGGCGTCTCCAAATGCGGTCGCAGCAACTCGTCACAGCGATCCAATTCCGCACGAAACAGTGGCTGGGTCTCGTACAGAGCGCGTCCCATGTTCACAAACTGCGAACCTTGCCCTGTAAATAGGAAAGCGATCTTCTGCTTCTTCTGGCGACCTCTACTTCGTTCGATTGGCTCGGCCGATCCATCCGTGGCGAACGCTTTCAATTGCTTGTCGAAGTCTTCGCAAGAGGAGCCGACGAACGCCGCCCGATAGTCGAACCGAGATCGGCCTACGGCAGCCGTATGGCAGACCCTGCTCAACGAATCCTCATCTTTCCCGGCGAGGTGCGCTCCGTATTTTCCGGCCATGTCGCGCAATGCGTCTTGGCTCTTCGCAGTCAGCACGAGCAAATGAGACGGTCGTTCGGCCGTTTCGGCCACGGCGTCCGTTTCCGGCGCCTCTTCTACGATCAAATGGCAGTTCGTGCCGCCAAAGCCGAATGAACTGATTCCGGCAATCCTCTTGGTCGAACCGCACGCCCAGTCAGTACAGTCGCTGGGCAACTTGAAGGTAGTTCCATCCAGCGAGATGTACGGGTTGAGCTTGTTGAAGTGCAGGTTCGGCGGTATCTGCTTGTGACGGAGCGAAAGGACCAATTTCAGTAGTCCCGCAATCCCAGCCGCCGCCTCCAAGTGGCCGACGTTCGTTTTAACAGCGCCCAACCAGCAGGGCTGATCTTCTGGGCGACTCTTCATCAAGACGTTGCGCAACGAACGCACTTCGATCGGGTCTCCAAGCGACGTCCCCGTGCCATGTGTTTCTATGAAGCTGATATCGTGCGGATGGCAATCGGCGCTGGCCAGTGCCTGTTTGATGACCGCCTGTTGCGACGGACCATTCGGAGCCGTCAGGCCGTTGCTCAAACCATCCTGTGTCACGGCCGACCCCGGAATCACGGCCCAAATGTTGTCGCGGTCGGCCACGGCGTCCGACAACCGTTTCAGAACAATCACGCCGCAGCCTTCGCCGCGCACGTAACCATCGGCGCTCGCATCAAACGTCTTGCAGCGCCCGTCGGGTGCCATCATGCGTGATTGCGATAGCGTAATGGTGCCTTCTGGCGAAAGGATCAAGTTCACGCCGCCAGCGACACACAGATTCGATTCTCCTTGCCTCAGGCTCTGACACGCCAAGTGGGCTGCGACCAACGACGAAGAGCAAGCCGTGTCGACCGCCATGCTGGGCCCACGCAAGTTCAAAGTGTACGACAACCGGTTTGCAGCGATACACAGACACGTGCCCGTGGCCACGTAGGCGTCGATTTCCGACAACTCCTTGTACAACAACCGGTAGTCGCTGTTACTGATCCCGATGAACACGCCCGTCGAGCTTCCCGACAAGTCTTCCGGCGTTATGCCACCGTTTTCGAGGGACTCCCACACGACTTCCAATAGCAGCCGCTGCTGCGGGTCCATTCTTTCGGCTTCGCGCATGGAGATGCCAAAGAAGCCCGGATCGAACCGGTCGATGCGGTCCACGAACCCGCCGCAACGCGTGTTCATCTTCTCTGGCGTCGCGGGCTCAGGATCATAAAATGCGTCGATGTCCCAGCGACTCTTCGGAACTTCGCTAATGGCGTCTACGCCGCCGCTTAGCAGTTTCCAGAACTCGTCGGGGTTGCCCGCACCGGGGAATCGGCAGCCAATACCAACAATGGCGATCGGCTCACTTGATCTTGTGTTAGTCTTCGAGGACATGTTGGACTAGATGTCTCCAGCAAGGCATTTGGAAAACTGTTCAACTGTCGGATAGTCGTACACCAGGGTCGGGTCGACCGGCTTGCCAAGCCAGTCTTCCAGTTCCCCAGTCATCCCGATAGCCGTGGCGGAATCCAATGCGAAGTCATCGAATGGTACGGTAACGTCGATCGCGTCGGCGGACGTCTCCAGTACTTTACTCAGGTAGCTTACCA
Source organism: uncultured Pirellulaceae bacterium (assembly GCA_964617665.1). Classification (GTDB taxonomy): domain Bacteria; phylum Planctomycetota; class Planctomycetia; order Pirellulales; family Pirellulaceae; genus JADHUC01. Next base: position 10,524 of record CAZUAH010000125.1, read on the forward strand.
TCCACTCCTGGATTTCTTCCGCAGTCTTTCCTGACGCAGGATTCCCATCCCCGCCCGCGGGCTTCGCATCCGGTTGATTGTCCGGTTCGTTGCTCATTCAGATACCTCTCATCGTTCAAGGGCCTCTTGCCCAGACAGATCGGGGGTTCCGTGCCTATATGAGGCTTTTCGCTTCCCAATTACGATACTCTATTTGCGGCAATTCCGGAGACTCTGTCGCCAAAGCCCCGCAATACTCGTTCCCTAGGTCCAATTCCTGCAGCAGAATCCGGCCGCGCGCGGGAATTTTGGCTGGCATGTTCATGATTCGGCCTTCAAGGCCCAAATCAACTTCGATCTCACGGAGCGGCCACTGCAGTCCCACTCCAAGTACTTTTAGCAGCGCCTCTTTCAACGTCCAATACCGGAAAAACGTTCTTAGCCGATCGCTTAAAGGAATCGTAGCAAAATGACGTTGCTCGGCCGCCGAAAGCGTTCTGCGAGTCATCTGATCCAAGTCGTTCAACTGCCGAACCGCCTCGATATCGATGCCAACGTCGAAGCGCCCCCCCATAGCGATGCATCCAAGATCGCGGCAGTGCGACACATTGAAGTACGGGCCACTCCTGGCGCCTTCGGCTGTCAGGTACGGCCTGCCGTACTCGCCGTAATCGAAACGCACGCCGTTGGGTGCAATACCTATACGGATGCCCAGGATGTTACGCAGTGCCGCACGACAAACAATAAAGCGATCACGATCCCGAGAGAACCGAAACCGCTCGCTCCGCTCTATCTCGTCATCGGATAGCCACTTGACCAGCTGGTTCGCCAGCGGTGATTCGCGGTCAAGGCGTATGCTCCAAACTTGTACGCCACTCGGTGACCTATGTTCTGGGGGGAAATTCTTGGTCATCAGGCGCAGGCTAGAGGCAGCAGCGGTACGCTTGGCCCCTCTTTAGGGAGGGTCTTCCATGCAGATTCTTAGCATTATGTGGAAAACGGAAAATCGGCCACTGGGAGAACATCAACTCTATCGGCATTATGCCCGCGGCTGTTCATCCAACGTAATCGACACCCCCCATCTACACAATAAGGACGTCAGGCAGAATTTGCCTTGATCAGCGCGTCTAACTCGTCCTTTAGCCGGTCCAGGATCTCATCATAGGCGTATGCGCCGATCAATCGGCCGCCTCGTTTCAGGTTCACTTGGTTAGGACCGCACCACAAGCCCAAATCTGCGTCGTCCGTCTCGCCCGGACCGTTGACTCGACACCCCATCACAGCGATTGTCACTGGGCAGTCGGCGGCATATCGCGACATTTCCCTGACCTGCTCGGCCAGTTCGACGAAAGCTTCGTTCTGTACACGCGAACAACTTGGACACGAGATGATGTTCAACGAGTCGGAGTTCAAGTTGACGACGCTCCGTACGCGGCCGGCTGCGATGTCGGCTAGGATTTGCCGGCCGGCTTCAATTTCCTCAGGTTTTCGGTGATTTGGCACCGTTAGCGAGACACGAATCGTGTCGCCAATGCCTCGGCTGATCAATTGCTCGAATGCGATTCTCGTCTTGATCACACCTTCAGGAGGCATCCCGGCTTCAGTTACCCCCAGATGTAGCGGGATGTCGGGTCGTCGCTCTGCGAAACGCCGATTGACTTCAATTACGTTGACGGGATCGGAGTCTTTCAAGGATACGCAATAGCGTGTGAAGCCGATCGAATCGAGTAGCTCGCAATGGACGAGCGCGCTCTCTAGCATTGGCGATAGCGAATCGTCTGGGGCAAATTTGTCCTTCAAGGCCGGATCGACGCTTCCGCAGTTGACACCGACGCGGATGGCGCAGTCATTCTCCTGGGCGACGCCAACGAGATACCGCACCTTCTCCGGCCAGGGCTTACTTTTCTCATGATGGTATAGATGCCCCGGGTTGTAACGAATCTTGTCGACGTAGGGCGCTACCAGTTCGGCCAATCGGTAGTTCTCCTGCAAATCGACGGAGAGATTCGCTGAGGTGCGCTGCCGGATTTCTTTCAGCGACTGGGCGTCCTGCTTGCCATCAGCCGCGATGCGCACGATGTCCGCCCCCGCCGAGGCCAGAGCGTCCACCTGTTGGACGGTGGCATCGACATCCTGCGTGCGTGTGGCAGTCATGCTCTGGACAGCGACCGGAGAGCCATTCCCAATGCTAATTGTGCCGACGCGAACCGCTCTTGTTGGATTCCTGTGCAACCGTAAAGGATCATTCTTTTCATCTCTACTGCTTACCATGCCATGATTCTTCTCGAACTTCCGTCTCTTGACAATGTCCTTCCAATGCCGTTGAGCCATAACCTATTATTTTCTTAGGAATTCCAGCTTCTTACCCGGTCTTTCAAGCAAAAGCATGCGACGGAAACTGGCCCCCCAAAAAAACGAGCTTCGTGAGACGACCGAGTCGGTCCTGCGTTGTCTTCGTCGGAGCCGCCATCGGCAGGCCGTCAAGTGGTTGGTCTACCTTCAGAGCGCCGTATGTCTCGTTGCGGGCGCAGCAGTTCTTTGGGGTGGTCGCCGTGTTGCGGCTGGCGATTCTGTGAGCGTTGCGTTTTCTGTGGCCGCCGGGTCGGCTATGGCCGTCGCCATCTGTGCACTGCTGACCGCGAAGCGAGAGAACGAGCGTCAGTTGCGACGCCTTGTCCATCGGAGGACAATTCTTGAGGCGAGGCAAAGAACTTCTCAGTCGAGCGTGGCAGAGCACGTCGCTGCGCTTGAAGCGGCGAACGAAAAGCTGAAGGAGAAGAACGTTCAAATCGAGTTGCACGGGCGCGAGGTATACAAGCTCTTTCGGGCAGCGTCGGACCAAGCCCAGACGCTAACGGAAGCGAAAAAAGAGGCTGAAGCCGCCAGCCGGGCGAAAAGCGAGCTTCTCGCCAACATGAGCCATGAATTGCGTACGCCGATGACCGCAATGCTCGGGTTCTCCGAGGTGCTCGTCGCGGACCTCGAAGAGCCAGATCGGAAGGAAATGGTGGCCACCGTCTTGCGAAACGGCGAATACCTGTTGCGACTGATCGACGACCTGCTCGATCTTTCGAGGATAGAAGCGGGCAGGCTGAACGTCGAGTCAGTTCCGTGCTCCCCGCGCGAGATCGTGGCCGAAGTTATCGAGCTGCTGGAGCCTCGAGCGCGGGAAAAGGGCCTAGTCTTGCTTTACGAGTGCGAGGGCGAAATCCCATCGTTCATCCGCACTGATTCGACACGTTTGCGTCAGATCCTGATCAATCTGGTCGGCAACGCCGTCAAGTTCACCGAGATGGGATCCGTACGAGTGGTGATCAAGCATTCCATTCAGGACGCCAAGGACGGGTGTCTGGGATTTCGGGTCATCGATACCGGGATCGGGATGACGAGTGAACAGATGTCCCGGCTGTTCGTGCCGTTTGTCCAGGCGGACACTTCATCCACCCGCCGATACGGGGGTAGCGGACTAGGGTTGGCTATCAGCAAGCAGCTGGCCCTATTGTTGGGCGCCGACATCACCGTCGACAGCGTTCCCGGGGAGGGCAGCGTTTTCACATTGACCCTTGCACCTAGCCCCGCGGTTCAGCGGACATTGGGCGAGCGCGACCACGACACGCTGGGGCAGTCGTCTGAGACGGCAATCACCTTGCGGGAAACACGATTGCCCCTTCCGTGCCACATCCTGCTGGCCGAAGACGGGCCCGACAACCAGAGACTGATTTCCCTCCTGCTGGAGCACGCAGGGGCTGATGTAACGCTTGTTGAGAATGGTCGGCAGGCCCTGGATAAGGGCCTTCGCGCCCAACGTGAAGGCCGCCCATACGACCTGATTCTCATGGATATGCAAATGCCGGAAATGGATGGGTACGTGGCAGCAACGCGACTCCGCGAATCCGGATACCGCGGCTCGATCATTGCTCTGACGGCGCACACCATGAAGGGCGATCGCGAGAAGTGCGAGAAAGCCGGATGTGACGATTTTTTGGGCAAACCAATTAGCCGAGACGCTTTACTGGCAACGGTTTGCCGTTGGGGCAACGAGCCTTCGCCCGAGAACGTACGGCGATCAGGCTGCTTAGGCAAGGATCCAGTTTCTCCGATCGAAAACTGATTGACATGTCGTAATCCCCGTCGTAAACTCGACTTAGGTACTTTTGCGCGCAGGAACTGGTGTTGCCCGGTGTCGCGATCGGGATCGGAACGAACCGACAGCGGGAAATAATCAGTATCCTCGGCTGCGAATAAGCCGAAAACGAAAGTGTCTGAGTGTTTCTTTCAGGGCGTTCCCAGCCAAGGAAGCGGCCCATTTCTCAGGAGAACTGATCATGGCATCCCGCGAGAGCCAGGGACTTCAAATCGCACTTATTCTCTTCGTCATGGTAACTGTGGTTCTTGCCGTAACCACGTACTTCTTCTTCCGGAAAGCGGAGGAGAAGACCAAGCAAGCCGCTGCGGCCCGCGTGGAGGCCAAGAATTTCGACAATGCCGCCAAGCAACTCGATTTCGAGAACCAGGTACTGAGACACGTCATTGGCCTTAGGACGGACGACACATTGGAGACCGCCCAACTGGAAGTCGTCAAACAGAGCCTCGGCGGCAACAAATATATTGAAGAGTTGTTAACCTCCTTCGATCAGGACATGGCGATGTACGGCGCTGGTCTGGAGGGCACTCTGAACTATCGCAAGCTGCCGGATCACTTGATTGCCCAAGTTAATGATCGAAACGTAAAGCTCACCGACGCGGACCTGACAATCAGGAATCTGCAGGCTGCAAAGGATGAGGCCGTGGACGCCGAGGAGAAGCGAACCGCCAAGGTCCAGGAGAGTCTTACCCTGGTTCAGGAAGACTTGGCGGCTCAAGTGAGGCAATTCGGTGTGGCTCGCAACAAGCTCACGGAGGACAAGAACAAGTTGGCGGCGTCTATCCCGCAGAAAAACGCTGCGATCTCGAAGCTGGAAGCCGATATGGCGGCAGGTTTCGCGCAGCGCGATACCGAATTGAGAAGTCTCGCGGAATCGAACGCAATGGCCAGGGAGAAGCTTGCAGAGGCCATGAAGCCGCAAGAGTTCGAGCGTCCGGACGGTCAAGTCGTCTACGTCAATCAACGAGCGGACGTGGTCTGGATTGATTTAGGGATGGCCGACGGCCTGAAGCGGCAAATGACATTCAGCGTTTACGACCAGAACCAAGTTGGGGCGACGAACGCCGTAACAAAAGCGAGTATCCAAGTTATTGCCATTAAGGATGCGCATTCGGCCGAAGCGCGGATTCTAGAACACGACCTGGGGAATCCAATCATGTCGGGGGACAAGATCTACTCGCCCACCTTCCGCAAAGGTCAAAAGACTCGTTTTGCCTTGGCGGGATTCCTGGACATCGATGGTGATGGCAAGAGCGATCAGAAGAAGGTGAAGTCCATCATCACGACCAATGGCGGAGAAGTAGACGCCGAACTACTGGAAGACGGCAGCATCGCAGGGAAGATCACACTTGATACGAGATATCTGGTTAGGGGCGAGGCACCCACCGACAAGACGAAACAACAACTCATAGACGGCTGGAATGCCATGCTGGAAGAATCGACTCGAAAGGGGCTTGAGGCTATGGCTCTGGACGAGTTGCTGGCCCGCATGGGGTACAGCGACGATAGCCGCGTGGTCAACCTGCAACGTGGGGGCCCGGGAGGTAGCGGAAAAACCGAGACTTTCAGAAAGCGGACACCGAGAAGTGCCTACCCATGATCATTTCTCTCGCCATCAGATAGCGATCGTAGGCCGTCGGGTCCTGACCTGGCGGCCTTTTTCATGGTGTACGAGCCGGCCCCTGGCGACGCCTCTAGCGGGGGTGGAACCGCCAGTTCGCCGTTGCTTGATGGCGACGCTGCGTTATACTTAGTGTCTATCCCAGATCACAAAGAGGTCGATTTTGGGATGGTTGGGCCCCGCCTTTACTCCTGAAACGGTCGAAGTGACTACCGGGTGGCCTCCCACAAACTCCCAATTCCCCGTAGTGCCAATCCCCTGGCGCTCTGTCAGTGCGTCAGGTTAGCCTCATGCCGAAATACATGATTCGCTATGGTTCGATGCGACTGCTGGGCGTGATGTCCACGCGCGGGGGTGCGCGATACGCGCGAGGTACGGACATAATCGTACGTACGAATCGAGGTCTTGAGGTCGGCCGAGTCCTATGCGAGTTGGATGGCGATTCCTCGGGGCGGGAGAAGTCCCCACAGGGCCAGATCCTCCGTGAGATGACTGCGGAAGACGCAAACGAATTGGCTCACATACAGGCTTCAGCCAAAGATGAGTTCAGCATTTGCGTGCGGCACGCGGAGGAATTGAAGCTGGAGATGCAACTGGTCGAGGTGGAACACCTTTTTGGTGGCGAGCGCGTTATCGTCTACTACCTGGCAGATGGTCGAGTCGACTTTCGGGAGTTGGTGAAACGTCTGGCTGCTGAATTCCAGACACGTATCGAGATGCGTCAAATCGGCGTGCGCGACGAGGCCAAGCTGTTGGCCGACTATGGCGACTGCGGCAAATCCGTGTGCTGCAATACGCACTTGACCGAAATGCCGCCGGTATCCATGAAGATGGCCAAACTGCAGAAGGCCACCTTGGATCCTACCAAGATCTCCGGACGGTGCGGCCGTCTGAAATGCTGTTTGCGTTACGAGTACGGAACGTACAAGGAACTGCAGTTGGAACTGCCTCCGGTTGGATCAGAGGTCGCCACTCGCAAGGGCAAAGCTCGAGTTTTGGTGCAAGATATTCTCGCTCAACAGCTCCTCGTAGAAACGGAGGACAACCGTCGCGTGCTGATCGACGGAAGTGAGATTCTCTCGGTGATCAAACGGGTCACGAAGGGAAAAGGGAACGGATAGAGTTCAATGTCCACGCCACAGCATCCGATTCTGCAACTGCTGGAGAGAGATCCGCGATACAAGCTGGAAGCATATCAATTCGTTCGCGAGGCGCTGGACTATGCCCACCATGCGCTTGGAATGGGCAGCAGTCGACCCGTCCCGGCCGGGCAGGATCCGCCACCGGAAGCCCATCTTACCGGACAGCAACTCTGTGACGCGATTCGTCAACTCGCGGTGGATCAATTTGGCTACATGGCCAAGACCGTTCTGAACAACTGGGGCGTACAGTCGACAAGCGACTTTGGCGAGATTGTCTACAATCTGATCGAAATCAACGAGATGAAGAAATCGGATAGCGACCGCCGCGAGGATTTCGATGACGTGTACGATTTCGACAAGGCTTTGGTGCAGCAATTCGAGATCAGGCTTCCGGAACGACCGGAATGAAATGACCAAGAGTTCATCGAAGAAGCCGGCACGTCGCAAGTCCGCAGCCACGGATAGCAGGCCCCGCCAACGCACCAAAGAGACGGAGCCGAAATCCTATTTCCCTCCAAACCCACGTAAGTCGAATCGGATGCTGCTAGCACTGGGCGCAGGCCTTTTTGTGGTTTGGCTTGTTCTTCTCTTGCTTCTCGCAATGTTTCGACAGTAAAAGGCCCCTCGCGGATGGCTCGCAACGCGAGCTTGTTCTTTCTATAGGGTGAGGAGATCGCACGTGCATTCGTTCATATTCTTGGCGGCGTTATGCGCTGCGCCGGCGGACTCGCCCGACACGGTTGTCGTCTGTCCACACTCGTTCCTGCCCCAACTCCAGCCATGGATAGTACACCGCCAGGCCCAAGGGCATCGCCTGACCCTCGTATCAAACCAATCGCCGCCTGAGGCCATCCGGGCGACGATTCGAAAGACGGCGCAGTTGGGTGCGTTGAAGTACGTTGTGCTTGTTGGCGATGCCGACCCGGCGGCCGTTCATGACCCTCGAATCCGCGCTCGCTCGACGCCGACGAATAGAATCAAGGCAAAGGTGAATATCCACTGGGGTTCAGATCCTGAAATCGCCACGGACAATTCATACGCGGATCTGAACGACGATCAAATCCCCGATGTAGCGATTGGACGAATCACGGCGGACAGTCCGAACGACTTGTCTCGGATGGTGCGGAAAATACTCGCGTACGAGACCGCGGCGGACAACGGGCCGTGGCGTCGCCAGATGAACTTTGTGGCCGGAGTCGGCGGCTTCGGTGCCCTGGTGGATTCGATTCTGCAAATGGCCACCAGGAAGTTCCTCACCGATGGAATTCCTCCCGGCTACAACACATCGATGACGTACGCCAGTTGGCAAAGCCCATATTGCCCCGATCCGCGGCGATTCCACGACGTGACGCTTGCGAGGCTGAACGAAGGGTGCCTGTTTTGGGTGTACATCGGGCACGGCAATAGACAACACCTGGATCACGTCCGAGTTCCTGGTGGGGCGTTTCCCATCCTCGACATAGACGACGCTAAGGAACTTCGTTCCGCTGACGGCTTGCCCATCGCTCTACTGCTGGCGTGCCACGCCGGTGCCTTTGACCAGCCGTCGGACTGTCTTGCAGAAGAGATGGTTCGGTCTACCGGGGGACCCGTTGCAGCGATATGCGGTTCGCGAGTGACCATGCCCTACGGCATGGCGGTGATGGGCGATGTGATGATGGACGAACTTTTCCAGAAGAAACGGGCCACACTGGGACAGCTGCTATTGCACGTCAAGCGGCGGATGGCTTCCGACGACGAGATGGAATCTGCCAATCGACTATTGCTGGATGCCATTGCGTCGGCCGTTGGCTCTTCGGCAGATCAATTGCGCGAAGAACGAATCGAACATCTGTCACTTTTCAATTTGATCGGCGACCCGCTGCTCGTTATTCGTTATCCGGAAGAGATTGACGTGCGGAGCGAATCCAGCATCGTAGCGGGCGAGCGTTTGCAGGTCTTGGGGCGATCTTCACTCGATGGGAGCGGCGTGATCGAGCTTGTTTGCCGTCGCGATCGCACCAAATCACCACCACCGGTCCGCAATCGTTTTGTTCCCACGGACGAGTTCCTTCGTTCCTTTCAGGAAGCATATCGGCAGGCGAATGACCGCTGCTGGGCGCGACAGGCTGTGACCATCGAAGGCGGTGAGTTCAAATCCGAACTCATTGTTCCACCGGAAGTGCGTGGAACCTGCCATGTGCTAGTGTTCGTCAAAGGGACCGATGGTTTCGCCTTGGGCGCGACCGACGTGTTTGTGCGTAGGCCAAAAGCCGAAGTTCCCAGGGGCGGCGGCCGTTGAAGGCTCTTGACCGCCGTTCCAACGTTGGGCACGTAGCCCTTGTGCCAACCGACGGATCGGTGGTAGTCGACGCGTATTCCTCCGCTTCTCGCTATGAAAGGGCGGCGGCCTCGCTACTGGCTTTGTCGAAGACGTTGCCCGTCTGTTTCGATAGCGTTATCGTTGCACATCAGGTTGACTTCGGCGTGTGTGGCGGTTGTACACCTCCGTATTGCATCGTAGAACGCCTTGTCCTGAGGTACGCAGCTTGCCAACCTTGACAACCGCGTCCCATGCTATATTCTGTGTGGTTTGGTCGCGGGTTGGGATTGCTCGTTAGCAACGGTCGCACGGAACCGCTCATACAATCACCTTTCACACCAGCGGAACGTTGTGGCTGAGTGCGTTGTCATCGCCTGAAGCAATGCCCGGTACCACGGGGGAAGCCTGTGGACTTTGGCATCGGCTTTCTGCGACCGCCCTAAGCCACTCGACAATACACCTCCGGTGCAGGCTTGGGACGATTTTTATGACATTCCCTTCGATGCGCACTCCAGCCGATCTATCCTTGTCGGCCGATGTTGCCAACCACGTGCTGGAGCTTGTCGAACAGAATCGCCTGCAGAATCAAGAGTGCTACCCACCTGGCGGAGTTTCTAATGAGATTCGTCGCGTAGGCGTGGTAGGCGCCGGTTTCATGGGTAGCTCTATAGCCGCGGCGGCAGTCGAGCATGGTTGGCCTGTGGTCATTACGGATCAACATGAGGAGACGTTACGCGGGGCGCACAAGAGCATCCACAATGCCTTGACGGAGGCACGGCGTACGGTCGACCCGACGTGGGAAGGCTCCATCGCGGAACTCGTTCGTACTACCAGCGACGTTGCCGATGTTGCAGCCTGCGATCTTGTGGTGGAAGCTGTGATCGAAGATCCTCGCATCAAGCAGCAAGTATTTGCCGCTATCGAGACGCATCGCGGTACAAACACCATCATCGTTTCAAATACCTCGACATTGCCTATCGGGCGACTTGCGTCGACACTCGACGACCCGACTCGTTTCTGCGGTCTGCATTTCTTTCCGCCGTTGGGCGAGCAGCCGATGCTAGAGATCATTCCGGGAGCTGAGACGAGTAACGAGACGACGGCCAAGGTGGTAGAGTTCTCCGAAGTAGTTGGCCGAATACCGGTGGTAGTACCCGACGGACGCGGTTTCGTCGTCAACCGGTTGATCATGGCCTACATGAGCGCTGGCATGAGAGTGCTGGCGTTCGGCATAGATGCGCAACGCATCGACCAGGTCGCATTAGACTTCGGCATGCGTCTTGGGCCGATTCGGTTCTACGACGAGATTGGGCTCGACATAGCGCTCAACTCCGCCTGGTCGCTTGCGGCCGAATCGGATGCGCTGGTTGCGCGATCTCCTGTACTGGTGCGTCTAGTCAAGGCCAAGCAATTGGGCCGAAAGACGGGCCGCGGCTTCTTCGTCCATCGTACGGAGAGTGCCGATGAATCAGTCGGTGACGTTAACGCAAAAGCTGCCCAACTGATGGCGAAAAATATTGACAGAGAGGAGCACCTGAGCGACCAGGAACTCGCGTGTGCGATTGTCTTGCCGGTCGTCGCCGAAGCGACGCGGATTCTGCAAGAGAACCGAGCCCGCGATGCTGAGCAGATCGATTTGGCGGCAATGTTTGGCGTAGGTTTTCCAGTCTGGCGCGGAGGCCCGCTGTTCTGGGCCGACAGCGTGGGAGCAGGAAAAGTCGTGGAGATGCTTGAATCACTCAGCCATCTTGGTCCTCACCTTCGGCCTACTCAAGTTTTGGCCGAGACAGCTAACCTGGACGGCCGTCTGCATGATCTATCAGGCGAAGTGGTCGAGAGTGATCCCACCACTGTCGGTCCGACGGCCACCAGGAAATCCTGATGACGGAGGCGAATGGAAAGGCAGTGTCCGACGGCGGCGCCAAAGACCGACCATGGGAGCCACGCCTCTGGAACGGGATGACGATGAAGGCCTGGTTCGGGCTGCTGTTTCGGAATCGATGTCGCGTCTCGCCGTCGCGCATATCGATGGCGGCGATCAACTCCATGTTGAGCATCTTCAATTCCATTCTCGCGCTGCAACAGCGTGTGGTCTTCGGCCGGCGTATCGCCCATTGTGAGTTGGTTGAAGACCCGATGTTCATTCTGGGCCACTGGCGCACAGGGACGACTTGGTTGCACGAGTTGATGGTGCTCGACGACCGCTACGCCTACCCCACCAACTACGACTGTTTCGCTCCAAGCCATTTTCTGTTTTCAAAGCTGCTTACCAACTGGTGGCTGTGGCTGCTGCTGCCTCGACGAAGGCCGATGGACAATGTGAGGGTCCGCCTTGATAGTCCTCAAGAAGACGAGCATGCGTTGTGCGGTCTGGGTATCCGCTCGCCATATCTGACCTGGGCGTTCCCCAACCATCCGCCACAAGACCAAGAGTATCTGGATTTGCGAGAAGTTCCGCCAGATGACTTGAAACGGTGGAAGGAGACATTCCATTGGTTTCTGCGCGCGTTGCAGGTGAAGAACCCCGGCAAACGAATCGTCTTGAAGTCTCCGACGCACACATTTCGCATACCGGTGCTGTTGGACATGTTCCCCAATGCCCGCTTCGTGTATTTGGTGCGAGATCCACTCGCCGTATTCCCTTCAATGATGAAGACGTGGAAGCGGTTGTATCGGTACCATGGCGCGCAGGTTCCGAGGTACGATGGGTTGGAGGAGTATGTGTTTGAAGCTTTCAATCACATGTTCGACGTCTTTGAAGAGGATCGTAAACTAATCGACCCATCACGGCTCTGCGTGGTGCGGTACGAGGATCTTGTCGCCGCGCCGGTTGCTCAGTTGGAGCGAGTCTACAAGAAACTCGACTTGGATGAGTTTGACAGAGTCAAGCCAGCGTTTGAGGAGCATGTCGCTGCACTCGCCGACTATCGCCCGAATCGGCATGAGTTGCCGAAGGAACTCCACGATCAGATCGTTGAGCGCTGGGCCGGCTACTTCGAAAAACATGGCTATCCGACTTAGAAAAGCCAGGGCTGTGTGCCGCAACATTGGATGAGGTAGACATGAACGATGCGACTAATGCTGCCCGTTCGGTGCTAATCACCGGCAGTTCGACCGGTATTGGCGAGGCTTGTGCGCTGGATCTCGACAAGTTGGGTTTCCGCGTGTTTGCCAGCGTACGGAAAGAGGCGGACGCCGAGCGGATTAAGTCGCATGCGTCGGAACGGTTCACTCCCGTCATCATGGACGTGACGGAGGCGGATACGATCCGAGAAGCAGCGGAGAGCATCGAAGCATCTGTTGGAGAGGCAGGGCTTTTCGGCTTGGTAAACAATGCCGGCATCGCAATTCCTGGTCCGCTGGAATGCGTGCCCATTGACCAGGTCCGGCATCAGTTGGAGGTAAATGTGATAGGCCAGTTGGCGGTGACACAAGCCTTTCTGCCGCTGATCCGATCCGCCAAGGGTCGCGTGGTGAACATGGGTTCGATCAGTGGCATCGTCGCGCCGCCCTACATGGGGCCGTATTCGGCGTCGAAATTCGCGTTCCAGTCGATGAATGACGCGCTCAGGATGGAACTGAAACGCTGGGACATCCATGTTTCGATCGTCGCGCCCGACAGCGTTGCCACGCCGATCTGGAGCAAGATCATGGACACGGCGTTCGAAATGGGAAAGCATCTGCCGCGGCCCATACGGAAGCTCTACAAGGACGATCTAACTGCCATGTGGCAGACCTCCCAAAAGGCAGACGAAACGGGAATGGGCGTTGACCGGGTTGTCCGCGCAGTGCGACATGCCCTTACCGCTCGCCGACCAAAGACCCGCTATCTCGTGGGACGCCGCACGATCGCCGCGTTTTGGGGTGCTCGGAACCTGCCCGACCGAATTAGCGACTGGTTTGTGCGTCGCCAAATGGGGATGAAGTAACTACATAGCGAATCCTTAGCCCAATAGGCCGTGGGGTTCCGCATGTCGGAATACCGACCAGGCAAGCGGTAATGCCTACGGGAAATGGCGGAATCTCACCGCCGTGCTAAAGCCTGCGAATTGGATGCTTTCTTTCGGCTCCAAAACGCTTCAAAGTACAGATTCGCGCGCCGAGACCGCGCTGAGTACTTGAAAATCCTAACAAAATTGGCAAAATATCTTGCTTGTCAACGTCACCAGCTATCCGCACTTCATCGGGAACGCTTGGCACAGTAGGCGGAGTTGGGGTGTTCCGATAACGGTTTCCCACCATTGTTGTTCGAGATGTCTGCCGCGCGTCCTCTGATCGTAAGTCCGTCTTCGCACCAGTCGTGCCTGGACACCAGAGGCAATCAGACAGGAGAAAAGGATGCGAATTGCTGACGGGCAGACAGCTGTCATAACGGGGGCTTCTCGGGGGCTTGGCGTCTACATGGCCCAGAAGCTGGCGGCTAAGGGCGTCAACCTCGTGCTCGCTGCGCGATCCACCGATGCATTGGAAGAAGCGTCTGCGGAAATCAGAGCTCAGGGCGTCAATGTGATCGCGGTTCCGACTGACGTAAGCATTCGATCGGAGTTGGAGTATCTGGTATATCGGACTAACGAGGAGTTCGGCTCGATCGATCTACTTGTCAACAATGCTGGAATCGAGTGCACGTCGCGCTACGAGCTGTTAACGCTTGACGAGATTGAACAGGCTTTACAGGTCAACCTAACTGCGCCGATGATCCTCACGCGACTGGTTCTTCCCGCGATGCTCGAGCGCAACAAAGGGCACATCGTAAACATTGCTTCACTTGCGGGCGTTCTGCCACCGGCGTACGCGGAATCGTACGCAGCGACGAAAAGTGGCCTGATTTCATTCACGCGTTCGCTACGGCTCTCGGCCAAAGATAGACGCTCATCTGTCAGTGCGTCCGTCGTCTGTCCCGGTTTCATGGATGGTGCGGGCATGTACGAGCGGAACAGGAAGAAGTACGGAATCAAAGCTCCGCGGCTGCTCGGCGGTAGCGTACGAAGCGAGAAAGCGGCGGACGCGGTGGTACGAGCGGTCGAACGAGACCTGCCCGAGGTGATGGTACTTCGGGGAAGCCCTCGTTTCTCCATGGCGGCAAACGTACTCTTCCCACGGCTGTTCGAGAAAGCCGCAACCGCGTTCGGCTTCTGTCGGGGATTCAGGACAATTGCGGAGCAGCGAGCGCAAGAACGGGTAGCCACGTCAACAGTCGGCGCGCCCCATATTTCGGAGCCCCGCCAGACTGCTGCCAAGCCTAGATAGTTGGCATGCATGTCCGCGGCAGGGATCCTAGCCACATCAGTATTCGGCACTAGCCGTTTTTCTGTTTCCAGCCGCGGGCAACTTCCACGAGCGTTCGCACAAACGCGCCCGAGCCACCCCCGTCGAGCCATGGCTTCGCTTCCTCAAGAAACGATGGCCCGGCGATATCGATGTGGACCCACGGTTTGTCGGCAACGAATTCCTCCAGAAACTTCGCCGCCGTGATCGCTCCACCCCAGCGGCCTTCGCCAATGTTCTTGATGTCGGCCACCTTGCTGTGGATTTGCTTCGCGTACTCTGGGAACATGGGCAATTGCCACGCCGGTTCGCCGCACGCATCGGCTGCGGCGCTGACAGTGTCACACCAAGTTTGATCATTCGTCATCAATCCGGCAACGTCCGTGCCCAGCGCCACGACGCACGCACCAGTCAGCGTGGCGAGGTCGATAATGCTGTCGGCGCCACGCTCGACGGCCACATTCAACACATCGGCCAGGACCAGGCGGCCTTCGGCATCGGTGTTCAGGACTTCGATCGTCTTGCCGCTGCGTGCAGTAAGTACGTCCCCAAGCTTGTAAGAATCGCCACTGAGCATGTTCTCGACGAGGCCCGCCAACCCGATCACGTTCACCGGGAGATCCAATCGAGCGATGGCCTGCAGGGCACCCAATACGGTCGCCGCGCCGGCCATATCGCACTTCATCGTTTTCATGCCGTCGCTTGGCTTGATTGACAGGCCACCAGAATCGAACGTGACGCCCTTGCCGACGAGAGCAAGCGTCGGATCGTCGTCTGTGCCGCCCTTGTAAGTCAGGATAACCAGACGAGGAGGCCTACTCGATCCGCGGGCTACGGCCAACAATGAGCCGCAGTTTTCTTGATCAAGCCGTTGCTCGTCCCACACTTCAATTCCGATCCCATACTCCTCGGCGAATTTTCTCGCTTCCGCGGCAAACGACTCGGGATAGATGCGGCTGGCTGGCTCATTGACCAATTGTCGAGTCAGATTGACTGTTTCACCCAGAATCTGGCCAGATTGAAGAACGGTTTCGTAGGCGTCGTTCCAGAGCATCTCCTGGAACGGATGGCGATCCTTCTCCGCGCGATATAGGTCCTGGCCATGGCAGCCCGCCATAGCCCCGCAAATGCCGCTTTCGACCTGCCGTTCCGTCCAGCCATCCCCAAGGCAGAAGGCCACTCGACCGCGTTTCTTTCCTGCCAACCGTTTGGCTGCCGCGGCCGCGGCGCGGAATGCCTCGCCACAAGCGAACCTCTCAGCGTCTCCCGTTCCTACGATGGTAACTTGGCCGGCACGGATCCCTGTTGGAGACAGTAAGGCGGTTGTATCGCCGAGCTTTCCCGATATCTCCTCGCTTTCTATCAATCGTGCAAGTAGGCCGCCGGTGGCTTGATCCACTTCGGTCGCCTCCTTGGCAAGCGTCCCCTCCGAATCAACAGCGACAACAATCGCATCGGCTTCGATTTCGGTGACGCGAGCGTCCGTCGTAGAGATCTGCATGGCTGTTATTCCTGGTTATGGAGTATTCTTTCTATCCGACGCAGGTATCCGGGCATTCCTGCCGATTCGGTCAGGTATAGAAAAGCTTGTCCGCGACGTTGAGTATTCTAGTGCTTCGGCTTATCTTGTCACGGCGGGGCGTACAAAACGCTTGGTGGCTTTTTCGTGGGACTCCTAACTCTGGATTGGTCACGTGGGATATCGAAACCTAGGCCTGTGTGTTCGCGACCTGGAGAAGGTCGGTCAGTTGATTCGAGTCGACGACCAAGTTGACGCGCGTCTGGAGGCCGCCGAGATGCAGCGTCGTGTCTACGCATCACAGGGTCCGGCCGTACTGTTCACTAACATCACGGGCTGCCGGTTCCCCATGGTCTCCAACCTTTTCGGCACGATCGAACGGGCCCGCTACATCTTTCGCGATACCCTGGATCAAGTGCGAGGTCTGATAGAGCTGAAGATCGATCCGATCCAGATGGTGCGACGGCCGTTTCGCTACCTTACCACGCCTGCGATTGCGCTGCGCACGTTGCCAAAGCGAGTGTCGCGGGGGGCGGTACAGGCGAATTCAACCACCATCGACGAATTGCCTCAGTTGATATGCTGGCCTGACGACGGCGGCGCCTTCATTACATTGCCTCAGGTCTATTCGGAAAATGTGGAACAGCCGGGACTTGGCAAGTCGAACCTGGGGATGTACCGCGTGCAGCTATCGGGCGGGCAGTATGAACCGAATCGAGAGGTGGGATTGCACTATCAGATTCATCGCAGCATTGGAGTCCACCATGCCGCTGCCATCCGAAAGGGGCAGCCGTTCCGTGTGAACATTTTTGTAGGCGGTGCACCCGCCATGACTCTGGCTGCTGTGATGCCGTTGCCCGAAGGCATGAGCGAACTCTCTTTTGCCGGTCTGTTGGCCGGGCATCGTATTCCAATGATCGCACAGAAGCGACGAGACGACCGGGTGGGGGCGAGCGGGACGGCAGACGTAGTTGGCCGTTTGCCCATCTACGCAGAAGCGGATTTCTGTATCACGGGCACGGTGGACCCCGACAGAAGACTGCCTGAAGGGCCGTTCGGAGACCATTTGGGATACTACAGCTTGGCGCATGACTTCCCCGTTTTGCAGGTGGAGAATGTGTACCACAGAAAAGACGCGATCTGGCCATTCACGGTCGTCGGACGTCCACCCCAAGAGGATACTGTCTTCGGCGAACTGATCCATGAATTGACCGGGCCGATCATTCCTACGGTCATCCCGGGGGTGCATGCGGTCCATGCCGTCGACGCCGCCGGCGTTCACCCGCTGCTGTTGGCCATCGGAAGTGAACGCTACACGCCCTTCAATGAAATCAGACAACCACAGGAATTGCTGACACAGGCGAATGCGATCTTGGGGCAAGGCCAGTTGTCTTTGGCCAAGTACCTGCTGATTGCTTCACGCGATGATGATCCCGATTTGGATGTGCAAGATGTATCGGCGTTCTTGCAGCACTCGCTGCAGAGAGTCGATTGGCGTCGGGATCTGCATTTCCAGACGCGTACAACTATCGACACACTGGACTACTCTGGGAGCGGGCTGAACGAGGGATCGAAAGTCGTGATTGCTGCCATCGGATCACCGGCTCGCGAATTGCCTGTCGACGTCCCCGAGAACCTGAACCTGCCACGGGGCTTCGACGAACCGCGAGTTTGCTTGCCCGGTATCCTTGCCGTCATGGGACCCAATGCTAGTTCGCCACCACGCGAAGCGGGCGCTTCCATGGAAAAGTTCTGTCGACACTATTCGTCCAAGGATGCGATCAATCGTTTCCCTCTGATCGTGATTGTGGACGACAGCAGCTTCTTGGCACACTCTTTGAGTAACTTTCTATGGGTCGCGTTCACCCGTAGCAACCCCGCGGCTGATCTGTATGGCATCGAGTCGTTCGTAGAGCATAAGCATTGGGGATGCCGCGGTTCGCTGGTGATTGACGCGCGAATCAAGCGGCATCACGCTCCGCCGCTGGAGGAGGATCCCGATGTCGTCAGGAGAGTCGATGCGATGGCGGCTCGCGGTGGGCCGCTGGCGAATTATCTCTAGCCTGCCAGGCGCGTGATGCGATTCCCGGCAATGTGCAGTTCCACAGGAGCAGGACGATAGCGGTATTGCATCAGGTAGGCGTCCTCGATGGTGTCTTCATAGAAATCACGTAGCACGGAGATTGCGCGAAAGCCGCTGTCGCGGAAGAACAACTGCGCCCCAAGATTCGTTTCACGGATTTCTAGCAAGATACGATTACGCCGTTGCTGCGAAAGTTTGCCAATCAGCTTCTTCACCATCGCCGTCGCTACTCCACGGCGCCGAAATTCGGGCCTCACCGCGAAATTGAGGATGTGAAGTCGGTTCTTGTGCAATTCGTAGATCATAAACCCGACGACTCGTTCATCGTATTCAGCCACCATGCCGATGCAGTTACGCTGTCGCAGGCAGCGGATGAAGTCCTCTTCGGACCAGGGGAACTCGAAGCTATGAGTCTCAATATCTAAAACCTCCGGCATGTCACGCCGGATCATCCAGCGAATATGAACGGAGATTTCTTGCTTTTGCTGGGGAAGCATCGGGGACTCCTTTCTCAACCGGCTGACCGCTCGTCAGGAGACGAATCCGGTCTCACAGCCTTCGATTTCCATATCCGGGTCGCTGTCCGGTAAGGCGAGTGCTCAAATTATCAAATCGGCGACCGCGTGCCAAGACGAACTGGCGTGGAATCGATCCGTGTTGATGATTCAAGTCGGCGGGGTAGGGTCTTCCGATTGCATCGCGACGCTAGCAGCAGCGTCAGGATCCTCGGCACCAAAATGCTGTTGGATTCTCGATGACGAGCCGGATATTCGGCGA
>CAZUAH010000126.1:0-29336 GCA_964617665.1 uncultured Pirellulaceae bacterium
GGTCGTTCAGGGCGATACTCTTGTCGCCCTCGTGAAGGCCAAAGGCGGCCCAGAAATCTTGCGCCATCGGTCCCATGTGCAACTCGTCGGAATTCGCCTTGTAGCGCCACGTGCTGATCGGCAGTTCCGCAACGCGAGCGAGCACTTGCTGGGAGTCGACGGGTGTGATATCCGTCTTGGCGTCGCGGTCCGAAATGGTGCCAAACACGCCAGTCGCGCTGTTGACGTCGCCGTCGGCTTGGATCTCTACCAAATTGGTTGCCCCGTTTTGGAAGTCGAACTTGACTTGATTCCCAGTCGCATTCTCGTCGATCCGAAATTCCGGTCCGCCCGTCGAGTCCTCCGTGATTTGGAAATCGCCGTTGGAGCTGAGCCCGAAGGTAAAGCCCCCGGCCCCGCTTGTGTTGATCATGTAGACGCCTACCGGCTGGGACGTGCCGTTTGCATTTTCGATGTACAGATAAGTGCCTTCCGCGTCCGTGCGCCGGATGTGCACGTCAGCGAAGGAGTCTAGCGAGTCTGTTCCGATGCCGATGTCGTTGTCGCTATCGATGAACAAGCTGTCCGAATCGGCACCCGGCTTGATGCGGAAGGGCAGTTGCGAGCCGTTCGTCGCGTCGCGAATGAAGAAGTTCGCCTCGTTGCCCGCGATGTCCCATGTTTGCGGTGTGAAACCGGAGGACCCATCCTGCTGAAGGCGAAAGGTCGGCGTGTTTCCGGTTTTTGTATCAATGTCCACCGCGGGGGTTGAAGTGCCGATGCCGATGTCGCCTTGGGCATCCACGTAAAGGGCGTTGGCGCGGGCGGTCGCATCGACGCGGAATACCTGCCTGCCCGCGGTTGAATCTTCGATTGCGAAGTAGCTGTCGCCACCGTTGCTCGAATCGTTAATGACGATCCGCCAGTCATTCTTGGGAAAACTCGCCGAGGTGCTCGTATCGTCGAAGTGAATCCGCAGGTTGTTCTCTTTCAGTCGGACCGTGTCGAAACCGAAAGCTGTGCCGGTCGAGTCAAAACCAACGTCCAAGCTGCCGACGATTTTCACATCACCGATGTGCGTGATTTGGGCCGAAGCACGGTGCGTGAAACCAAGCACACATCCCGCCAACAGAAAGCCGGTGACGTACTTGGACGGTTGGCGATTTGCTGGAACGTCCATCATTGATCTCCATTAGAGAGCTGGATTTGTGATGTGAATTCGTTAAGTCCGCCGAAACACCTTGAGAATTCAAGCCGAACTGACGTAGAGCGTCGACAGATAGAATCTGCTACTTCCTGTAACCGACGCTTCGCGCAACAATTAACTGCAACTCGCCAGCGAGGGCCAACCCGTCGAGAATTGCTGGCCCGCGGCTCTCGGTTGACACTCGCTCACTTTCCACGCGAACAGCTCGAAGCGGTTTCAAAACAGGGAGGACGAGGGCTCCCGCCGAGCCGAAACGATGGGAAGACACGGCTCAGCCGGAGCTTCACTCTCCCGAAAACCAGCTTTGAAATGCCCACTGGCCATGTCCCGCGGTGGATACATTGGCATCCATTTCCATTCTTACCCTGTTGTTGCGATACGGGGGCGCAGTCATCAAGGGGCCAACGGCCCTGGCGGATTCGCTACAGGAGTCAAGCCAAGGTGGTAACCACCCTCGAAGTTCCTTCACCGCGTGGCGAAGACTGCGTATCACGGTTCGCCGCGGCTGCCAGCGGATTGCGAACAAGAACAAAAAACGCCCGGTCAAGCCGGGCGTCTTCATTCGATGACCGTGGCACTACTCGTCACCTAGACGCGTCTCGAGTTGCGTCAAACGCGTCTCGAGTTCCTGGATCGTTTTGTCGCGCTCGGCAAGTTCCTTTTTGAGGCCCTGGATTGCTGCCAAGGCGACGCCGGAAAGGTCGTTCAGGGCGATACTCTTGTCGCCTTCGTGAAGGCGGAAGGCGGCCCAGAAGTCTTGCGCCATCGGTCCCATGTGCAACTCGTCCGAGTTCGCCTTGTAGCGCCACGTGCTGATCGGCAGTTCCGCAACGCGGGCGAGCACTTGCTGGGAGTCGACGGGTGTGATATCCGTCTTGGCGTTGCGATCCGAGATGGAGCCAAACACGCCGGTTGCACTATTGACGTCGCCGTCGGCTTGGATCTCTACCAAATTGGTTGCCCCGTTTTGGAAGTCGAACTTGACTTGATTTCCTGTGGCGTTCTCGTCGATCCGAAACTCCGCGCCGCCCGTCGAGTCCTCCGTGATTTGAAAATCGCCGTTTGAGCTGAGCCCGAAAGTGAAACCCCCGGCACCGCTTGTGTTGATCATGTAGACGCCTACCGGCTGGGACGTGCCGTTCGTATTCTCGATGTACAGATAGGTGCCCTCCGCGTCCGTGCGCCGGATGTGCACGTCAGCGAAGGAGTCCGGCGAGCTTGTTCCAATGCCGATGTCGTTGTCGCTATCGATGAACAAGCTGTTCGAATCGGCACCCGGTCGGATGCGAAAGGGAAGTTGCGAGCCGTTCGTTACGTCGCGAATGAAGAAGTTCGACTCGTTGCCCGCGATATCCCACGTCTGCGGCGTGAAACCCGAGGACCCATCCTGCTGCATGCGATAGGTCGGCGTGTTTCCGGTTTTCACATCAACGTCCACCGCAGGATTGTTAGTGCCGATTCCGATGTCGCCATCTGATTCGACGAACAAAGCGTTGTCACGCGCGCCAGCCTCTACCTTAAAGACATCTCTTCCAGTCTCGACATCCTGGATCGCAAAATGATTCGACCCACCGTTTGTCGAATCATTGGCCTCCAGGGTCCAATCGTTGGACGGAAAACTGGCGCTGCTACTGGTATCCTCGAACTTAATCCTGAGGTTGTTTTCGCTCAGAATTATCGTGTTGAAGCCAAAGCCCTTGCCGCTGACCGCGTCAAAGCCGACATTCAGACTGCCAATGATAATGACATCGTCATTGTGAACGATATCGGCGGACGCACGATGCGTGAAACCTATCACACATCCGGCCAACAGGATTCCGGTGACGCAAATGGAACGTTTGGGATTTGCTGGAATGTTCATCATCGACCTCCTTCAAAGTAGCAGGGCTGCTGATGCGATTCTGTGAAGTCCACCGACGCTCTTCGATGGCCTGCGCTAGACTGACGCAAGACACCGGTAGGGGAGAAGTTTCTACACCATAATATGGGCAAATCGACCGCTAATGTCAAACAAAAACCCTTATACCGATTATGAAAAATGGCGCGATTTTTCTGATGGACGTCCGTGCATACCCGCGCGGGGCTGCCTCTGCGAGACACGGCGTGCATGCATGCGCAGTCCCTCGTCGTCTCACCCCCTTGCGGTTTCGGTGTCACCAGTAGGTCACCAACGGCGGTCGCAGAGCGGCGCAGGAGCCTAGCCAAGCCTGTATCACTGCGGGGAATCCAGATGCCGCGTGGCCAGGAAATCTGCGTCGCCATGCACTACGGCTAACAGCGGATTGCCAACAAGAACGAAAAAACGCCCGGGCCAAGCCGGGCGTTCTGATTCGATGAACAGGACGTTCTACTCGTCACTCAGGCGCGCTTCGAGTTCCGCCAAACGCGTCTCGAGTTTCCGGATCATTTCGTCGCGCTCAGAAAGCTCCGCATTGAGGACTTCTTCCCGTTCAGCAAGCTGCTCGTTCAGGGCTTGGATTGCCGCCAACGCGACACCCGACAGGTCGTTCAGGGCGATGCTCTTGTCGCCTTCGTGAAGGCGGAAGGCGGCCCAGAAGTCTTGCGCCATTGGCCCCATGTGCAACTCGTCGGAGTTGGCCTTGTAGCGCCACGTGCTGATCGGCAGTTCGGCAACGCGAGCGAGCACTTCCTGAGAGTCGACGGGCTTGATATCCGTTTTGGCGTTGCGATCCGAGATGGTGCCAAACACGCCAGTCGCACTGTTGACGTCGCCGTCGGCCTGGATCTCCACCAACTGGGTTCCCCCATCTTGGAAGTTGAATTTGGCATCGTTTCCAGTAGCGTCCTGGTCGATTAGGAATTCGGTGCCGCCCGTCGAGTCCTCTGTGATTTGGAAATCGCCTGAACCGTTGAGCCCGAAAGTGAATCCCCCTGCGCCAGAAGCATCGTTGTCCATGTAGACGCCAACCCAATCGCTTGCCGAACTCGTCGTGATGTAGAGATAGGCGTCGTCCGTGCTCTGAATGTGCACGTCAGCGTAGGAGTTCGGCGAGTTTGTACCAATGCCGATGTCACCGTCGGCGGCAATTGTCAATGCGTTGGTCGGTGCGCCGGGATAGAGCCTGAAGGGCAGGGTCGAGCCGCTCGTTGCATCGCGAATGAAGAAGTTCGCCTCGTTGCCAGCCACGTCCCACGTCTGCGCCGTGAATCCAGAGGAACCGTCCTGTTCGAGACGCATTGTTGGTGTGTTACCCGATTTCACGTGGACATCTGCCACCGGCGTTGACGTGCCGAGGCCGATACGGCCGCCGTCATCCACGTACAACGAGTGGCTGGGTGCACTCGCCTCGATCGTAAATGGCGTTCTGCCTCCGTCGACGTCGTCAATGGAAAACCTGTTGGCTCCGCCGTTGGAGCTGTCATTGATCGTGATCCGCCAGTCATTGGTCGGAAAACTTGCACTGGTGCTCGTATCCTGGAAGTGAATCCGCAGGTTGTTCTCTTTCAGTCGGATCGTGTCGAACCCGAAGCTCTCGCCGTTGACACAGTCCTGGCCAACGCACAGACTGCCAACCACGATCAAGTCATCCAGAATAACCTGGTCGGCCGAGGCACGGTGTGTGAAACCAAGCACACATCCCGCCAACAGAAATCCGGTGACGCAATTTGCAAGTCTGCGGCTCAGTGGAATGTTCATCGCTGATCTCCATCAAAATGGCAGGTCGGGTGATTTGAACCCGTGAAACTCGTCAACGCACATTAGAAGTCTACGCCAGACCAACGCAAATCATCGGTATGGGAGAACTCCCTAAATGTATACAATGCCGAAATAGGCCACCCAAGTCAAACTGAAACTGCTATGTCGATCAGAATATCTGGCGTGATATTCTATGTGCACGATAGTACACTGACAATCGGGGATCGTCTGCTCGCGACTTCCGTCGCTCAAGCTGCAGTCCATTGACATCGGTGTAGGCAGTCAAACTCATCGTTTGAGGTCGCCAACCGTCCGTTGCGGTTGCGTGGTCTTTCGTGTTTGACGACAATTCCGAACAGAAGGGTACGTCCGTTTGACGAGGGGCCGACCTGTATGTACTCAGCGATACGACATTGGGCTTCTGCATTCTTGACCGCTTCGTCAATTCTATGTTTTTCGGCTTGTTCCGACTCGAAGCCCTACGCAGATGTGGCAACGCCCCGACAGGGTGAGGAGTCTCCTGACAACAAGGCGGCTGAACGTGCGGGCGTAGAGACGAAGCCTCCGCCGAGCCAACAAGGTCACTCGGCTCCTGGCGCGCCTAGGATCACAATTGCCGACGAAGCCGTCGAACATCTAGCGATCCTTGCGAAACAAGGCGGCATCGAGCCCGAGCACGTTGTGTTGATCGGCGTTAAGGAAGGCGGTGACACGGTTTTCAAGAACGGCGGCGATACTCGCTACAAACACACGCTGGCGGCAACGGACGACCCGATTGACTGGGACACGCACTTCCTGGTTGAGTCGAACGGAGCCAAGATCGGAATTCGAAAGGATATCTCGCACTTCTTGGACGGTCTAACGGTTTCTCTTGCCCACGTCGACGAGGGAATCCGCTTGAGATTCGACAATCCCAACGCTGTTCGGGCTATAACGTCGGCTAGGCCAAGCGGCCAGGACGAATCAACGCCCACGCCAGCAACGCTCGAGCCGATACCACAATTCCACGATTCGCCGAAACCCGGGCGACCCAAGGACAAAGATGCCAATAGGACAAGTGTCCTTCGCAATCCGCGCAAATCGGACTGATCGCCTGCCTGTGCAACCGAGGGCACGGTCCCCAACGATTTAACCTGAATTGCGGATTGTATAGAATGGTGTCAGCGCCTTATGCGACCCGGAGTGCTAGCACTCGGAAGCGCAAATGACACCACCATTGCTTTTTCTTACTTCCTGTTCACCCGAAGATGTGGCTTAGGCGATTAACTAATACAGCGATCCTTGGAGCCTGCCGATGTGTCCCAGATTATTTGGCCTATTGATTCTGGCCGTTATTACGCTCGGATTCGCTACTGGTTGTTCGAAGCAGGATCGAACACAGGCTGGCACTTCACATAGGTCTGCGGAAGATTCGACATCCCGCGATCTGGCAACGGCCTCATCAGTCGAGAAGGCCGAGATTGCGTCCACGGCAACTGCGGCCCCCAGCGATTCGGGCCAGACGGTCGGGCTGCCGCCGGCGCACGAAAACGAAACCGCTGCAAGCGAATCCGCCGATCCGCCAATATCGGACGAACCTGGGTCGGACTCGGATGAGCCAGAGCAGTATCGACGGCCGCCAGTGGATCAACAAGAGTCCTCGGACGCCTTGCCTCATGCTGCGCACACACATGAGGTTATGACGGATCCGAGTCCGGATGAAGGGCCGCGCAAAGATCAGGACGATCCAGAAGCACCGATCCTGCTGACCGAGAAGAACAAGAATGACTCTCAAGGCCCCGGCACCTCAGAGTTGAACAACGGCCGGGAGCCTTCTGCCGTCCCGAAACCGCCGGATCAGGTCAAACAAATTACAGAGGGGGACGCAGCGGCGGGCGATACTCCGGTTGAGAAGCTTGATACGGGAAGGGATCCGGCTGCAAAACCCGGTCTGCCCTCGGCCGACGAGCCGGCAGCTACGGAGCCTGACGCTGGAAATCGTGACGCGAGGAAATATGTAGGCCGTTCCGACCCGAAGGTCGACGCCACGCCTCCGGCAAAGACTGCGACCCGCCCCAGGAAGGAAATGACTGACCTTCCGGATTCTGTCCAGTCCCTGGACAAAGATGGCGATGGACAGATCGGGCTGTACGAATGGCCGCGAGAGAAGATATCTCAGTTCACGGAATTAGACGGTGACAAAGATGGTTTTCTGACGCCGCAGGAACTACACGACGGCGCGACGGCCCAGCGTGAGGATTCGCCAGCGGCCAAACAGAAGCCCGCAAAAACGCAACCGACAGAAGGCACTGGTGGCGAAGCAAGTGGCGACAGTGAAACCGAAGTTGGTCAAGGTAAAGAGAAACCAACATCCAATCCTTCAACCGAGCAGGAAGGGCCGTGAGGAACTCTAGTCAGCAAGCCGGTCGGATGGTCGCGCTTTCGTTCTTGATCGGACTCGGAAGCTGTATGCTTCTTGGCAAGGCTATTGCGCAGGAAGCCCCATTCGCTTCGTTCGACGTGATCGAACCAGCCGACGATCCATCGCCCAAAGCACCGGCAGAAACACCCCGCCCGAAAACTGCCGAGCAAGAAGCCCCGCGTGGCGAAGGCGACGAGCCGATGCTCTCGTTCAATTTCCGTTTTGCGCCGTGGGAAGAAGTTCTGAAGATGTTCGCCGAGGTGGCGGGTTTGACGTTGGATTTGACCGAGGTTCCCATCGGCACATTCAACTATTACGATGCTGGGCGATACACGCCTCGTGAGGCGCTCGACATCCTGAACGGCTACTTGCTGCAGCGAGGTTTTGCCTTGGTGCGGCGCGACAAGTTTCTCGTCTGTCTGAACACAAAGAAGGGAATCCCACCGAACCTGATTCCGCTGGTGACGGTCGAGCAATTGCCTGAGCGCGGCAAGAATGAACTCCTGAGCGTCATTTTCTCTCTGGAGAATGCAGATGGGGGCCAAGTGGCAAATGGGGTGCAGGAACTTCTGGGTCCCCAGACGAAAGTCGCCGTTCTGAGAGCAACAAACTCGCTGGTAGTCACCGACATCGGCGGCAATTTGCGGCTAATCGATCAATTGCTGAAGCGAGGTGCGTTTCAGCGTGTGGCCGAGGATTCAAGCGAGTCCGCATTTCAAGCCTTTACGCTGCAGCACGTTCGCGCATCCGAAGTGGAGGAGGTTGTCCGCAAGTTTTTCGGGCTGCCCTCCTCAGAAAGAGCAGCCGACGCTGCGGGTGGGCAAGCCGTCTCCAGTGCGGGGCAACCGGCCAACGGCCTGCGAATGACGACGGATTCGCGCACGAATCGGCTCTTCGTTACGGCTCCTCAGTCACAGATGGCTGTGATCCAGCAGATCGTCGAAGCTGTTGACGTCGAGGAGGAAGCTTCCCAGCAGTCAACGCATCCGCGCGGTGGCGTCTCGACGGTGCGCATCGTTCCGGCAAGGAGCGGAGACGTGATCATTATTGGCCGCACGTTGGAGTCGTTGTCCCCTAGAATCAAGGTCAGCACGACGCCGAGCCAGCGTACTGAGTCGTCCGAGGTTGTGTCCCCCAATGTCAAGCCGTCAGGCGAGGCGGACGACAGCCGACCTGCAACACCGCCATCGCCGCCAAAGTCCGACGGTCGCGACGGATAGTGTAGAAGTCCGGTCCAAGATGCGAATCGACGAGATTCTTCTCAAACGAGGCTTGGTTGACCAGGAGCAGTTGGTCCTTGCGCAGGCGAAATCGCAGGGTCAGCGGATCGATCGCGCGCTGGTCGATCTGGGCCTTGTGCTCGAAGAAGATCTTCTGCCCGCGCTCGCCGACGAACTCGGAATGCAGTATGTCGATCTGCGGGACGTCCCTATAGATCGTGACGTACTGGCCGAATTCCCGACAGCCGCTGTGTTTCGGCACACACTTCTGCCTCTAGAACGCCGCCAGGGACGGGTGATCGTGGCGACCAGCGATCCTTTCGGTCTGGATGGGCTTGACGAATTGGGCTCGCTCAGCGGTCATCAGTTGGAGGCCGTGCTGGCACGACACGACGACATCGTTCAACGGATCAAGGAGAACTTGGGGGTAAGCGGCGATACCATCGATCAACTGGTCACCCAGACTCAAGTCGATGCTGGTGAAGAACCGCACACGGACTTCGCAGACGCGGACGAAGCGACCGAGCTTGCGCAGACGGCCTCCGTCGTGCGTCTGGTCAACGAGTTGCTGATCGAAGCGCTCCAGCAAAACGCCAGCGACATCCACATCGAGCCTCAAGAACGTGGACTGACGATTCGCTATCGCATCGACGGAATGCTGTGGGTTCAGCCCGTGCCTTCGGAAATCCGGCAGTTCTACGCCGCGATTGTGACACGACTGAAGATCATGGCGCGGCTCAATATCGCGGAAAAACGCCTGCCGCAGGACGGCCGCATCAAACTGCGCATCGCCGGTCGCGAAATCGACGTTCGCGTTTCGATCATTCCGTCGATCTACGGCGAGTGCATTGTGTTGCGTTTGCTTGACAAGACACGCATGGTGTTCGATCTAAACCGTCTTGGCATGCCCTCGGAACTGGCCGGGAAGTTCCGCCAACTGATCTCCATCCCGTATGGCATCGTTTTGGTCACTGGACCTACAGGGCACGGAAAAACAACAACTCTATACAGCGCGCTTCAAGAGATCAAAGACACGGCGACCAAGATCATTACTGTTGAGGATCCCGTCGAATACCAAACGGACGGAATCACCCAGATCCAAGTCCACACAAGGATCGGATTGACCTTTGCGTCCGGACTGCGCAGCATCCTGCGTCATGATCCAGATGTGATTCTGATCGGCGAGATTCGCGATCGCGAAACGGCTGAAATCGCCATTCAATCAGCACTGACGGGGCATTTGGTTTTCAGCACCTTGCACAGCAACGATGCAGCCGGGGCCTTCACGCGACTGATCGACATGGGCATCGAGCCGTACCTGGTGGCCAGTAGTGTGGCCGGCGTCTTGGCCCAGCGACTTGTACGTGTGCTATGTCCCGAATGCAAACAGGAGTATTCTCCGCAACCGCAGGACATGCCGGAAGATTTCCCCCAGCCGCATCCTCCGAGTTTGTGGAGACCATTGGGCTGTCGCGACTGTCGGCAGACGGGATTCCAGGGGCGAACTGGGGTTTTCGAATTGCTGAGGGCGGACATCGAGGCCCGCAGGTTGGTTGTTGAACGCGTTTCGTCGGCCCGAATTCGAGAGTACGCCATTGGGCATGGTCTCGCGACGTTACGCCAATGCGGATGGCAAAAGGCGACTGACGGTGTGACCAACGTTGACGAGGTCCTGCGGATCACCAAGGGAGATCTGATATACTGATAGGTGGCGTAGCTACCACGGTGAATCTCAAGAAGAAATTGCATGGGCGTGCGGCCGTGTGCGGGGCCATGCCGTACCGTGTCGGAGAAACCCGATCATGCCGGACTACGAGTTTGAAGCTCTGCAGTCTTCCGGCCAACAGATAACGGGCGTTCAATCAGGCGCCAGCGAGCAAGAGGTCTTGCTGTCGCTCACCTCGCAGGATCTCTACCCCGTTCGCATTCAGCCAGCCAAGCATCGCGGCGGCTGGAGAGGACGACGCGTCCGCAAACGCCACATCGCCGTGTTCTACTCTCAGCTATCCGATCTGCTCCGATCCGGAGTGCCACTCCTGCGTACGCTGGAATTGCTGCAGAGACGGACTTCGCAGCAGTCTTTGAAGGTGGTCATTCAAGATGTTCGGGACCGAGTAGCCGACGGTGCTCCCTTGGCAGAGGCGATGACCCATCACCCACGTGTCTTTGGCGAACTGGCCGTGAGTATGGTGCGGGCCGGCGAGGAAGGCAGCTTTCTGGAAGATGTGCTGAAGCGAATAGCCACCTTTTCCGATCGGCAGGAGCAACTAAAGAGCCAGGTTATCGGCGCGCTGGCGTATCCCGTGTTTCTCATGACCATGGGAACGATCATCGTAACGTCGATCATGGTATTTTTCGTCCCCAAGTTTGAACCCATCTTCGAGCGAATCAGCAGCCGCGGCGAACTGCCGTGGGCCACGAGCGCACTGATGAGTTTCAGTTCGTTTCTACACGATTACGGGCTTGTCCTGCTGGCATGTCTGGCCGTTGCCACCTTGGCTGCATTCCGTTACTTCAGAACCGATGACGGGCGATTGCGATTCGATCGAGCGCGTTTGTCCGTCTTCGGGGCCGGCCCGATCTTGCAGGGTTTAGCCATTGCCCGTTTCTGCCGGATCCTCGGAACGCTCTTGCACAATGGCGTGCCCATTTTACGCTCGCTCAGGATAGCAAAAGACGCAAGTGGTAGCCGCGTGCTGAGCAATACGATTGCGGCGGCGTCCGAGAACATCGCATCAGGCAGGTCTCTGACCGAGCCGCTTAGGGCAAGCGGTCAGTTCCCGGAGGAAATCGTGGAAATGATCGCGGTCGGAGCCGACGCGAATAACCTGGAGCAGGTCTTGATCGACATTGCCGATGGTCTGGAGCGTGACACACAACGACGACTCGATCTGTATGTACGGCTGCTGGAACCGGCCATGCTGTTGGTCATTGCCGCCCTGATTCTATTCGTAGTCGTGGGCCTGTTGCTGCCGATCCTCAAGAGTTCCAGCATTCTCGTCTGAAGGGAGAAGCCCAAGGATGTGCACGCGACGAATTCCACCAGTGGGATTCACGCTGATGGAAGTCTTGTTAGTGCTCGGCATCTTGCTAGTGCTGGCCGCCATCGTTGTGCCGAACTACCTCGCCTATCAACGGGGAGGCATGATCGACGCGACACGATTGACCATCACGGGATTCGAAGGCGCCCTGAAGCTGTACGCCACCGAGCACGAGGGCGAGTACCCAGAGGGCAACCGCGACGAGGTATTTCGATTGCTCCTCAATCCCAGCGATGGCGAATTACAGGCCAGCCCCTATCTGGAGAAGCTTCCTGTCGATGCTTGGGATCAACGGCTGTTCTACGAGTATCCCAACACGAAAATCTCGAATGCTCATAGACCCGCAGTCTGGTCTTCCGGTCCGAACCAGCGGAACGAAAACGGCGGGGGCGACGACATAAACAATTGGGACACCGAAGCACAATGACGACGAACCGCGACGGCCGCAAGAATCGCTCGCATTTTCGGGCATTGGTTTGCGCTCGTTCCGGGTTCACCTTACTGGAGATGCTGTTGGTGTTGGCCATACTGGCAGCGGTAGCGGCAATGTCGTTTCCTGCGCTCGATCGCATGCAACGCTCGCACCGGTTGCAGCGTATGGCAAGTGAAATCCAGACGAAGCTGGCCGCTACTCGCTTGCACGCTATCGACGGCGGTATCGAGTACCAGTTTCGCATCGAACCAGGCGGTCGTCATTTGCTGGCGATTCCTTTGCAGCGTGGCGCATTGAGTTTCGGTGCTGAGCACGAAGCCGACTCCGCCGTGACGGACCAGATGCGGGTATGGACCTATCATGCAGAGCTTCCAGAGGGGTTGCGCTTCGTATCGGATGATCGTACGAGCGAACGGCTTGCGTTCGAGTCGTTGCGCGACCTCGCGAACGCGAGTGAGTTGGTCAACGTATCATGGGCTGCGCCGGTTGTGTTTACAACTAGCGGCTCCGCAACGCAGACTGCCTTTGGGGTTTGGGACAACGACGGCCAATTTGTAGAGGTAACGATTCGGGGTCTGACAGGTGCAGCAAGCGTCTCGTCGGTACAGCAGGAGGCTCGACGATGAACCACGTTTGTCACATTGCGACCTCGTCCACCAAACGGCGCTCGCCAAAACGTCGGCCGCGCAAAGGGCTGACTCTGTTCGAGGTACTTCTGGCTCTAGCCATCTTTCTCGTCTCGCTGGCGGCATTGGCGCACCTGATAACAAACGGCACACGGGCCGCCGTGCAGGGGCGTCTGCAGACCGAGGCGATTATTCGGTGCGAATCGAAGATGGCTGAAGTCGTTGCAGGAGCCGAAGCGATGGAGACGCTTTCCCGGGTAGCGTTTCCCGACGATCCGAAGTGGCTTTGGGACCTGAGTGTCGAACAAGGCCCATGGCCTGACCTCAGAATCGTGCAAGTTACCGTGTCTCACGTAGGAACAAATTCGCTCGGCAACACTTCCTACACGTTGCTACGTCACATACGCGATCCGCAATTGCTTGAGCAGGAAGAAGTCTATACGCCTGTAGAGATTACTCCGCTTCGAAGCGCCCCTCTGCCAGACAGCGGTCCAAGTCCCAGCGCGCCGGAGGACACGGACCGATGACGCCTGTCACTCACTCTCACTCTGCGGCATCGCGTTGCGATCGCGCTCAGCGAATGCGCCGCGGGCATACCCTATTTGAGGTCCTTGTTGCATTGGGTTTGAGCCTCGCACTCTTGGCAGCGGTCTATTCTGCACTTGATTTGCATTGGAAGTACTCGGCCGCTGGACAGGAAGAAACCGAGCGGCTTCAACTGGTCCGGGCGCTCTTCCTGAAAATGGAGGGCGACGTACGAAGCATCATCTACCGCCGACCGCCGCAAGCCGTAGAACCGCAAGGCGGCGTCCCGGTCTCACAGAATCTTGATGCGAACACCGCCCAGACACCAGACCCGTACAGCGGCTATGGCATCGGGCTGATTGGTGACGCACATCGGTTGTTGCTGCAAGTGAGCGAGCCGGTAGAAGATCCGTACTCACCTTTGTCAGGACCAGCTATTGGGCAATCACGCGAGATCGGCAAACAAGTTCATCGCGTCCTTTGGTTCATATCACGCAATGACGGCGCGTCGCAGAATCAAACAGATCAATCGAAAGCGGCCAAAGGCCTGGCGCGACTCGCAGCAAACGAATTCGCTTTCGATCCGTTGGACAGACGAGAGAACCTGAAGGATCGCGTGACGCCGGGTGACGTTTTGGCCAAGGAAGTCCAAACGATCCGCTTTCGCTATTTCGATGGGAGTCAATGGCTGGACCAATGGGACAGCGTCGCTATGCGACGACTGCCGCGGGCGATCGAGATTGTCATTGGCTTCAGCGAGGCGGATTTCGCTTTGCGTGACTTCGACGAAAAGCAGCATTCAGGCAGTTACCGTTTGGTCGTGGCGGTACCTGCGTACGAGACGTAGTTGCGACAGAGACACAACTTTATGACATCAGCATTGTCGCCAAAATCCGAATCGCGTCGATCGCGCGAGGGCCGCTATGCAGATGCCTCGATGCGACGTGGCTCGGTGTTGCTTGTCGTGCTGGTCATCATCGTGTTGCTTGCGCTGGGCGCCTACACCTTCTCGGAAACGATGATCTCGGAACGCCAAGCGACCGCAATGTATGGCCGCCAGGTTGAAACGCGCCTGTTTGCCGATTCCGGAGTCCAATATGTGGCGGCAATGCTGGGCCAGAGGCAGTTGTTGTTGAACGAAAGCGTTGTGCACAATGCACACCGATTTCAAGACGTCTTAGTGAAGCAATCGGAACGACCGCGAGGTCGCGGGAGATTCAGTGTTGTTGTCCCGCTGGAAACCGATCCTCTGTTTCGCGAGGTTCGATTTGGCGTGATCGACGAATCCGGAAAGTTGAATGTGAATGCTCTGGGGAGACGCGTGCGTGAGGACCGTCTGAACGAGGAGGAGGCGCGTGCGATTCTGTTGGGATTGCCAAGAATGACTCCGGAAACGGCCGATGCAATACTCGATTGGCTAGACGCCGACGAAATGCCGCGCAAGAATGGAGCCGAGTCCGAGTATTACACGGGCCTCGAAACGCCGTACCGCGCGAAGAACGGCCCACTCGACACGCTGGACGAACTTGCTCTCGTGCGAGGTGTCTCGCAAGAATTGCTTTTTGGAGAAGACACGAATCGAAATGGTCTGCTCGATCCCAACGAAAACGATGGCGATGCAAGCTTGCCCAATGACAATGCCGACGATTTGCTCGAACGTGGTTGGAGCGCGTATCTGACTATCGTCAGTCGCGAGGGCAATTTGCGCCGCGACGGCCGCCGAAAAATCAACGTTAATCAGCCGTCGCTCAACGGGCTATTCAACGAGGTTTCCGCCGAGTTTGGCGACGATATCGCCGCACTCGTTGTTGCCCATCGCCTCGGCGGCCGAGACACCCTGCCGGAAGGCAACGTCGATCCATCGGACAACACCGCGAACGCAGAGGCGGGCACCCGTAGAATACACTCGCTGTATGATCTGATTGGAGCTGAATTGTCAACAGAAGAGGCAGGGGCCGCTTTGGAGAGTCCTTGGACGACGGATCCCGATGATATGCGGGAATATTTGCCCATCGTGCTGGACGCGCTGACGACACACGCGGGACCGTACATCGAGGGTCGCATCAATATCAACGTCGCGTCTCGCGAGGTGCTGCTCACGGTTCCGGGGATGACCGAGCCGCTGGTCGGTGTTATTCTGGGTTCCCAGTCGCGCCAAACTGCGGACGATTTGATCGTATCGGTTGACGCTTCGCGGTCCACAACCGCTTGGCTGTTGATCGAAGGGCATGTCGATCTGGCGAAAATGGGTCAACTTGCCCCATACATCACCGCAAGAGGCGACGTCTATCGGGCTCAGGTAATCGGCTATTTCGATGCTGGAGAGACGGTCACGCGATTGGAGGCTGTAATTGACGCCACATATCAGTTTCCACGTGTCGTTTCCGTGCAGGATCTGACGGATCGGGGAGCAGGGTACTCACGTCAGCAGATCACGTCGGTCGCGAAGGGCATGTAACAGGAGCCGGCAGTCTTGTGGCGCGTGTTGGCAGGTAACTGAGTCACTTTTCTTCCAGGTAAACCAAAGACTAAGAGATGTCCCGATTCGTTGCGATTGAGTGGGCACGAGACGCATTGCGGGGGTTGGACGCCGATGTGTCGAAGGCCGGCGTTCGCGTCCGCCTGAGCTTCGTCTTGCCTTGGCCTGAAGATTCCGACCTGCGAGACGACCCCGTGCGAGCAGGCGAGTGGCTACAGAGTGAATTCGATCGGCTTGGGGTTCGTGGCAAACAAGTGCTAGTGACATTGCCGCGCGAAGACATTGTGATGCGTCCCCTGCAGCTACCTGATGCACCGGATACAACGCTGCCGGACGTGGTCCGCTATCAGGCGAGTGCCCAATCCGCCGTGCCACTCGATCAAATCGAGGTGGACTATCTACCGGTGCGTACAACCACGTCGGAAAGCGGCCGCACCGTCTTGATGGCCTCTGCCCCCAGAAGATTGCTGAAACAGATTCAGGCGTGCATCGAGGCAGCAGGGTCTGAATTGGCGTCGATCGGCACTACCGCGCTTTCCTGTTGCGAAATAGCAGCTCGCGTCGAAGACCATCGAGGCTACAACGCGGAAGGCGGAAGCTTGGTCATTGCGGCGGTGGGGCAACGCCTGGAGATCTCAATGCGTCGTTCGGGCGACGTCTTGTTTGCTCACGGGGCCCGTGCGGCGCATCAGCAAGAAACACTGGGCGTCTCGGCTGAGGTCCAACGTGCTCTCGTCGCGCACGAAGCGGCTGTCGGTGATGCCGGGATCGGCCGAGCTTGGCTGATTGCCGACGCGGATGACCTGCAATCTACTTGTGCACACGTGGCCGGTGATCTCGGCTACGAGGTCCAGGCATTGGACCCATTCGGTGAGCTGAAACGCGATGTGCGGGTCGACGATTCTCCTGGCAAACCCGCGGAATTCGTTGGCCCGCTGGGTGCGTTGCTCGGCCAAGCCGACCCTGTATTGCAGACCATCGATTTCCTGAATCCGCGCAAGTCGGTAGTGAAACCCAAGCGGACCAAGCTCCTTGCCGGCATCGTCGCGGCGGCGCTTTGTTTGATGATTCTGGGGGCGTATGGTGGAGTGAGGATCTATCTGAAATCGTTGGCCGACGAAATCGCAGCCAAGCAGCTTCAGGATCAGCAGTTGGAGTCTGACTTGACGCAAGGAGAGCCCGTCCTGCAGATGAGTGAATTCCTCGACGAGTTGGAAAGCCGCCGTGTAGACTGCCTCGACCAGATGCGCCGAATCAACCAGTCGATGCCTGGGACCGAACGTATCTACCTTGAGACATGGCGCTTTGATGCTGTTCCAGGCGACATCGTGGGCCGGGTCCACGCGGACGGCTTTGCGCGAGATAGGCAAGACGTGGAAGCCACAAATCAACGGTTGGCTGATCAACGTGGCTTTCGAATTCGACCCAATGCGATTCGTTCCCATCGCGGCGATCCGGAGTATCCTGTTCGATTTGAACTCGACGCCGATCTCGATGCTCCGGTTGGAGAAGAGTGAGTTTCATGCGAGGACGTGAGAAGATACTGCTGATCATTTTCATCGCCGCGGTGCTCCTGTGGCAGGGCGGTTCGCTGGTAAGGCGGCTTGTGCTTGAACCGGTGCGACGAAGCCGAACCGACTTGACTGCCATCGATCAGGCAATCGCCGACAAAGAACACAAACAAGAACTGCTCGAGCAGGCCAAGCAGCGGCTCGACGACTGGGTCGCGATCAGTCTGCCGTCTGATCCGCTGAACGCCCAACGACTGTATCAGCAATGGTTGACGGACATGGCGCAAAATGCCGGCTTTTCCGAACTGAAGGTGTTTCCGGATCGAGTGACGAACAAAAACGACGCATGCGTTGCCGTGGTTGTTTCGATCGAGGCAGAAGTGACACTCGATCAGCTTTGTCTGTTCCTATACCGTTTCTATCGCACGGACCTGTTGCACGAGATCGTGTCTCTGGACATCGATAGTCGGGCAAACCAAGGGAATCCGCCATTGCGGGTCACCCTGATCGCCGAAGGATTGGCCCTCGAGGATGCTCCACCAAACAGGCGTCTGTTTCCGCAGACTACGCTTTCGGAAAATTTGGAGCCTGATGCCACAGTCGGTTCTGTCAGCGATGCTAGCGAGTTTCCCGACAACGGCGAATTCTTGGTGCGCATTGGCTCAGAATATCTGCGCGTTACCGCCGCATCAGGCAGTGATTGGACCGTCGACCGCGGCGCAGACCACTCGTCGCCCGTTGCCCACGAGTCTGGCGATGTTGTCGAATTGGTGCCAGTGAAGCCTGCCCCGAGCCAACGATCGCTGGCGGATTATCAAGACTTCATTGCCCAAAATCCCTTCGCCAAGCCGGCGCCAAAGATTGTCGCTAAGCCAAAGCCGACCGCCGATGCAAAAGAGAAGCAAGAAGTTGAACTCGACGCCGCACAATTCGTCTATCTGGTGGGCGCGGTTCTAAAGGGTCAGCAGCGCGAGGCATGGCTCTACGATCGTCTGAACAACCGGATGCACATCATCTCGCCAGGGCAGGACTTTTCAATAGCCGGTATCGACGGTGTCGTGCTGTCAGTCGGACCGGACAACTTTTCATTCGAACACGCGGATGCTAGCTGGCATTTGAAGGTAGGCAAGAATCTTCGCTCGATCATGCAAGTTTCAGGTGAGGCTAACGGCGAGCCGGACGCGGCGACCTCCCAAGATTCCCCGAAAGCCAAGCCCCAGCCAACTGACTGAGTCGCTGCCGCTCCACCCCGTTCAGCACCCGTTGCCCACCCTCAGCCAGCGACCCTTTACCTCAACTCGCTGGTTCGCTGTACCGATAATAACGTCTATGCGGTTTACGCAAACTTTGCGCGCTACGTGCGGCAAAGCAAAAACCAACCTAACCGGGGGTCGCAATTTCATTGTGAGGTCAATGAGAGTCGCCAAGAGGATAAGGTCACCATCGTGCCTACGTGCCAAGTTGCGGCCATGCTGCATGGCGGCCGTCTGCACTAACCTCTTGTTTGTGGCCGCGGCATTTGACCGCGCCGCTGCTGCTCAAGGACCGGCATGCCCCCATCATCCGTCGCAAGGTACTATGTCTCGGCCTGCCGCCGCAGACGAGGGTACTGGGGCTGAGACAGATCGAGAGAAGCCAGTTCGTCTGAATTACGTCAGCACGCCATGGAAGACCGTTCTGAATGATCTGGCGCGGGCGCTCGAAGTCGAACTGGTCATGCCCGACGTTCCTCCAGGCTCCTTTTCGCGCGTGGATTGGCGCAGTCACTCTCGGGCTGAAGCCGTGCGGATTCTCAACCGCGAGCTGGAACCGAACGGCTATCGTCTGCTGGTGAAACGTCCCTACTTGATTGTCTTGGAACTCGACTCGACCCGGCCCGAGTATCGAGCGGCTACGGTTCCGGCCGCGCATCCGCATTCCCCATCGGGTGATCCGCCCGACCTACAACCGCCCCCTGCCGAGCGGTCGATAGACCAACAACCTGGCCGCATTCCGCCACGCATGACAATGCGGCGCTTTCCTGCGGTCGACGCGACCACGGGGCATCCGTCTCTCTACCCCGTTCGTCAAGCGACTTACATGAAACAAGGCATTGCCGGAGGAGAAGCGACCCATTTTAGGGTCAAAATGCAACGACAGAGTGCGGTCACGGTTGCCGAGCAGATCTTCCGGGCGTTCCGTTCCGCAGCAACGCCGGTTCAGCCAGGGCCAGACAAGGCTCCAACGTTTCGCGTCAGTTTGGCCAGGCCAACGGCTCCGAATGGCAAGCCAATTGGTCGCGACGCTGCGGCTTCTGCGCCGCTGAAACAACTAGAGTTCAGTATCGCAGCGGACCAACGACGCAACGAGCTGGCTGTGGAGGCCCCCTCCCGAGTGGCGGACGCGGTGGCGCGCATGATCCGGTCTTTCGACGCAGCGCATCTGCGGTCTGGGGACAACACACGGCTCGTCACGAGTGCCAGTGATGTGCTTGGAATCGCTCAGAACCTTCGCGCCCCGCTGCGCATGTTGGCGGCTCGCCAAAATGTTCAGGAAGATGCACGCAGCCAACAACCTCCAGCTGCAAACCAAGCAGCACCGAGCAACCTGGACGCAGTCATCCAGGAACTACGAGGGGACGTGTCGGTCGAAGCGATCGAAGATCTCGGTGTGTTGATCGTCCGCGGCCATCAAAATGACGTGGATGCGGTAACGAGCCTCATCCGCGAAATCGAAAAGCTTGGTATCGGCGCTGCGCCAGAGATACATCTGCGTTTCTTGTCTCATGTTAATTCCGAGGCCTTGTCCGACTTGCTGAACAGCGTATTCCAGCCGCTTGGCGGGAGGGCGAGAGAGCCTGACCCGTCGATTATGCCCGTCGTTCGGCCGAATGCGATCATCGTCGTGGCCTCGAAGTCGATGATGCCAACCATCCTCGACTTGACAGACAAGTTGGACCAGCCGGGCGATCCACGCGCCGAGTTCCGGGTGTTTGCATTGCGCAATGCGGCTGCGTCACAAGTACTGAGGCTCTTGGAAGGTCTGTACGAAGACAAGGGCGGCCTCGCCGTGCGAATCAAGGCTGTGGAAGATGTGCGAACCAATTCGCTCGTCGTGCAAGGTCCGCCACGGGACCTTGATGAAGTCACTGAGCTGATCCGGCGCATCGACAACGACGAATCCAAGTCCGTCAACGAAATGCGAGTCTTCCCGCTCAAGAACGCCGTTGCGGACGAACTGGCCGATGTGATCAACACGGCCATTCGCAGCGCACTAAGCGATGTGTTCAGTACGCGGGGCCCGGGGCGAAGTCCGGCGGGCGGTCCAGCTGCCGCCGAGCAGGGTGGAGCTGGTGGTGCCGCAGCGCGTGGTGTCCGAATGGCCAAGTCTGTCGTACTGCAGTTCCTGACGACCGATGGTGCAACCGAACGCCGAGTTCGCTCTGGGATTCTTGAAGACATTCGCGTTACGCCGGACGCGCGAGCAAACAGCCTGTTAGTGACGGCTCCCGAACAGAGTATGCGGTTAATGACCGAGTTGATCGGCCAGCTCGACAAGCCTACGGCCATGGTGGCCGAGATCAAGGTTTTCACGCTGGCAAATGCTGACGCCACAGCGATGGCGAGATTGCTGGAGGCGTTGTTCCAGAGCCGGGCACAGCAGCAGGAACTTGGCATCCAGATCGCCGGTGCCGACGATGCCAGCAGCAATCTGATACCGATGCGTTTTTCGGTCGATACTCGTACCAACAGCATCTTGGTGACAGCCGGTGCCGAGGCATTGCGCATCGTCGAAGCGGTCCTGTTGCGTTTGGACCAGAGCGATCTGCGGCAGCGGCAGAATATCGTCTATCGGCTGAAGAACAGTCCGGCCAAAGATGTGGCCGAGGCGATCAATCAGTTTTGGTCCTCGCAAAGCAATCTTGCTCAAGTGGACCCGAACCTGGTAAGCGCCGTGGAATTGTTGGAACGCGAGGTGATCGTCGTACCTGAACCGGTCAGCAACAGCCTGCTGATCAGCTCTACGCCTCGCTATTTCGAGGAGATTTTGGACCTCACCAAACAGTTGGACGAAGCGCCACCACAAGTCGTCATCCAAGCACTGTTGGTCGAGGTGGATTTGGATAACGACGACGAGTTTGGCGTTGAGTTAGGTGTTCAGGATTCCGTACTATTCAACCGCAGCGCCATAAGTGACATCGTGACTGTAACGGACACCGTGTTTGATGCGGTTACTGGATTGCCTGTCTCGTCGACCGAACGGCTCGTCTCGCAGCAAGCCGACCCGGGCTTCGCCTTCAACAATCAACCCCTCGGCAACAACCCGGCAATCAACACGTCGACTGTCGGCGGTCAGGGGCTCAGCAGTTTCTCGCTGGGGCGAGTCAACGGCGACTTGGGGTATGGCGGTTTGGTGCTGTCGGCCGGATCGGAATCGGTGAGCGTTCTGATTCGCGCGTTGGCGGCGCGGCGGCGGATTCACGTGCTCAGCCGTCCACAGATCCGTACCCTGGACAACCAGCAAGCGATGATCCAAGTGGGGCAGCAAGTACCGATCGTGGACGGCATCAACATTAGCACGACGGGATCATCAAATCCGGTCATTCGGCAGGACCAGGCAGGAATCATCCTAACGGTGACGCCACGCATCAGTCCGGACGAAGTCATTGTCATGGAGGTTGCAGCCGAGAAGAGCGCGTTCATTCCAGGGCAAGGAGTTCCGCTCTACACGGACGTGAATACCGGTGGTGTGATCCGGTCCCCGGTAAAGGACATCATCACGGCGCAGACCACCGTCAGCATACCCAATGGTCAGACCATTGTACTTGGCGGCATGATCACAACGCTGGACGATGTGATCGAACGAAAAGTGCCTTGGCTGGGCGATCTGCCAGTAGTCGGACACGCCTTCCGACACGACATCGCATCGACTCGACGAACCGAATTGCTGATTTTCCTGACGCCGCGGATTGTACACAACACTCTTGATTCGGAGATGATCAAACAGGTGGAAGCGAGTCGGATCAGTTTCTGTGAGGGATGTGCCGAACGAGTTCATGGCCCATTGTTCGCGGTACCCGAAGACGATGCCATAGTGGTTCCGGATCAGCTCCCGATGTTGTCTCCGGCGATTGACGAATGATCGGCAGGTTTCGCCGAACAAGCGTAGACGGTGAATCGGAAAATGCGAGAAACGATCAACTCATTGACGCGAATCGTCACGCTTGCCGGACTGCTCCTGCCGCTTTCGGGATGTGCAACGATCGGCTTTCCGGGAAAAGGTGACAACCAAGCTGCCGAAGCAAGTCTGGAGAGCCCCGCCACGCACGTTCTTTGTCTGTGGCAGCCGGCGGAGGGGCGAGGATTGGACAATCTTCCCGCTCGAGGCTTTGCTGGCCAGATAGCTTTCTTTGCTGGACAATCATCTACACCCGTCGAAGTCGAGGGAGACGTAGAGATTCTCCTTTTCGACGACCAAGGAACGCCGGACCAGCAATCCAAACCAATTCACACCTTCCGATTTGTCGACGGCAGCTGGCAAACGCATTTGGCGGACACTGCGTGGGGCCCCACGTACCAGCTCTTTATTCCGTACGTGCGCAAAGGTAACCATCGAGCCGGATGTGCGCTCTGCGTGCGACTTAATCCGAAGACCGGGCCGCGTGTGACTTCTGATTTGGCGAACATCACACTACGTGGAAATGGTCCGAAGCCGGATCTCATCGGTGCCATGCGTGAGCGGACGGTCGACCTTGCACGATCCTCGCTCGACGCGGAAAACAACAGAAAAGACCGGTTCACGAGTTCATCGGCGCCTGTAGAATCTAATAGGCAAGACGCTTCTGGTGCTCAGCCGACCAACTGTCCACCGCAGTTTGAGAGTTATACGATCCCATTTGTTGTCGAACAGGTGCGTGGAAGCTGATGCGAAACATGGCGCTGATTGGATGCACCGTTGTCCTCTGGCTGGGCCTTCTGGTGCTGCCACACGATCAATCAGCGTACGCTCAGTCCATATTTGGTAACCGCGGATCGCTCGGTCCATCGCGCGGCAGTTCCGGGATGTTTTCCTCCGGTTCTCTGTTTTCGGCGAACGCCGGATTTCCTACCAGTTCTGCCATCCGTCAACCACAGACGCAGACTGGCTCGTTTGTCGGCCGAGGGAGTCCAAGCGGCTTTGTGGGCAGTCGGGCCGGTGGGCAGTCGGCTGGATCACCGGTCCGTGGCGAGCGCGTCAGAGAACGGCCATCCGGCGCTGAGCGTCCCGTTCATCGCCCTACCGCTCGGGAAGGCGTCACCGCTGACAGAGCGAGCGCTCCTCGACGAACGGCCATCCGTCCGCGGCACATGATTGCCTTTTCTTATCAACCGCGATCACCTTCGGAAACCTCTCAATTGCTCCGGTCCCAACTTCAGAACGTTGCGGAATCCAACCCCGAGTTCGCGGGCATCAAGGCCGAAGTCGGCGACGATGGGCAGGTCATTTTGACCGGTCACGTCCGTTCGAACGACACCCGTCGGTTGGCGGAAATCGTCGTGCGTCTTGAGCCGGGCGTCTACTCGGTTAAGAATGAACTGACCGTCAGAGTTCCCCAGCAAGGGAATTAAGTTGGATACCCGCGATGTCTGGTCGTAGCCGCCAAGCAATAGCAAGATGGCATCTTTCCATCGCTTCCGCGCTGCGCACTTCTTGGCAACATGGGCACGCCTTCACATGTGTCGCACTTGTCCTTTCCGTACTCGCGGGTTGTTCGCCATCGACAGGGAAAGCACCTAAATCGACTGCAAAGAGAGTTGAGCCAAGCGGCGAAGACTCGATCCCTGCCAAACAGCAGAAACCTCCAGCCTCGCCGCCATCCATTATGAAGGACGTGACGGACTCGATGGGCATTGACTTCGTCCATTTCAATCACATAACGGGCGAGTACATGCTGCCTGAGATAACGGGATCCGGCGCTGCCCTTTTCGATTTCGACAACGATGGAGATCTCGATCTCTACTTGGTTCAAGGCGCGCTGCTGAAGCCCGAAGAGGATGCCCGGCCGGATGACTGGAATGGAAAATGGCCGCCGCATGATCGACTATATCGCAACGACCTGGTTGAGTCCGGTCGGCTCGGCTTCACCGATGTGACCAAGGAAAGTGGCATCGT
This sequence comes from uncultured Pirellulaceae bacterium, assembly GCA_964617665.1. Lineage (GTDB taxonomy): Bacteria > Planctomycetota > Planctomycetia > Pirellulales > Pirellulaceae > JADHUC01. The sequence continues at coordinate 24,212 of CAZUAH010000126.1, forward strand.
CGCCGAACGATATGGAATGGGTGTGGCGTGCGCCGACTACGACAACGATGGATGGATAGACCTGTATGTCACGAACGTTGGCTCGAATCACCTTTTCCGAAACAACGGCAACGGGACGTTCAGCGATGTTACCAAGAAGACGGGCACAGATGATACCACCTGGAGCACAAGTGCCTCGTTCTTCGACTACGATCGGGACGGATACCTGGACTTGTTTGTGGCTAACTATGTGGCGTTCTCAGTCGACCTGAAGCGTCGTTGCTTTTCAAAGAGCAGCGCACGCGACTGGTGTGGGCCCGACGCCTATGACGCCAAGGTGGATCGCCTGCTGCACAACCGCGGCGATGGGACATTTGAAGACGTCACGGTCGACTCACGCATCAAAGAGGAATTCGGCGCCGGGCTGGGAGTCGTCTGTGCCGACTTCAACGAAGATGGCTGGACCGATATCTACGTGGCCAACGACGGCGATCCTAATCAGTTGTGGATCAACGAACAAGGTACGGGCCGCTTCCGCGACGAGGCACTTTTGGCCGGTTCGGCCGTCAACAGCATGGGAAGGCCCGAAGCCGGGATGGGCGTGGACATCGGCGACTTTGATGGCGACGGGGATTTGGATATGTTCATGACGCATATTGATGCAGAATCCAATACCCTGTACGTCAACGTGGGAGATGGAATGTACGAAGACCAGACGATCCAGTTCGGGCTCCACCTTCCCAGCTTGGCAAAGACCAGTTTCGGAACCGGCTTCTTCGATTACGACAACGACGGATGGCTTGACCTGTTGGCGTTGAACGGCGCGGTGTACGTCCTGGAAAACCTGCTCCGCAAGAAGGACCCCTACCCGCTCCATCAGCCCAATCAGCTCTATCACAACCAGGGCGGGATGAAGTTCGTGGAAGTCACCGAGAAGGCCGGAGATGCTTTTCGCATTTCCGAGGTCAGTCGTGGTGCCGCGTTTGGCGACGTCGACAACGATGGTGACATAGACATCGCGGTTTTGAACAATCGTGGCCGGGCTCGACTGATATTGAACCAAGTCGGCAACCAACAGAACTGGATTGGGCTGCGCGTGTTGGAGGACAACGGCAAGCGGGACGCGTTGCATGCGCGCATCGAGGTCACCCGATCTGATGGAAAGGTGGTCTGGCGACGCGTCCGGTCCGACGGCGGCTACTGTTCATCCCACGATCCACGCGTGCTGGTAGGATTTGGCGATTATGAAGGTGTCGTCGCGGTACGGGTCCATTGGGCGAACGGCAACGTTCAGCAGTGGGAGAATCTAGACACCGGGCGTTACTGGTTGTTGCAGCGAGAGCGGAAGGCAAAGGAAGTCGGAACGGAATCATGAAGAAACACACGTTGGTGATTACTACGCTGATCGTTGGTATCGGTCTGGGCGCCGGATGCGTGCTTGTGGCAACCCTGATCATGAAGAATGGCGAACAGGCGGAAGACGGCGCGGGAGCAGAGGGCCGGAAGCCGGTGACGCCGCCATCGACGCCCGACGGAGACTCGCCAACAGATCCAGGCGGACAATTGGCCGTTACGAGCGGAGCCGCGCCTGGCTATGTCAACGATCACGCGTGTGCTGAATGCCATCAGGAAATCTACGATTCATATCAGCAGGTGGGAATGGCCAACTCATTTTTCCGGCCGCGTCCCAACAAACTCGTCGAAGACTTCGACACCGCCGCGTTCGTTCACAAGCCATCTCAGCGCATGTATGAAATGACTCGGCGAGATGACGCCTTGTTCTTTTCACGTTGTCAATTGGACGAGGAGGGGAACCGAATCAATCAGTTTGAATGCCGAGTGGATTGGGTTCTTGGTTCCGGAAACCACGCTCGCCATTACCTCTACCAGACTGCCTCGGGCGAGTTGTATCAACTGCCAGTCGCCTGGTATCCACAGGAGAAGCGCTGGGCCATGGCGCCCGGTTATGACAACCGATTTCACGAAGGTGTGTTGCGCCAAGTGCAGCGTGACTGTATGTTCTGCCATAACGCGTATCCGGATGTCCCGGAAGGAAGCGACGTGTATGCAGCATCGCACACGTTCCCCAAGCAGTTGCCCGAGGGTATCGGTTGCCAGCGCTGCCACGGCCCGGGGGCACAACACATTGTGGCGGCGAAAGCTGACGCAGATGCCGCCGAAGAACACCGTTCGATGATCGTTAACCCGGCGAATCTTGACACGCAACTGCGCAACGATGTGTGCAATCAGTGTCACTATCAGCCGTCGGTCACCTTGACGGGTCTACGGCGTTTGGGGAAGGCCGACTACTCGTTTCGTCCGGGGCAGCCGCTGGCGGACTACCAGGTCGGAATAGACGTGGCCGAAAAGGAGAAGGAAGCCTCGGAGAGATTCGAAATTAATCACCACGCCTATCGCCTCCAACAAAGTCGCTGCTTCGCGGAAAGCGAAGGCCGTCTGGGATGCCTGACCTGCCACGACCCCCATCATCGAGTAGCTGCAGAGGACCGGGCAAGCCACTACCGTTCCGCTTGCGTCAAGTGCCACGCGTTAGATGACTGCACGCTGCGACCAGAGGACCACGAAAAGGTCAAAAACATTGACGTGCACGATTGCGCTACGTGCCATATGCCAAAACGTCGCACGCAGGACGTGGTCCATGCCGTCATGACGGACCATTTCATCGGTCGTTCCCTGCCCAGCGGCGCACAGTTGGCCGAGTTGCAGGAAACAAAGCCCGTTTTGAAAGACTTGGTGTTTACCGACCAGCAACAATCGACGGACGACGGAGGCAGCGATGTTTATCGCGCTGTGACCATGTTGCGACTGTCCAAGTTCAGCCATCCAGCGGCCGCAAATCAACTGGAGAACTTGCTCGCTACGCTCGATTTGTCCAACGTTGAACCGTACCTGGATTTGACTATGGCACAGCTCAAGCAACGTCGCTATGCGGCGGCAGAACGCACAGCCGCTCTGACTTTGGAGAGATTCCCAAATCACCCGTTGGCTTTGGAGTGGCGCGGCGCGGCTTTCTTGTCCCTGGATAACAGCGAAGCCGCCGAAGAACAGCTTGGGAAGGCTCTAGAGTCCAAATCCGCCAGGGCCGAAGCCCACTACAATCTTGGCCTACTATTGCTCGGCGGCGAAAGGGCCGAAGAAGCCATCGAACGCCTGCAACGGGCCATCGAGATCCGACCCAACATGTCGCTTGCTTGGTTCTACCTGGGCAAAGCTCAACGAGAGCTGGGACGACAAGAGAAAGCGGTGGAGTCATTCCAGCGAACGCTACAGATTGAACCTGCCCACAGTCGCGCGTACCTCGAGTTGGGCCAGACGCTGATCGCCTTGGATCGGCATGACGAGGCACGTCGTTACTGGCAGCACGGCATCCAAGTGGCCGCCCAGCCGCAACTGCTCATCGAGGCGCGTCAGAAAGCTGAGTTTTCAGCGATCAAGCCCATTCTCAGCGACGCCACCAGCGGGCCAATGCTGGCCCCTGTCCGCGACACCCTTGTTTCCATTCCCCTTCCCGATCTTACACGGCTCGAGGAGTCTGTGGCCAAACAGATTCAGGAATTCCTTGATTCGTTCGAGCGGTCAGCGTCCGAGACGGCAGGCTCCGATAGCGCTCTGGCGGACGCCTACGGCACTCTCGGCCAGCTCTATCATGCTTACGAATTGTACGAAGCCGGCGAATGCTGCTACGTGAATGCGATTCGGCTGGCGCCGAATGATCCTCGTGCTTACCATCTGATCGCAACACTGTACCAACAGGCAGGACAGTTGACCCACGCGAAAACGTATTTCGGATTGTGCATTCAATTGAGCCCCGACAATGTGCCGGCCGTGGTTCGGCTGGGGACTGTCCAATTGCAGATGGATCAACTGGCCGATGCCCGCGATAGTTTTCAACGAGCATTGTCTATCGAATCTGAGTGCGCGGCCGCTCTGAACGGTTTGGGCGACGTGGCATTACGTGAGAAGAAATACGCCGAAGCCATCCCGCTATTCGAGGATGCCTTGAAACGCGTGCCGGGGGCAAACACGATTCACTACTCGTTGGCGATGGCGCACCGCGGTCTGGGTGATCTGGAGAAGGCAAAGAGTCACTTGGAAAAGCGAGGTACCGTGGGCATTCGCCCCGTCGATCCGTTAGTCGATGCTTTGCCGCTACTGCTTCAGGGCGAACGCGTCTACTTGATTCGTGGCCGGATGGCGTTCAGCGCCGGGCGTTTCGGCGAGGCAGCCACCGCGTTCGCTAAAGCCGCGGAAGCAAACCCCGAAAGCGTCCCGGCACTGATTAATCTGGGTACGGCGCTCATTCAGTTGGGCAAAACCGATGAGGCGATCGAGCGATACCGCAAAGCGATTGAGTGTGATCCTAAGAACGTGACGGCCCACTACAACCTTGGTGCCTTGATGTCACAGAAGGGCGAGCACGAGCGCGCAGTCGAACATTTTCAACTCGTCGTGCAAGCCGCGCCTGGCGACCAAGTGGCCCGGCGGCTATTAGCGGGTTCAATGCGGGAAGCCGGCAAATCAGACGAGGCTATCCAGCATCTGGAGCAGGTGATGACGGAAACGCCCGATGACGAGCCGGCTTTGATCGACCTGTCTAACCTACTGGTCGAGATGCGCCAGTACAAGAAGGCTGTCGACCTGCTGGAAAAGGCACACGGCCGTTTTGCCGACCGCGGACGAACCGCGTATGCGCTGGCGCGTCTGTTGGCCACTTGTCCGGACCTTACGCTACGCAACGGCGAACGTGCCGTCGAACTGGCCACGAAAATTGTTCAGGCTCAGCCCAAGCCGCAGCACATGGAAACGCTGGCCTTGGCACTTGCCGAAGCGGGACGCTGCAAAGAAGCGGCCACGATTCAGAAACAGCTCGTTGCCAAGGCCGAAGAACTCGGCAACGAAGAACTAGCCGCTCGGCTCAAAAAGGACTTGGTGCGGTACGAAAAAGGTAAGCCATGCCGTCCCGTGGTCGAGGCTGTCTCGGAGCAGGAAGAAAGCGGAGCCAATTCAAAGCCCACTAGCGCCAAAAGGACGGCACCCAAACCAGATGGCTAGAGCTTTGTCAGGCCTTAATCTTCGGGTAGGCCAGGACCTGTCCTGGCAGACTTCACCAAGCCAGGACGGGTCC
>CAZUAH010000127.1:0-29091 GCA_964617665.1 uncultured Pirellulaceae bacterium
AACTGTTCACCGTTCGCCACGACGCCACGAAGAGGGGCGGAACGGACGAAACTGGTAGCGCCTGGCACGCCGAGCGAGTCCTGGAATATCTGGCCGAACGCAAAGCGGCCGAGGACACCGATCCGTTCCTGATCTACTTCGGATTCTCTCACCCCCACGACGTTCGCGACGGCAAGCCGGAGTTGCTCGCGAAGTACGGGGCCGTCAATCACACAGATAAGAACCAGCTTCCGCCAGCTGACCCGAAGCAGCCGCGTCTGCCGGGCAACTACCTGCCCGCCCACCCCTTCGACAACACGCACATGACGGTCCGCGACGAGGTGAATGTGAGCGGTGTCTGGCATAAACGGGATAAACGCACGATCCGGAACGAACTTGGCCGGGAGTTCGCTTGCAGTGAGAACATCGACATCCAAATCGGCCGCGTACTTGAAGAACTCGAAGCCATGGGCGAGTTAGACAACACGTACATCTTCTATACGGCCGACCACGGCATGGCCATCGGACGTCACGGCCTACAAGGAAAACAAAACCTCTACGACCACACGTGGCGCGTCCCTTTCGTTGTCAAAGGGCCGGGCATTCAGCCCAACTCCCGCGTGAAGGGCAACATCTACCTCCTCGACGTTCTCTCCACCCTCTGCGATCTGGCAGGCATCACGCCCCCTGAAACCAGCGAAGGAATCAGCCTGAAGCCGATACTCCAGGGCAAACAGGAAACCGCCCGCGACGCGCTCTACGGCGTCTACTGCGGGGGCGCCAAACCCGGGATGCGTTGCGTCAAGAAAGGCGATTGGAAACTTCTCAAGTACGATTCCCTACGGGATGACGTGCGGGAAACGCAGCTTTTCAACCTGGCCGACAACCCGGACGAATTCCTGGAGGAACATCGCGATCCGAAGGTGGCGCAGTTGACGGGCGCCATATTGTCGGCCGACCAACGAGACCTTGCCGAAGATCCGCGTTACAGAGGCAAGCTGGCGGAGATGGAAGCCCTGTTGCTTGCTGAAATGCGCCGCTTGGACGACCCCTATCGCTTGTGGAACCAACCGGACGACGGGCTCCCTGCTGTCGAAAAGAACGCTCGCAAAGGACAATAGAAAGATGCGTCTGTCGAAGCTCGGCAGCTTGACTGTCACCCTGATCATCGCGGCGACGGCCGGCTCCGCGCGAGGGACCGAGGCTGAGTCGTTGGTCCTGAAGAACAAGCACGTCCAGCGCGAACTGCGTCGAGTCGATGGGAGTTGGCGAACCATACGATTTGCCCGCGCGGACGGCAGCGACGCCTTTGACGTCCAGAGCGACGAATTCCACATTCTTCCTCTTGATAGCGAACAAGGTTGGACGGTCGCTGATTACGCTGCAACTGGTCCACCCGTCCGATCGGAAGCGGACGGCGTGATGACGGTCCGCGTCTCTTACCGGCAACGTCAGCCCCTACCGGAGCCTGCGCCGAAACAGGTAACAGTAGCTTACGCGCTAGGTACGGGCCCCACGCACCACAAAACCGTCTCTCTCGCGATGAAGGAAGGCCAGATAATTGATCGACTACAGGTTGAGCGATTCTCGACGGCCCAAGAGGCGTCGCGCGGCGGATTCGGGCAGCCCGTATTTATCGGAAACTGGTTCTTCGGCATCGAGTACCCCGGCTTCTTCAGTTGGCACAGCAACGACTGCATCGAGCCCGACTACAACTACCGCTGGTTCTATGACGTCGAACTCGAAGGCCGCGAGCGGGAATTCGAGCCGCGCAATGGCTTGGTTACGCTGTTCCATTATCCGGGTTATGCCCGTGTGCAGAGCGACGAGTCATGGGGGATCGTGAGCAAGCAGGCGGTCGCTGGAATCAGCCGCACGCCCGGCGAGAACGCCGAGTTGGCCTTACTTGACCACGTCGCCCGAACACGCAAGCGCCCCCGCAGTCATCTGCACTTCAACAACTGGTACAGCAGTGACGCGAAGTTCGTCACGCGTGAGAACTTTGTGGAGAACACGGCACGTCCGATTTTCAATAGACTGACACAACACGGCGCCCATCTGGACGCCATGGTTCCCGATCACGGCTGGCAGGACGGCAAGTCGTTTCAATCCATCTATCAGCCGCAGGACAATCCCACCCACGAGTCGCTGCCGAAGATTCAACAATCGCTGGAACAACTCGGCACGAAACTGGGCATCTGGATCTCCCTGGACGGCACGAACAACAGCCTGTCACGAGGCCGGGAGATCGGCTATCGCTCGGCATACGCAGACAGCTTCGACCGGTCACGGCGCTGGATGCAAGGGAAGGAGTATTTCGACATTCTCCAATCCAAGTACCAAAACGACCTGAAGCAGGCCATCCGTTACTTGCTGACCGATGTTGGCGTCGACTACATCAAACACGACTTCAACCACAACTTCACGTCCCATTACATCACCGAGCGCCATGCACGAGAACGCTGCCTGGACGTGACGCTCGAACTACTGGCCTTTGAACGCAGTCTGAATCCGCACGTATTCCAGAACTACACCAACGGCTCGTGGTTTTCGCCGTGGTGGCTCCAGCATGTCGACACGCTGTGGATGATGTCGGGCGACAGCGGCAACAACACCGGTTGGCCCCAGGTTTCGCTCCGCGATAATGCTACGACCTACCGCGATTCGTGGCTCTTCCAAAGCTTCAACAATCCGCAGCGATGCACACGGCCGATTCTGCCCGTGGCCAACCTGATGACCCACGGCATCCTGTTCTCGAAGAAAAAGCCCTATACGGATTTCCGCGACCCGCTGCACGAATGGTCCGACTATGTAGTGATGCATCTGGCCCGCGGCACCATGGTCAAGGAACTCTACATCACGCCCGAGTTGCTGAACGACGCGCACTGGAAAGTGCTTGGCAAGGCGGCGGCTTGGGCCCAGAAGAATCAGCATCGGCTGATCAATACCGTTTACGTGGGCGGCGATCCCGGCGCCGGTGCCGTCTACGGTTACATCAGTTGGGTCGACGGCCGGGCGATCGTCACGGTCCGCAACCCGGATCGTGCCGAGCAAGTGCTCGAAGTACCGTTCGATCGCTCGGTCTATTTTCGAGGCGAGGCGGGACAAGACTATCGGGCGCGGGTGATCTATCCATTCGTCGAAGTCATGCCCTGGAAACTCGTCTCCGGTCAGCCGATCGAGATCAACGTGCCTGGCGATTCGGTAATGGTTCTCGAAATCGAGCCGGGAACGTCCGTGCGCGCATCGCATGCACGCCCCGATCCGCTTCCAGCATCTCGAGCAGAAAGCGGTGACGGCACATTCTCGCTCCATCTGAACATCCCGGATGAAGACTTCGGCCGCTACGACCTGCTCGTGCAAACCTGGGCGGCCGTCGACACGGCCATCGGAATTGACGGCAAATCGGTCACCCCCGATCAGCGGCAACAAGCCACGCGCTGGACGATCGCCCGATACGATTTACGTGACCACCGAGGCCGCACCATCGCGGTCAGCGGTTCAAGGAACTCGGCAGACGGCCGAAATGATGCCCCAGCGAGCAAAGTCCCAACGGAAGCGTGGCTGGTCGTGGATCGTCAAGTCGATGCCCCCGCCGAATCCCTCGAAGCAGGGTTGCCCTTTGCGATCTCTCACGGCTACCGGCGTCTCACACAAAACGTCCTCTCCGAAACTCCCCGTTGAACCCTACGCCTACGATCGGAAATCATGACAACAACCAGTACCATTCTTCGATGCCTTTGCCTTGGGTCGCTGGCGGCACTGCTGACCCTCCCGCTCCAACTCCACGCGGAGGAACCCTATGAGCCAACCTGGGAATCGCTGGCCACCTATCCGATTCCCGAGTGGTTTCAAGACGGCAAGTTTGGCATCTACACACACTGGGGCATCTACTCCGTCCCCGCCCACGTCACCGAATGGTATCCCCACGGCATGTACATGAAGGACGGATTCCGCAACAAAGACTTCTACGGGTGGCACACGAAGCACTTCGGGCCGCCGGAAAAGTTCGGCTATAAGGACTTCCTGCCCATGTTCACGGGCGAGAAGTTCGACGCCGACGACTGGGCGGAGTTGTTTCTGAAATCAGGCGCTAAGTTCGCGGGGCCTTGTGCCGAGCACCACGACGGATTCGCCATGTGGGATAGTGCCTTGACCGAATGGGACTGTGCAGACAAGGGGCCGAAGGTTGACGTAACTGGCAAGCTGGCCGCCGCTATCAAGAAACGCGGGATGAAGTTCATCGCCACATTCCATCACGCACGCAACTGGCAGTATTATCCGCATGAAGGCGATTTCGATACGAACGATCCGAGATACGCCTACCTAGGCAGCATTTACGGCCCGATCCACGAACCGGGTGCTCCGCCGAGTGAAGCGTATCTGAAGGACTGGAAAGCTCGGGTTGTCGAGGTAATCGACAAATACGATCCGGCCATGATCTGGTTCGACGGCGGTTGGGGCCGATCGCATTACGATCCTTACAAACGCGAGCTGCTTGCGTACTACTACAACCGAGCAGAAGCCGCAGGCAAACAGGTCGCCGTGACCAAAAAAGGCGAAGACCTGCCCGAAGGCGTCGGCATTCTGAACTTCGAACGAGGTCGCGCGGCCGAGATTCTTCCGACACCCTGGGAAACCGACACGTCGGTCTACCAGAACTCCTGGGGCTATATCAACGACATCAAGTATTACACGTCCGACTATCTTGTCGACGAACTCATCGACATTGTGAGTAAGAACGGTGTGATGCTACTGAACGTCGGCCCCAGACCCGATGGAACGATCCCCGAAGAAGCGCAACAGATACTCCTAGGCATGGGGCAATGGCTGGAGGTCAACGGTGAAGCGATCTACGGCACTCGACCTTGGAAAGTGTTCGGCGAGGGGCCGACAAAGGTGGCGGGCGGCAAACGAGCACGACGCAAGGCTGACTACACGGCTCGAGACATCCGTTTCACCACGAAAGGCGAGAAGCTCTACGCCATCAGCCTCGACTGGCCGGGAGACGAACTAATCATTCAGACGCTCGGCAGCAGTTCGCCTCACCTTGAGGGAGCAATCACGGGCGTGTCCCTTGTCGGATACGACAAGAAGCTCGCATTCAAGCAGGAATCGCGCGGTCTTGTAGTTGCCATGCCCGGGGATAAACCGTGCGAATACGCCTATGTATTGAGGATTACCGCGGAGTGAACGGTTCGGGAGGCGAGCAAGTGAAGATAGCAAACGTAAAGAGATTGCCTGGCGCGACGTTGGCACTGATTGCACTCACTTTTGTGGGGAGCGCGTCGACGAAGACGGTGGACGCCAAGTCGCGTTCGGACTACCGGCCAAACATCATCCTGATCATGGCCGACGATTTCGGTTACGAATGTGTAACCTGCAACGGCGGCGAGTCCTACCAGACACCGCGGCTGGACGCCATGGCTACGGACGGCATGCGGTTCACTCAGTGCCACTCCCAGCCCGTTTGCACTCCTACGCGAGTGCAGATCATGACGGGCCGGTGCAACTCGCGAAACTACTGGGCCTTCGGTTCGTTGCATCCGAAAGAACTCACCTTCGGTCATATCCTGAGCGCTGCGGGCTACGCGACTTGTACCACCGGCAAATGGCAGCTCTCCGGACGCGGGCAACGGTATCCCGGCACGCATCCTGACCAGTCCGGCTTTGACGAATGGTGCCTTTGGGAGATGGACGAGGCAACCGGCGGATCGCGATATTGGAGCCCGACGATCAAGGCCAATGGGAGGTTGCTGCCGGACACGGAAGCCAAGTTCGGTCCCGACATCTTCTGCAACTATCTGCTCGACTTCATCTCGCGTAACAAAACCCGGCCCTTCTTCGCCTATTACCCCATGGCGTTGACGCACGGCCCAACGCATCCCACGCCGGACACTCCAGGATACGATCCAGCAACGAAGCCGAGACGCGATCTCGCGTACTTCGCCGGCATGGTCAACTACACTGACAAGATCGTCGGACGAATCTTGGATCACCTGGAAAAGGAAGGGCTCGCGGAAAACACGCTAGTTATCTTCACCGGAGATAACGGAACGGACAAGAAGCTGACATCGAAGTTCCGGGGACGCACAGTCCAGGGCGGCAAGGGACGCAAGCTGGATGTGAGTACTCACGTTCCGCTGATTGCCTCCTGGAAAGGCACCCTGTCCGCGGGTCGCGTGTGCAACGATCTGATCGACTTCAACGACATGATGCCCACTTTTGTCGAAATGGCGAAGGCTGAGGTGCCCGATGGCCTGCACTTGGACGGCGTTTCGTTTCTTCCACAGTTACTCGGCAAGCCGGGCAATCCGAAACCGTACATCTATTGCTACTATGAAAAAGGCAAGTACGACGGCGATGGTGATTCACCCGACATGGAAGACAAGCCCCCGGTCGAACCCAATGAGTCCATCAGCGAACGGAAATCTGCCAAGCAATTGCGGAAGAGCCAACCGACGCGTTGGGTCCATGACGGTCGCTGGAAGCTGCTCAATAGCGGTAACTTCTTCGATTTGAAGAACGACCCCGACGAGAAATCCCCGATTCCCGACGGTGAAGCCGGCCCGGAGGGCGAAGCAAGACGAGTTTTGTTCCAACGTGTACTAGACGAGAAGAGCACTATCCGGAAGGAGTATGGTCCTGCAGCCGTTGGCACAACCCGCGTTCCGGCGAACGCAGCTACGAGATAGGATCGCACCCAAATGACTACATCAAACCGAAGCCTGACAATCATGGCATTCCTCTCGTTGGGCGCACTGCTATTCTGCAACGCGGCCATATCCAGCCAACCGAACATCGTCTTGATCATGGCGGACGACGTGAGCCCGGAAATGTTCAGCTGCTACGGCTGCGCCGATGCAAAGACGCCGAATCTCGACCGGATGGCCCGGGAAGGAGTCATGTTTAAGACAGCCTGGGCGTCGGCGCTTTGCTGCCCGGCCCGCGCTCAGATCATGACCGGGCGTTATGCTTCGCGCACCGGCTTTTGGAGCAATGGTTTCGCAATTCCCCAGGCCGATGGCAGCAACGATCTGTTTCGACACCATCACAGCTTCGGCAGGCTGATGCAGGAGGCTGGCTACGCTACGGCTGTCGCTGGCAAGTGGCACATCGGTGGTGCCGAACAGCCGAGCGAACCAGTCGTCGGGTTCGATGAATACTGCCTCTGGGAAGGTCAAAAGGAACTCGACAGATTGCCGGGCAGTCCTGAACATAAGGGTGCCTGGGAGGATGACTCGACAACGTCCCGCTATTGGCATCCGTGTATCGTCAAGAATCACAAGATCGTGCCAACGAAGCCAGAGGATTTCGGCCCCGCGATCTTTACGGACTTCCTCTGCGACTTCATGGAACGGAGTGTGCAGGCTGATAAGCCGTTTCTGGCCTACTACCCGATGGTCGCGCCGCACGGCACGCGCGGAGGCCAAACGACCTGCCCGCTGTACGGGGAGGTGGGTGATCTGAGTGGCTCCAAAGAAGACAATGCCCGACGTTTTCGCGCCTTGAATGACTACATTGATGTCTTGGTCGGTCGGTTGGAGCAGAAAGTCCGTGGTCTGAACGTGTTCGACAACACGGTCTTCATTTTCTGCTCGGACAATGGTACGGCGGTCACGGCCAAATCGCGAGGCGTCGAGCGTGGCTGCCGGGTACCATTTATCGTCTACGGCGCCGGCATCAAGAAACGGGGGCCAACCGGCGAGATCTGCGACCTGTCTGACATCCTGCCCACATTGGTCGACTTTGCCAATGCCGACATTCCGGAAGGTTACGAAGTCGACGGCCGAAGTCTCAAGCCGTTTCTCACGGGACGAGCAGACACTCACCGTGACTATATCTTCGCCTGCATTGGCGGCACGCGCCTCGCCCGAACACGAACCCATTTGCTCGAAGTCGTCTGCCCCATCCTAGACGCGCCTCGTGGTCGGTTCTACTTCTGCGGAACGAGTCATGACGGACGGGCGTACCGGCGGGCCGAAAAGGACGTTGCGCATGCCACAGTTCGCAAGCAGTTGGATCACATCCTGGATCAGCACCCGGGCCTGACCGCTGAGCACGCCTATTTCCAAGACAAGAAGGCTCAGCGCTGGCTGAAAGTGTACACAACTCCTGCCAGCCGCGAGAAGCACTTGCATAATCACAAGGACTATCATTTCTATGACGAGACGCTGGAGAGTCTTTCGTCAACACAACAAGGGATTCTTGGCAACGAATAGAAACGCAACGAATGAGAAACACACAGAAAGGAAGACACCATGAAAAGAGCAACCCTGGGTTACGTCGTCCTGTTGATGGCCTGTGCCGTCAACAGCGTTCAGAGTGCAGATCGCTTCGAGCCCACCGTCGAGTCGCTTCAGGCCTATGAGTGTCCGGAGTGGTTCCGTGATGCAAAATTTGGGATTTACCTGCACTGGGGCGCGTACTCGGTCGCCGAGCAAGGCGAATGGTATGCTCGCAAGCTGTATGAAGAAGACCGAGAGGAGTATGAGCATCACCTCAAGCACTACGGGCACCCGTCCGAGTTCGGTTACAAGGACTTCATCCCGTTGTGGAAAGCCGAAAACTTCGATCCTGATGCCCTATTGGCGTTGTTCAAACGAGCGGGTGCGAAGTACTTCACGCCGTGCGCCGTGCATCATGACAACTTCGATTTGTGGAACTCGAAGCACCACCAGTGGAACGCCGTAAACATGGGCCCGAAGAAGGACCTCATCGGCATGTGGCGCGACGCCACACTCAAGGCCGGCCTGCGATTCGGCGTCACGACTCATTTGTCGCGGAGTTACTGTTGGCTGAACACGGCGAATCAGGCCGATACGAAGGGACCAAAGGCAGGCGTGCTTTACGACGGCGCCCAGGGCAAGGCGAAAGGCCTCTATCCGCCCAACGACGGCCAGAGCACGCATCCGCGCGCTCCGTTCAATGCACCGAAGGAGTGGCGCGATCTGTGGGCCAAACGAGTCAAGCAACTGATCGACGACTACGAACCCGATCACCTGTACTTCGACTGCGCCGTTCCCTTCCGAGGCGACGACAACGGTCAGACCGGCATGGGCGTGATCGCTCACTTCTACAACCAGCGTCCGAACGGCGTGATGTGCGTCAAAGAGCGTCCTTGGCAAGGACTCTATGCCGACGGCATGACAACACTTGACTACGAACGCGGCAAGGCCAGTCACATCCTCCCCGAACCGTGGCAGACCGACGATTCCATCGGCTCCTGGGGCTACAACAGAAACAGCCCCTATACCACGGCCGATACGCAAACGGACAAGCTGATTGATATCGTCAGCAAGAACGGAAGCCTGTTGCTTAATATCCCCATTCGCGCCGATGGAACGCTGGATGAAACGGCGACCGGAATCCTGGAAGACATGGGCAAGTGGCTGGCAGTCAACGGCGAAGGGATCTACGGCACTCGTCCGTGGTACATGTTTGGCGAAGGCAAGACAAACGAGATTCCTCACTTCGTCGTCGAATCGCCGTTCACTTGGCGGGACGTCCGTTACACCACGAAAGGTGAATACCTCTACGCCTACGTCCTTGCCTGGCCGCCGAAGAACCGCCCGTATGTCGAGCTGGCCTTTCTCGCGCCCGGCAACACACGAATCGGCGAGATCAGGTCCGTCGAAATGCTTGGACACGATGGCGATATTGGATGGGAGCATCATCCGGACGGTCTGCGCGTGACGTTCCCGAAAGAGAAGCCATGCGATTTTGCCTATGGCCTCAAGATTCATCTCTCGAAAAAGTAGGAATACCAAGACACGAGAGGAGAATCCATTGCCCGCTCGCATTTCTTCACGGGCGTTCCCGCCGAAGGAGCTTACTGACGTGCTAAACAAGATGACCTGCCTGCTGGCGACCGTGCTGCTCGGAGCCAGCAGCCCAGTATTTGCTGGCGACATCTTCGTGTCGCCCAGCGGTGCGGACTCTGCAGCCGGAACGGAACGAGCCCCGCTGAAGACCATCGCCCGAGCGCGTGATCTGGCTCGTGAGGCGGAGAAACCCGTCACGGTACATCTGCGCGGAGGCAAGTATCTCCTTGACGAACCGGTGGTTTTCGCCGTTCAGGACGGCGGCGTCATCTACCAAGCGTATCGCGGGGAAATCCCGATCATCACGTCGGCCGTTTCTGTCCACGGCTGGAAACGCGTGATCACGCCGTTTGCCGGAGCATCCAGCGCGACCGAAGGACGACTGTGGGTGGCTGACATTCCGAAAGGCGTTGAAGACTTCAAAGTGATGTTCGACGGCAACCGGATGCTGGAGCGAGCACGCGGTCGTGGATTTCAGAGTCCCATGCAGGAGTTCAAGAAATTCGCTACACGCAACGTGGCTCTACCAGAAGACCGCCCGCTTCTACGTCGACTCGAGTTTCCTGCGGGCGCGATCAAAGCGTGGGACAACATCGGAGATGTTGAGGCCTTCTTCTGCGGTGTGCCATGGACGCACAATGTCTCGTCGATTGAATCGGTTGACTTGGAAAAGCGCATCGCATGGCTGAAGTACGAGGGCAATACGCCGCCATTTACGACACCAAAACCATACAACCCGGCGTACATAGAAAACGTCATTGACGTGCTGGATCAACCGGGAGAATGGTGTGTCAACACGAAGACGCGGCGGATCTACTACTGGCCGGTAAACGGCGAACCGGGAGACGCCATTGTTGTTCCGCGATTGGTGGAGTATTTCCGTGTTGAAGGTGATATCAACTACGATGGCCCGACAGACACGCCTGTCCGGAGACTCGTGTTTCGGGGCCTGACCTTTACGCAGGCTGATCGCTACTCGTGGTGGCCGGACCACAAGGGCTGGGGCATCCAACACGACTGGGACAAGTTCGACCATGGCAATGCGTTGCTGCGCTTTCGTGGTGCCGAGAATTGCACTGTCGACTCATGTCGCTTCATGAACTCCGGCAACTCCGCCATTCGGCTCGACCTGCACGCCCAGAACATCACGATTCAGAACAATCTGATCGATCGCGTCGGTCACATGGGCATTCTGCTGTGTGGATACGGGCCGGGTACCAAGGATGCCAACAAGAACAACCGTATTGTCAACAACCTGATTCGCCGTACTGGCGAGTTGATCTGGCACGGCCACGCCATCTTTGTCTGGCAGAGCGGTCAGAACTACATCGCCAACAACCATATCCGCGAAGTACCGCGCAAAGCAATTGGCATTTGTGGTGTGCGTGGCGCCATCTTCATGGAAGGCAAGAAGGTTGACTGGGATGAGGCCAGCAAGACCATTCGTTGGGGCGAGCTTGGGTGCGACATCTTCGAAGAGGACGGAACGCTACAGACACGCCTGCTACACTATTTGCACGCTCGTAACAACATCGTTGAGAACAACTATGTTTATCGCGCCCGCACGAAAATCGGTGACGGTGCCGTTCTCAATGTATCAGGTGCGGGCACTGGCAACATCATGCGACGCAACATGCTCTATATGAGCTTGGGAAATGGGATGCGTTGTGACGATTGGCAGCGCGGCACGACGTTCACCGAGAACCTGATACTTTGCGGCGGTGTGGTGCATAAAGGCCACAATCACGTCATCAACAACATCTTCGTGAACAGCAATATCCGCTTCTCGCTCTATCCCGGTCAACAACCGAATCCGGGCTCCAAAGTCCATAACAACGTTTTCTATTTTACTCGTGCAGGAATCTCTCCATACACGGGACGTCAATCGGACTCGATCCGGACTCCCGAAAGCTGCGATTTGCGGAACAACATGTACTTCTCGGAAGCAGACGGCCAAACGCTGGAGCAGTTCCTGGCCGACCGTCAAACAAACGGGATGGATCGAGGATCGCGGATTGCGGATCCGTCATTTGAAAACAAAATCGATCTTCGAACTGAGTTGCATCCGGCCGATCTGCGGTTGGCGTCCGATTCGCCCGCATGGCAGATGGGATTCAAGCCGGTTGAGGGCAGTGGGATCGGATTGACCTCCGACTATCCAGAAGACTTACTCGGTGACGTGTTTCCCTCGAAGCGAGGCCGATGCGTATCGGAAACCGCCGCGGTATCGCCGAGCGGCAAACGCCGGATGGGAGACGCTCAGCAGATTGTGACGCCTGCTTCGGATAGCTCTCTCGCGTGTGTTTACGAAAGCGAAGAGGAAAAAGCTCCCAGCGTGACGCTCAAGTTGGACAAGGTCTATCCCATCGACGGTCTGGAAATCATCGCCGACCACAAGGACCGTCAGAATTCGATGCGATTGCTGACCGTGTGGAGTTCATTGGAAGGTAGCACGTGGACCGAGATCTGGCGGGCCGATCCGTATCATATCGCGATGGGCCGCGATTGGCTCGTGAATCCGTATCAGGTTGTGCCGGCAAAATTCGTCAAGGTCGGCCTGCGTCCGAGAACCGAACTTCCGTTTCAACAAGACGACGAGCGTATGAACACGGGGCCGTACCGATTGCGACTGAACCGCGTACGCGTTTTCTGCCAGTCGGAGCCAGTCCAGTGAACCTCTTTCTCACATCAACACATCCGGAAAAGCAATCGACGATGATAACACGAATCAACCTCCCGGCGGTTGGCCTCATTCTTCTCTGCTTGTCAAATGGAGTGACGACGACCCGCGCAGAGCCAACGGAATCGGCCTATCCCGACATGAACACCGCAACGTTGGGCGAAGACGAAACGGCGATGCTGAAGTCGATCGAGGGCAAGTGGAAACGCCCGCTCTATACGAAGCCGGATGCAAGGTACTCGAAGCAGTGGGCCGAGATTACAGACTACCCGATTCCGGAGTGGCTGCTGGATGCCAAGTTCGGAATGTACACGCATTGGGGCGTGTACTCCGTGCCTGCGTTCAAAGGCAATACCTACGTGCGTAACATGTATACGCCGACGGGATCCCGCGGCGAGCAGCATGAAACCAACAAAGCGTACTACAACTACCACAAAGAGCATTACGGAGATCCGACCGAGTTCGGCTACACGGATTTCGTCCCGATGTTCAAAGTGGAGAAATACCGCGGCGAAGACTTCGTCGAATTGATGAAGGCTGCCGGCGCCAAGTTCGGCGGCCTAGGACTTGTGCACCACGACGGTTTCCTGATGTGGAACAGCAAGGTCAATCGCTGGAACGTCGGCAACATGGGACCGAAGCGTGACATCTACGGCGAATTCGTCGATGCCGCCCGGAAGGCGAACTTCCGAACCGTGGCAACATTTCACCATGCCCGTACCTGGAACTTTGCGTACAAGGACTTCGACTCCAATTTCTACACGGCCGAGCAAAAGAAGTTGCTCGATCTATTCGATCCTGAGAAGGCTGACTTTTTCTTCGGCATGCCGGGCGGCAATGTGACGATCGAGGACTTCGCGAACCAGTGGCGTGCCAAGGTTCTGGAAGTCGTCGACAAATACAGTCCGGATCTGATCTGGTTCGACGGCATCAACCGGACTCTACCGAATTCTCCAGAGAACTACGTCGTTGAAGTCTTGAAGTACTACCTGGACACCGTCACTGCCAATGGACAGGAACCGGTGCTGTGCAACAAACTTCCTGGTGGCGACAAGCAGAACTTCTGTCGTTTCAATCTCCCGGAACACACGGGAATTCGCTGTTACGAAGGAGGACGCAACATGCCACCGGATGCGGGAGAATACTGGCTGACAGACCGCGCCATCAGCTATCCCTGGGGCTACACGCACGACAAGAGCTACAACCTCGGAGCGGACGTGCATGTGCGAGCGTTGGCCGACCAGACGGCTCGGGGTGGCATCTATCTGTTGTCGCTCACCCCGATGGCTTCGGGCGAGATCCATACCAAAGAGAAAGCCATCTGCTACGGCATCGGCGACTGGCTGAACGTCAACGGCGAAGCGATCTACAACACGCGTCGTTGGAAGATACCGGCAGAGGGGCCGATCACTTCCTGGAAGCTGGTCGAGAGCCGCGAAGGCATCATGTGGGACTACAAGAAGCCCAACAAAGACGGAGAGTTTCGCTTTACCCAATCGAAAGACGGCAAGACGGTCTATGCCATCATGATGACTTGGCCGGAAAGCGGGAAGACCGTCATCAAGTCGCTCAGACAACGTTCTCCACACCACTCTGTGGAAATCAACGACGTCGCTCTCCTCGGATCCGATGCGAGGCTAGACTGGACCCGCACGGCTGACGGTTTGGAGATCACCCTGCCGAAAGTGAAACCTTGCGATCATGCGTTTGCCTTCCGAATCCAATGATCAGAATACTCGACAACAGGAAGGAAACACTGATGTGGCATCGCACCATACACGCCCCCCTGTTTACGGTTGCTCTTGTCGTCGCGTTCGTCGGTCCGCCGGCGTTGCAGAATGCCGCCGGCGCGGACTCATCCGAGGCGGAAACGACCGAAGCAAGGATCCCGATCGTGACTTTTTCCCACAAGGCAGTAGAAGGCCTCGAGCACGAACGTGGTGTCGTCCGCCGCGATCCTTCGGACGTGATCAAGGCCGGTGACACCTATTACGTCTTCTACAGCAAAGTCGTCAAAGCGGACTTGCCCGTCAACAAACGGCATTTGGGAGGCAGCGGTTATCCAGCAACAATCTGGTACGCCAGTTCGCCCGACGGCCTGAAATGGACGGAACGCGGAGAGGCCATCGGACTGGGCGCGGCTGGAGCTTGGGATTCGTTCGGTGTGTTCACGCCGAACATTCTGAAACACGACGATAAGTACTGGCTGTACTACACGGGCGTGTGTCCGACACCCGGGCGTAGCGACGGTAAGTTCGAAAACAACTCGGAGAACGACTTCACGGCGATCGGAGTCGCAGTCAGCTCTTCGCCCAACGGTCCGTTTGAACGTCCTTCGGACAAGCCGGTGCTAACGGTCGGCCAGCCACGTGATGCGTTCGACAGTTACCGAGTCGACGATGCCTGTTTGTTGATCCGGTCAGGAAAAGTATGGCTCTATTACAAAGGACGCAGCCTCGCACATGGCCGCTCCGGCCCAAGATTCACCAGGATGGGTGTTGCAGTTGCCGACGAACCTACTGGGCCGTTTGACAAGCTCAACGACGGTCAGCCGGTGCAGGACAGCGGTCACGAAGTCCAGATCTGGCAGCACGGTATCGGAGTGATGTCGCTGGTCAGCGCGCACGGTCCAAACGGTCGCACACTGCAAGTCGCTGAAGACGGTGTTAATTTCCAGGTCATCCAACGCGGCCTAAAGAACCAGCCGAATGCTCCTGGCCTCTATCGACCAGAACTGACCGACCCGCAGACCGACCCGGGCATGCCGGAGTGGGGCATTGGCATGGTATACGGCGGCGAACCGTATCTACGCCGTTACGACTGCAAATGGTCGACACCGACATCTTCATCCACGCCTGAATCAAGATGACCACAAATCCGAATCGAATCGCAAAAGCTTGAATACCGGCGACGGCAAATGGCCGCAGTTGCTCCAGAAGTCATCCTCTTGGCGAACAAGAACTTTCCAAGCGTGTCGCCGACGCTATCGCCAAGCAGCTATAAGTGCATGAGGGACATTATCTGTGAACGTTCCAGCCGTCTTGTTGATCACAGCACTTTGCGCAACGGGCGCTATCGACTTGCGCGAGACCGACGGTTCGGGTGTTCGCGTTTTGCGCGACTACCGTGGCCAACCAAACCGATGGGGTATCTTCGAATGCTGTGAGGTGACTCTGCCCAGCTACGTACGCGGGGTCTACTACGCAAGTCGCTGGTGGCCCGCAGGTGGAAATCGCGGGCGAGCGTTTGCGTTCGAGCGACTTTCTGGTTTACGCCAGCCCGGTGCCGAATTCGGGCCAAAGCAGGGCCGACCTCGGTCGGCAGAGGGCGGGTTCTTTTTGATCCTCGAGCGAACCACCGGCGACTACCTCGCCGTGTTGCCCATCGGCGGTCATACCGTCTACTCGTGGTTCGACATCAGCCCCACCGGCGACAAGCTCTTGCTAAACCTGGGCCATTGGGGGACTGATCCGATCGGTGGCGAGGACGTGCCGCTGTATGCTTGGTCTTGCGGCAATAATCCGTACGAGGCAACCTACGGTGCGTGGAAGGCAGCCCGGCAGTGTCCGCAATTAGAGGATAGTTTCCGCCTGCGGTCGGAGAAGCCCTATCCCGAACCCTTCAAGTACCTGGGATGGTGCTCGTGGGAGTTCTACCGCGCGAGCGACGAGGCAAAGGACTACCCGGGCCTGTGCTCCGACAGTATCACGCGCATGATGAGTGACTTCAGGAAACTCGGCAAACCGATTCGCTGGATGCTGATCGACAACGGACACTTCAACAGCAGCACGGACTTCTCTCCCAAGGAAAAGGGCTGGCCGGACGGCTACCGGCCCATGGCGGAAGCCTGCCGCGACGACGGAGTTCGCTGGATCGGCATTTGGTATGCCTTCATGGGCGGCGGCAAACACCCGTTTCGAGGAATCGACTCGCTGCCCGAGAACGTTCGACGCCACATGATGACAGCTGGTGGAGCCGGACTGCCCAAGCCGAATCGGGCAAGTTGCCGCGTCTTCTATGATTATCTCTACTCGTTCGCGAAATCCGACGGCCTCGACTTCGTGAAGATCGATTTTTCCACGCGACCGCTCTGCCATTATGCCGGACGCGAAACGGTGGACATTGACCAAGGACGTATCGACGCCTCGCAAGGCAACGGTATCGGAAATCCGTACGGAGTACACGCAGCCATGTTTCGCGCACTGGAAGAAGTCTCCCAGGAGCAATTCGGCGGCATCATCCACTGCAACTGGCACAGTACGGCCAACCTGTTCAACCTGCGGCACGGCGTTGTCGGTCGAGCGAGCGAGGACTACAAGCCGGGCAATCTGAAGCGGGGCAAATCACACCATTTCTGTTCTTATGCCGCGATGCCATGGCTGGGACAGGTGGCCTGGGGCGACCACGACATGTTCCATTCCTGCGATGCGAAGTACGGGCGACTCATGGCCGTGGCCAAGGCACTTTCCGGCGCGCCGGTCTATGTTTCCGACGGTCCGAAGGAATGCAAAATGGCGGCCGTCGGCCCGCTCTGTTTTGCCGACGGGATGATCATTCGCCCTTTGGCACCTGGAGCACCAGTCTATAACGACATCTTCTTCCAACCAAACATGGGAAGCGCTTATCGAGTCATGGCGCCGCTGTCCAATCGAATCGCCGTATTCAGCGGCACGAATATTGAAGACCAACCGGGAACTGTCACAGCCACTTTCCAGCCGGACATGTATGCTCAGGCGAGCGGTTTGATTCAGCCGTATTCCGGTGAGTGGGACATACCGAAAGAAGGTTTGGTCTATTTCGACGTTTACGCGAGGAAAGGTGGCGTCTTCAACCAGCCGATCCATTTCGAGCTGGCCGAGTTTTCCGATTGTCTTCTACAAGTGAGTCCCGTCGAAGACGGTTGGGCTCTGATTGGCCGAACGGACAAGTACTTATGCGGTGCCGCCGTCGAAGTGGTGGAAAGCACCAAGGACAAGTTGGTCTTGAACGTGCCCGAAGCCGGACCGGTTGCCATCTACGCAGCCCTTGGGAATCCGAAGAGCGACGGTATTAGATTCACAGACCTGGGAAATAGAATTTACCAAGCTAACCTGCCGGTCGGTGTGCTCAACATCACGAGATAGAGCACGGCCAGTCGGCGTTTCGAACTTCGCCAACGAGCTCCAATAGGAGGTGCACGCCGCATGAACATAACAACAGCACTGGTCCTTTCGCTGATCATCGGCTCGCCGTTGGCGGCCGATCCGCCGTCAAAGCTCAAGCGGCAGTCACCGGTGGCCGCTCCGAAGGAAAGGAAACTGAAACCTCCGCCGCCAGAGCTCAATCGGCAACCGCTCGTAGCCGCTGACATCGCCGAACTACCGGAAGGAACGGAGCGTGTCGATATTTTTCTGCTGATGGGGCAGTCCAACATGAAGGGCCGGGGCGTTATGCCTGAAGAGCCCCTTTCAGATCCTCGGATCATCATGATGCATCTGAAGACGGACAGCTGGTTTCTTGCCCGGCATCCGCTTCACCTGATTGGCAACCCGAGAGATTTCAGCGGCGCCGACAATGCCGGCGTCGGCCCCGGGATCAGTTTTGCTCAAACGCTCGCTGCGGCGCAGCCGAACACGCGGATTGCACTCATTCCCTGCGCCAAGGGCGGATCGAATATCACCCAGTGGCGCAAGGGCCGAATGCTGTATGACGAGACGGTCCGCCGTGCCAAACTGGCTCTCAGCCAAGGGCCCAAGGGCAAGACCCGAATCGCTGGGGCGCTGTGGCTGCAGGGGGAGTCTGATTCGACGACACCGAACAAGATCCAAGCGTATCCGGATTCTCTTGGCAACCTCATCGACAACCTCCGTGCCGATCTCGCCATTGTAGACCTACCCTTCATCGCCTGTACGATCGGAGAGAAGAAGAACCCGGAACTGCGAGCCAAGCTCAACGCAATACTACTGGAGTTGCCGAAACTTCGCCCACACACTGCCTGTGTCGATGGTCGTTCCTTTGCCGGGTTTGTCGACAGCGTTCACTTCGATACTTCCACTCAGCAAGAGCACGGCCGCCGCTATGCGGCCGCGTATCTCAAACTGGCGAAGTGAATTACTAGCGAGGCGGTGCCTCGGACCGATACGAGCTACCGCTCGGTTGCCAAAGGTCTGAATGCGACGGAACCATGGATGTGCAGGGAAAGTGGAACGCCAAACGCAAATAGGAGCTGATCCAATGAAAACCCATATGTTCTGTTTTCTGGTCGGCGTTTCGTTGTCGGCCCAGGTGAGCTGGGCTAAGGATCCGCCGAACTTCATCATCGTCATGACGGATGACCAAGGGTGGGGCGATGCCGGGTACGCCGGCCACCCTCGGCTGAAGACACCAAATCTTGACGCGATGGCTGCCAGCGGTCTTCGCTTCGATCGATTCTACGCAACCGCCTCGATGTGCAGCCCAACACGAGTTGCGACCCTGACCGGCAGGAACAACCTTCGCTTTGGCATCGGGGGACCCATCAGCCAGGGTGAAGATCACTTGCCTAAGGAAGAGATTACGATCGCCGAAGCACTGGCCCCGCTTGGTTATGTCAGCGGCCACTTCGGCAAATGGCATGTGGGTGACATTGTCAACGAAGAGGATTCCACGAATATCATGCATCCGGGCATGGCTGGGTTTGCCGAGTGGTTCTCGACACGCAACGTCTTGCCCACGTTCGATCCCTACCAGGGTAAATTCGACAAAACACAACACTACTATCACAACGGTCGGTATGTTTCTGAAGACGAGGGCATTCGCGGCGACGATTCCCGGATTGTCATGGACGCGGCCCTGAAATTTGTCCAGGATCGCGGCAACGACAAAAAGCCGTTCTTCGCCTTCATCTGCTTTCATGCCGTCCATTATCCGCTCGGCCTGATATCGGAGTACGCACAGCCGTATACCGATGTCACCGACAAGACGACGAAGAACTACTACTCGAACATCACGGCGATCGATGTGGCGGTCGGTCGGTTACGCGCCGCCCTCCGCGAAAGCAGTCTTTCGGAAAACACCCTGCTCTGGTTCTGTTCGGACAACGGCCCCAATCTCAAAGGAGACAATGAGGCTGGGCCGGGCTCAAAGGGGCCTTATCGCGGGTGCAAAGGCCAGCTGTATGAGGGCGGCATCCGTGTGCCGGGACTGTTGGAATGGCCGGAAGGCATTTCGCGACCACGAGTGGTTAATACGCCGGTCGTCACCAGCGATTTCTTTCCAACGTTTGTGGATTTGGCTGGCGGCAAGTTGCCGGCTCGCCCGTACGATGGGATCAGCCTCGTTCCGCTATTGAAAGGCGAGGCCAACTCATTCGATCGCAACATCTGCTTTTCGACACGCGGCTGGCTCGCCATTCAGAACGAGAAGTACAAGCTCGTCCGACCCAAAGGCAAAACGTCGTCGTTTGAACTCTATGACATGGAAGGCGATCCTCACGAAACCAAGAACATCGCTGCTGTCCATCCCGAACTCACCAGGGAACTCCGCGCGACGCTCGAAGATTGGATGGCAGAATGCGAAGCGAGCGAACGTGGAGAGGACTACATCGAGGAAGAAGAGCATGCTCAATAGAATCTGCTTGGGATGGATTGGCACGGTGGCCCTGCTCGTTGGGGCTTCGTTGTCGTCGCTTGCGCAGGACGCTGGCCGTGCGACACCATCATCGGCCGAATCGTCTGCGGAGAATCTGACCGATCGGACGATGAGCGCCGCCATGCGACGACACGTGGTCGACGACAGCGAAAACGAACTCTACACGCGTTTTCGATACAGCCCGGTCAAGGGTCTCGGCTACGAACCGGGAGTCAACCGCCGCGATCCAAGTTCGATCATCAAAGTAGGCGATCTGTACTACGTGTGGTACACGCACTGTACCGACCCCAAGTACAAATGGCTGAACGCCGACATCTGGTATGCCACCAGCCCCGACGGGGTGAATTGGACTGAACGCGGCCCCGCGGTCCGACGTGGCCCCAAGGGATCCTGGGATGACTTCAGTGTTTTCACCACCAATATCCTTGTGGCCGATGGCAAATATTATCTCTGCTATCAGGCCCGCACGTTTACCAGTCGTCGAAACGTCGTCGGCATGGCCAAGGCCGACTCGCCGGACGGACCTTGGGTCAAGTTGGCTGATCCGATTCTGAGAACGACACCCGATGGCAAACTCAAAGAGTTGCCGGGTGGCTACACGAACTGGTCCCAGTTCGAAGAAAAAGGCTCCTGGGATAGCGGCGCGGTACACGATCCCGGTATCCTCCCACGATTCGGCAAGTACTGGCTGTATTACAAAGGTCATCAGATCGGCGGCAGGATGGCCGCCGATTCAAAGTGGGGTGTGGCCGTGGCTGACCATCCAGAAGGCCCTTACACCAAGAGCCCGCTCAATCCGGTCACGAACAGCGGCCACGAGATTTGGGTCTGGCCATGGAAGAAAGGTATCGCCGCCATCGTGGATTGGGCGGGACTGGAAAAGGACACCGTTCAGTATTCCGAAGATGGAGTCAATTTCGATGTCGTGGCTTCACTGGAGGACATACCGCCGGCCGGCGGCGCCTACATCTCGGACAAGTTCGACGATCCCGAAAACGGCCAAGGCTTCACTTGGGGCCTGTGCCATTACGGCATGAGCGACTGGAACTTCCTGCTTCGTTTCGAGTGTGATCTGCACCGTGACAGCGAGAAGCAGTTGCAGTGGAAATACTTCAGGCACTACAGTACGGTTCGCGACGTCATGATCGATCCCGATCGATTTGGTGTTCCGCCGAAGGCCCTAAGACGCAACCCATAGAGATAGGGAATGACATGACTGTTGCGCGATCGATCGTGTTGTTGTTGGCACTGGGACCGTTCAACTTGGTCTGGGCGGGAGATCCCACACAGACCGAACCGTTCCCTGCCATCCTTCCGCTCACCAAACCAACCGACCGGCCGCTGGGCTCTGCCATGCAGAGGCTGTACGATCAGTGGAATCCGCATGAGGATCGCGGCAACGAACTCTATTCCAATTTCAAGTACACGCCGCTCGAAGGCTTGGAGCTGAAGGCGAGTATCTCGCGTCGCGATCCGACGAAGGTACTGCTGATCGATGGCGTTTACCACGTCTGGTACACCTGTCGCAAAGCCGCTGGTGTTCCGGCTGGCGGGAAGGGCGCGACCGATACGATTCCGTCGTTCGACTGGGATCTGTGCGATCTATGGCACGCTACCAGCAAAGATGGCTGGACCTGGAAGGAAGACGAGAAACCGGCCGTGACGCGTCTGGCGAAACCGCAGTACGGCTGGCGCTCGATCTCAACGCCCGACATTCTGATCTGGAAAGGGAAGTACTACCTCTATTACCAGGGATTCAACGAGATTCCCGGCCTGGCTGTCGGCGATCGTGCCGCCGTGACCGTAGCCCAAGCGGACTCGCCTTACGGGCCGTGGAAGCCGCTGGGCAGGGCGGTAGTCGATTTCGGCGGGCCCGAGGACTGGGACGCCAATGCCATCCACGACCCGTATCCAATCATTTACAACGGGAAGATTCATCTCTATTACAAGGGTTCTCCACAGAAGGGCGGCCGCGACGGAACCATTGTCCGCGCGCAGGGCGTAGCGATTGCCGAACACCCGTTCGGTCCATTCAAGAAGTCGCCGCTGAACCCAGTGATCAACTCCGGTCACGAAACCTGCATGTTCCCGTTCAAGGGCGGCGTGGCCGCCATTGTCAGCCCGGACGGTGCTGAGAAGAACACCGTGCAGTTCGCCCCCGACGGCATCAACTTCGAGGTGAAGTCCCTGATCCAGATTCCGCCGGTGGCGCCGGGGCCATTCGTGCCAGACGCCTTTGCCGACAACAGCAATGGCCGTGGGATCACCTGGGGACTGTGCCACATCATGGATAAGGAGAGCGGAGACGACAACTCGATTCTGGCCCGCTTTGATTGCGACCTGTCTCTGGATGTCGATCGCCAGTATTTCAAACGCAACAACCTGCGCTTCAACGACGAGACCTATTTTCAAGAGAGCACTGTTCTACAGGGCTGGCTCAAGAAGCGGATTGCAGATTGAGGAGAAATCCGAATGATAACTGCCATGGAGCTTGACAAGAAAAGTGAGGGCGCCTCTCCAAGGCGTCCGCAGACGACTGGGCCAGCCGTCCCTATCTTCATCGTGATTCTGTTGGCGACGGCAGCCATTGCCCAACAGAAACCGTTTCCCGCAGTGATCCCGGAGGAAAAGCCGAACTTTCAGATGAGCGCGGCGATGGAGCGGTTGTATGACGAGTGGAATCCGCACGAGGACCGCGGCAACGAGTTGTATTCCAACTTCAAATACACAGAGCTGAATGGGTTCAAACGCGAAGCTAACGTATCGCGCCGCGATCCGACCAAGGTGATCAAGGTCGACGGCATCTACCATGTCTGGTACACCGGCCGCCGTTCGGAGTGCCCGCCTGTGGGGCTGCAGAATGCGACCGATACCAAGCCTGGCACGGATTGGGACCTGGCCGATATCTGGCACGCTACCAGCAAGGACGGTTGGAGTTGGGTTGAGGACAAAGAACCTGCCGTGCGGCGCCCGCCGAAGCCGAAGCCGAAGCGGGGCTTTCGCTCGATTTGCACGCCGGGCGTATTGGTTTGGAAGGGCAAATACTATCTCTACTTCCAGGCCTACAGTCCGATGGTTGGCGGTCAGGTGTGGTGCCCGGTTCGCGTCGCCTATGCCGACTCGCCTTATGGCCCGTGGGCACACCACCCGGAGCCGGCACTGGTACCGAGCCCGCCCGGCTCCTGGGGCAATATCAAGATCAACGACCCCTGCCCGGTTGCGCATAAGGGAAGGATCTTGATCTACTACAAAGGCGCTCCAATCGAGCGCGGCCCGGAATATGTCCTGCGCATGCAGGGCGTGGCCTTCTCCGATAATCCGCTCGGCCCATTCGAGGCATCGAAGCTGAACCCGGTGATCAACTCCGGCCATGAAACCTGCATGTTCCCGTTCAAGGACGGTGTGGCCGCATTGGTGGCGCTGGACGGTCCTGAGAAGAACACGATCCAGTGGTCGCCCGACGGCGAGAACTTCAAGGTGATGTCGATGATTCAGGTGCCGCCGGTTGCTCCAGGGCCATATTGCCCGGACGCTTTTTCGGACAACGGTGACGGACGCGGCTTCACGTGGGGGCTGTGCCACATCAATCCTGACGGTGGCGGTGCGGCCAACGAATCGATCCTGGCGAGGTTTGATTGCGACCTGTCGCTCGACGTCAACTGGGAGATTTTCAAACGCAACAACCTGCGCTTCAACGAGCAGACCTACTTCCAGAAGGGCGTCGCCTTGCCCCCGTTCATCAAACAGCAAATTCTCCGGGAACAGAAGACGCTGGATAGGGAGACAATCCGATGAGACAGGGCGTTTGGCTTGGATTCGTCATTGCCGTGCAGGCCGTTTCGGCAATGGGTCATGAACCGAACTGGGAATCGCTCGCGGCAGTCAACGAATCGCCCGACTGGTTCCGGGACGCCAAGTTCGGCATTTACTTCCACTGGGCGCCGTATTCGGTGCCGGCTTACGGCAACGAGCACTATCCGCGCACGATGTACGGCCATCCCAGCGGCAAGAAGCCCGTGCCCAGCAAGCACAGGAATTATATGCTCGGCGTCGGGTTCCAGACCTTCCGCGAGCACGAGTTTCACAAGCGTCATTTCGGCGAACCCAAGGATTTTGAATATCACGACCTGTTCCCCATGTTTACGGCGGAGCACTACGATGCCGAGGAATGGGCCGATCTGTTTGTGAAAGCCGGCGCCAGATTTGCCGGCCCCGTGGCGATGCATCACGACGGCTATGCCCTTTGGGATTCGAAAGTCACCCCATGGAACGCTGCTCGGATCGGTCCGAAACGAGATCTGGTCGGGGAACTGGCCGCCGCGATCCGCAAGCGCGGCATGAGATTCATCACGACGTTCCACCACGCAAAGGTCGGGCAGGCCTCGGCCGATGCTCCGGAAAACGAGAAGCGCCGCTGGCACTACTACGGCCGCGAAAAATACCTTCAGCGCGAGGCCCCCGCGCGAATCGGCAACGACCCCGAAGACCTGCGGAAGCTCTACGGTACCGTGCCGTGGCCGGAGTTCTGCGAGTGGTGGAATCAAATCCTCGAAGAGGTGGTCGACGAGTATCGGCCTGACGTCATCTGGTTCGACTCCTGGCTCGACCGCCTGCCGCAGGAAAGCCGCGCTCGCTTTGCTGCCTACTATTTCAACGCCGCCGAAGAATGGGGCAAAGAGGTTGTCACCACGTACAAGCAGAATGATCTGCCGCAGAACGTCGGAGTCGTTGACTTTGAGAAGGGGCGTCTCGAACAGCTAACGGAGTACTGTTGGCTGACGGACGACACCATCAGCGCGGGGCAGTGGACGAAAACGGGCAGTTGGTCCTACACTGAAGAGCTGGACATCAAGTCCGCCAAAACGCTGCTACACATGCTGATCGATATCGTCAGCAAGAATGGCAACCTGCTGCTAAATATCTCCCCGACTGCCGACGGGATCATCCCCGACGAGCAGCGCCGCTCGCTGATGGATATGGGCGAGTGGCTGCGAGCCAACGGCGAAGCGATCTATGGCACCCGCCCGTTCGTCACCTACGGCGAAGGCCCCAAACGAATTACCTCTTCAGAGCACGGCGGGCACTTCACCCAGATGAGCGGCGACTACAACGTTGAGAACATTCGCTTCACCACCAAAGGCAACACCATCTACGCCATCCAACTCGGTCGGGCCGGTAGCGAAGTGGATGTCACGGTCAAGAGCCTCGCCGAGAGCAAACTTGGCGATACGAAGATCACCAGGGTCACCGTTCTCTCCTCAACAGAAGAAATCGACTGGAAGGTCACCGAGGGTGGGCTGGTTTTAAAGACACCGTTCAGAGCACCCAACAAGACCGCCGTGGTCTTCAAAATCGAAACGGAGAGCGGCTGGGGTACCGTCGAAGCAGATGTTCCACCCAAGCCGATGGATCCGATTTCGGTGGACGATTAGGTGAGCAGCGAGTAAAGCCTTCCCGTAGCCACGCTCGCCAGCGCGTGGTTTGGACCCGTCAGGCGCCCGTGTTCTGGCAAACGTGGTGACATTAGGCAAGCGATGCATGGTTGTACCGAAGCCGTGAGACGCCGCATCGATGAAATTTTCTCTTCGAGTGAAGGGTTATCTGTTATGAAGGCTCCACTCGCACGCCGAGCCATCGTCGCTGCCGTATTCGAAGAACAGTGGCTTGTCACGTTTCAGAGAGTCACTGGCAAACTTCGGCAATAGCGATACGCCGTCGATCGGCGGTATGTACGATTGCTTCGACACGCCGGGATACTCCGCGGGGTACAAGATCAGCAAACCCAGCGTGAGCCATCGACAAGGCATGAGGTGTCTCCGTGGATAAAGCGCAACAAGAACATGGAACACTCGCATTGGTTCCTCGATCTTGAATCTCAATGTGTTGCTGGACGTCATTCAGTCTGCACTCTCTTCATCGTTTTGCGAATGGTCAACTTCATACTGTGCTCGACGCTGGGGTTCCATTGCCGCAATGTGTTTCTTGGCTTCTTCGGGCGATACGGCGTGCAGCTTCCCGTCCTCATGCTGGATGATGACTCCCCCTTGCTGCAATAGCCTCAAGCGACGCTTGCGCTCCTTAGGATCCGGGTGGCAAACGTGCATGCAGTTTCCGCACGTCAGGGTCACATCGCGTTGCGTCTTGCTATATGTGATGGGACTCTGCATACCTCCACCAGGCAATTCCGGACGCTGGTTCCAAGCCGCAAACGCTACCTCTCTGATCGGCGACAAATCCTCATCATCCATCGGGACGGGAAAACGAGCGGGTGACCAGGTGGACCAGTTTCCCGACGGATGCAAACCCGTGTGTCCGCTACATACATAGCTGCAACGGCCATACGAACGATAGTCTGGATAGCTGAAATCGACGCCGCCGATGGTGACCGTGACCTTGTCCGTCTTTGCGTTTCGGAAGAAACCAGACGGGCACGATGCGTTGCAGGCCTGACAATCGTCGCAGTAGTTGTCCTCCGGCGGCAACGGGTCGGTTGGAATCAACTCGGCAGCCGTCACGACGGATACCAAGATTACATCCGGACCATGGACGGGAGTCAGTACATTGCCGGAAAATCCGAACCAGCCCACGCCACCACGGACCGCCAGATACTTGTGGGAGATGTCCGGGGTCCGGCGGTCCAAGTCTCCTGGCTTGTCGTTGCGGAAGACCAAGTTCTGCATGACGGCAACTGCGTCATGCCCGAACTGTCGAATGAAACTCGCCAATTGCGCGGCGATGCCGTCAGCGATGACGCTCGCTCTGGTGTAGTCTTTCTGATGGCCCGCACGATCGATCTTCCCCAGATAATCGCAAGTCTTGTCCTCGTCCAGAGGCACGGCGAAAGTTACGGCCGATCGAGCTCTGGCGAGCACGTAGGTAAGGTCGGTCGATGGAGGCCCGTCCACCAGCGTTTCCACGGTCGTGATGCCAACGGTCGACGCCCCATAATTCACGGGGAACGCTTTCACTTTGGACGTGAGGTCCTCCTTGCTCAGTGGTTTCGCCGGAGGCGGCATCGATTCTCTTTTTCCCATCTTCGGGCCTCACTCTTTCGTCACTCAGGATCTGGTGAGCAAACATCGCCCACATTCAGCAGCTTGTTCCTGTTCAAGCATGCCGAACAGATCCTCACTTGCTATTGGGAATCAGCATTGCCACGAGAGAGCGCATCGTTCTCACGAGCAGGCCAACACCGAACCACAACAAACCGCCGGTCACAACGAGTTGAGCGAAATACCAGAGCTCATACCCCGGAAGCATGCCAAGCCACGAAAACGTCAAGTGGATCGGATAATCGAAGAAGTACACGGCAATCGTCACTAACATCGTCGGACTCATGTCGTCCCATGCTGATGCGTATTGGATTGCCGAAGCGATTGTAATGAGGATCGTATGCATTGCCACAAATACAAGCGGGAGCCATAACCTTTGTAATACGACAGGTCGCGAGAAGCAGTAGGCAAGCAATGCGTAAGCGAAGAACAGGATCACCCACAATGGATGAACGACGCGGGAGATGGCAAGAGAAGCAGCGATGAGCGAGAAGATAACGAGAACGCTGAATAGACTGTACTGCCACCGCTTGGGTTGCGGCCGCCGTTCGCAGGAGCCTTGCAAGTCCATTGGCCCTCCTTTCAGGATGTCACAAAGTTCTCTGTCGCCAATCCGATCGACCGCGAGTCCACGACAGGCAACCGAGAACACGTATATTATCGTACCGGATGCCACGGATGACGTATCGACCCCGTCGCTAGTTTCCTTTCGGCCTCAGGGAATTGTGATCTGCCATTCGTCTCATCCACCACTCTTTGTGGAATCCTCACCGTCTTTCTGCCCCATCTTTGCCGCGTCCGCAATCGGTACAGAAGTCGGCTCAGTTTTGACAAGAGATGCACTAAATGTTTTACTCTGATTGCTGACGTGCAGAATCCCGAACTTCTTCACAGGGTTGGCGACCGACGGGAGTGGACCGGTGCTATCCGAGCGGTAGCTCGTATTTCGTTGGCGGCCCAGCCGCCCTGTGAATCGTCGGGTAATTCAGGCTGTTGGCAAATATCATCATCGGAATGCAAGAGCCGAAGAGAACTCTGCGAGCCCCAAGAGAACCGACAACCAGATACTGAAAGAGCGGAAGATGCGACACCTAACTACGACCGGCTTCCTATTCTTAGCCTGCTGTTCCTCAGTTTCGTCTGCCGAGCAACCAAACTTTGTCGTCGTGCTGGGCGACGACGTTGGCTGGGATGCCTTCGGTTGCGCCGGCACCGAAACAGCGCGAACTCCGAACATCGATCGGCTTGCCAAGCAGAGCTGCTACATGACACGGTTCTATTGCGCGGTATCTCAATGTGCTCCCTTGCGCGCCGAGCTGTACACGGGGCTCTACCCTGCCCACAACGGCGTACTTGCCAACGCCCGCAAGGCATCACGACCGGGAGTGAAAAATATCGTCGATCACCTTGTGCCACTGCGCTATCGTGTTGGCCTAACCGGCAAGCTGCATTTCGGCCTGGGCACACAGCGTTTTGAGAAGATCGAAGGCTTTCCATCCGGAGCCAACTCGTCTAATGCCGACTATAGTCTCGATGGCGTGAGAAACTTCATTGAGGAGTCTCGTGCTCAGAAGACGCCATTCTGTGTCTTCATCTGTTCCATCCATGCTCATCATCCCTGGGATTTAGGTGATGAAGAGCACTTCAGCGAACCATCGCTGAAGTTGCCGCCACATTACATTGATACTCCAGCTGCGCGCAAGAGCATTGCCAAGCACGCAGCCGAGGTCGAATTGCTGGACCAACAAGTGGGTGACACAGCGGCGATGCTCGCCGAATTGAAACTCACGGAAGACACGATCCTGATTGTTCTCAGCGAGCAGGGAATTGCCATGCCGCGTGGCAAATGGTCACCCTACGACTACGGCTCGCGCGCCCTTTGCCTGGCTCACTGGCCGGGAAAAATTCCACCGCGTCGCACAAGTGCGATCGGCATGTATTGTGATAT
>CAZUAH010000128.1:0-28986 GCA_964617665.1 uncultured Pirellulaceae bacterium
TGGGGACTGTTGGCAGCGGCACTAACAGCGTGCGACCCGATTCTGTTGAATCAATCGACACTGTTGATGACCGAAACGCTGGCCACGTTCTTGGCGGTGGTGGGGCTGATTTGTCTGACGCGCCTGAGCGAGAAACCAACAGTAGGGAACGCAGCGGCGGCGGGCGGGGCGTTGGCCGTTGCCATACTCTGCAGGCCAACGTTTCTCGTGTGGTTGGGGATGGCGGCAGTGCTGCTGGTGCTGTCATCCTGCCTGCATTTCTTTCGTCGGCAAGTGCCGGCTTCTGGCAGGAAGGGGGAGGGCGAGGCTCCTGCCCAGCCGCAAAGCGATGGAGGAGTTTCGGCTCAGCTGGAGCTTCGCCCTCCCGAGTTTGCTTCCACCGGAAGTCTGAGACGATGCCTGCTCCCGCTTCTGTTGGTCGCCGCTATCGTCCTCTCTCCATGGATCTGCAGGAACTACGTTGTCTTTCGTCGGCCGATCATCGCGACGACTCACGGCGGGTACACGCTGATGCTGGGGAACAATGACGGCTTCTACGATTTTCTGCAGCAGAGCCATTGGGGAGAAATCTGGGACTCGCGCGAGTTGGACGAACAATACAATCGGACAAAACAGCAGCACGACAACGACGAGTCGGAGGCGGATCGCTGGGCCTATCGACAAGCGATTGCGTGTATCACGCGACGCGGCGGCATGTTTGTCTATTCGTGTGCCGTGCGAGTAGGAAGGCTCTGGGGATTTGCACCGCATCAGGTTGATAGCAGTGAATCGACAGCAAGATGCCTGGCGCGGTACGCCGTTGGTTTGTGGTACGTGCTTGTCTTTCTATTTGCCACAATCGGCGCATTTTCGCTCCGAAAGCGTTTGCTGCGAACGCCTTGGGTGTGGGGGCTGCTGCTGTGCCTGTCATTTACAACAGTGCACGCGTTTTATTGGAGCAATCTTCGGATGCGGGCTCCCTTGATGCCGGTCATCTGTATGGCTGCCGCGCTGGGTGCGAAACGGATCGCGACCAGACCCGCCAGCGATCACTCGTAAGTCGTTTGGCCATAGAGACATGCGCCATGTCTCTCGGCCGGAAATCCACCTTGCTCTGCAGGGAATCGACGCCTATAATCCGCCGCTCGCGGAAAGTGCTACTCCTCTTTTTTCGGCCGATGTCTCTTCTCCAACGTCTCTCGCCTTGGCGGCGGGTGCGTTAGGCCGAGTGTTTTATCCATCTCGGATTTGGCAAGGATGCCCTAACCCTGAAGCGTCTGCTTGAGCCACCACGGACCTTCGAGCTGCGCGCGCGAAGTTGGGGTCGCGCATCGGATCGTGCTGCGCGCACGTTGTTGGCGACGTTGTACTTGCGGACTCTCGTTGCGAGTGAGAATGTCCTCCGACTCGGCCCTCGCTTGCGCTTCGGGCTGGTGCTGTTTGCCGTCCTGTTTGTGCACGTCTCCCCACCAGCGTGTGCATTTGCATCAGAGATCACAATCAATTCGCCAACCGCGAGCGCGCCGATCGTTGTACGGGCCGACCGGGCCAACCGTTGGCGCGACGGCTCGTACGAAGTTTGGGTACTGCGCGGCAACAGCCAAATACTGCAGGACAATGTAAGCACTCTAAGCGACGACGCTGTTCTGTGGATCAATCGAGAAGAGGCGACCAGCAGTCGCAACAGTATGGTGCACGCTTATCTCGAAGGCGACGTGGCCGTGGACTATGGTCATGACGGTGCGTCCCACGATCGTACCGGGCAATCCGCCAACTCCATTCGCGACAAGACTTGGCTTGGGCGATTCTACACATCTGGCGAAATTGACATACAGACGCCTGTGACGGGGTTCGATCCTCGAGTCAAACCGGCCATCTTCAATCGCGGCCTCGAAGCTCAGAACGCGGAAGGCAGTTCTCCCGTTCGCCAAGCTCAGTTCACAGTACCGGGCCCAACTCTTCAGCCGACAGCCCGCCGCTTTGTCGTTCGATCGCGAAGCAATGTTCCCATGCAAGGGAGAGGGTATACCAGCCCCGATGGTACAGAGAGCATTCAGGTCTTCACTTCCGGCGTGAAGGTCATCGTCGAGGGCATACAGAACGTGCCCGGGCTGACGGGTGACAAGATCGATGTGGAAGCTGATCGCATCGTCATCTGGACCGCTCCATTCGACGCCTTCGACTTGAACGGGCAATCTTCTGGCGAGAAGGTGCAACCCAAAGACGCGCCACTGGAACTCTACATCGAGGGCAACATTGTCTTCCGCGAAGGCGAACGCGTGATCTATGCCGAACGGATGTACTACAACGTCCGCGGTCGTTACGGAATCGTCTTGAACGCCGAGGTATTGACGCCGGCGCCAGGCTATCAAGGTCTGGTGAGACTGAAGGCGGACGTGCTGCAGCAGTTGAACGAGTACAATTTCCGCGCTTTCGGTGCGGCCCTGACATCGAGCCGGATGGGTGTACCTCGGTATTGGCTTCAATCCGGAAATATCGATC
Source organism: uncultured Pirellulaceae bacterium (assembly GCA_964617665.1). Lineage (GTDB taxonomy): Bacteria > Planctomycetota > Planctomycetia > Pirellulales > Pirellulaceae > JADHUC01. The sequence goes on from CAZUAH010000128.1 coordinate 2,482, forward strand.
TCCAGCACGTTCAAACGCGGCACGCCGAACCCGATCCTCTGACAGGCCGGCCCATCGTAGATCATCAATACCTGACGACGAGCCACAACAACCTCTTGTATGTGGGAGGCATACCGCTGTTGTACTGGCCTGTGATGGCCACGGACTTGAAGAAGCCGACGTACTACGTGGATTCGTTTCGCCTGAAGAACGATAGCGTCTTCGGGCTTCAAATCCTGCCCGACTTCGACCTCTATCAGTTGCTGGGTATACGAAACGCGCCGGAGGGGACGGAATGGTCGATCTCGCCGCACTATCTGAGTGAACGCGGCTTCGGCTTGGGAACCAATTTCGAGTACGATCGCTTTGGGGGGGTTCACATCCCCGGCCCGGTCCGAGGCGTGCTCGATGCGTGGGGATTGAAGGATAGCGGACTGGACAATCTCGGCCGCGACCGCCGCATGGTGCCTCCGGACGAAGAATACCGTGGACGCATCTTCTGGCAGCATCGTCACTATCTGCCCGGCGGATTTCAGTTGACCGGCGAAGCCGGACTGATAAGCGATCGGAACTTCCTTGAGCAATACCACGAAAACGAATGGGACGAGTTCAAAGACCAGAGCACCGGGCTGGAACTCAAGCAACTGAATGCGAATAGCTCGTGGAGTATCGCCGGCAACACGAGGGTCAACGATTTCTTCACGCAGACCGAATGGCTGCCGCGATTTGACCACTTCCTGCTGGGCCAGTCGATCTTCGACCGCCTTACTTGGCATGCCCATTCGCACGTTGGCTATGCCCAGTTGAGGACGGTGGATCCCGCGATTTTCGCCTTCGAACCAGCTCAGGCATCGTTGCCGTGGGAAACCGACATGGGAGGCGCGCGGTTCGAGGACCGATCCGGTCTACACACTGCGACACGTCACGAGATCGATTGGCCGCTGCCGGTTGGACCATTCAAATTCACGCCTTATGTCCTGGGCGAGGTGTCGTATTGGGCTCAGGATCGTGATGAGACGGACGTGCGGCGTCTTTACGGACAGCTCGGTATGCGCGGCAGCATTCCGTTTTGGAAGGTGAATCCACACGTCCACAATGCACTGTTCAATCTGAACGGGCTTGCGCACAAAGTCGTGCTTGACGCCGAGTTTTTCTGGGCCGACGCAGATCGGAACTTCGATAGATTCCCCCTTTACGACTCGCTGGATGACGATTCGACCGAGCACTTCCGCCGCCGGTTCATTCCGGGCTTGCCGGGAGGTATCTTACCACCCGAATTAGACGAGAGGTATTTCGCCCTACGCACCGGCATGCAGAGTTGGGTGACGGCGCCCAGTACGGAGATTGCGGATGACCTAATGGTGGTCCAGGCGGGTGTCCGTCAGCGTTGGCAGACGAAACGCGGTTCACCGGGTCAAGAACGCATCGTCGATTGGATCGTTTTCGATCTGGAAGGGTCATTCTTTCCCAAACCCGATCGCGACAACTTCGGCGAAGAGGTGGGGCTTCTGAACTACGATTTCCGCTGGCACGTAGGTGACCGACTTACGTTGCTCTCGGACGGTTTCGCTGACGTCTTCCACGACGGCCTCCGCACGTTCTCGTTGGGAGGCATGATCAGCCGACCGTTCCGTGGTAACTTCTATTTGGGTTTCCGATCGATCGAAGGGCCAATCAGCAGCAATATCATCTCCGCGGCCCTCAACTACCGCATGAGCGAGAAATGGATCATGAATGCCGGTGGTTCGATTGATTTGGGCGCCACTGGGAACATCGGCGAGAAGATTAGCTTTACGCGAATCGGCGAGTCTGTCTTGGTTCGCATCGGGCTCAATGTTGATCATAGCCGCGACAACGTGGGAATCGCCTTTGCGATCGAACCACGGTTTCTACCCGGCAGTCTTGGGCGAGCCGGCGGCGTACCAATCCCACCGGTAGGTGCGTTCGGCGTAGATTGATGGTAAAGTCTTAGTAGGCAATGTCTGCGCACCGTGCGCCCACACTACTTCGTCATTCGGGTTTCCCTGTGTTCTGGATCCGTACCTGGATACTTGGCATCAAGAGTCTGCTGCTGCATCCGTTGCGGTCGCTGTTGACGGTGTCGGGCATCCTCATCGGCGTGGCCAGCGTGATCTGGTTGGTCGCGATCGGCGAGGGTATTAGCCAGCAAGCACAGCGGCAAATCGAAGGCCTGGGTGCCGACAACATCATTGTCCTCAGCGTGAAGCCGCCCGCCGAAGCGACCGCCGGATTCACGGGCCCGGTACCGTACGGACTGAAACGAGAGGAATACGACCGGCTTGTAGCGACAATCCCAACGCTCAAGAGCGCCTTGCCGATTCGCGAGATCCGGCGGCAAATCAGCTACGGTCGCCGCGATCCCGTTGATGGACGTCTGGTCGGCTGCACGCCCGAGTACTTCGAAGTGACACGCCTGGAAATCGACCGCGGCCGATATCTGACCGATACGGACGTGGACGAACGACACAGTCACTGTGTGCTGGCTGCCCGATTGGCCGAGCGTCTATTTCCTTTCGAGGACCCCGTTGGCCGGCGCATCTACCTATCGGAAAGCCAGGACTATTTTGAGGTCGTAGGTTTACTAAAGCACCGCGACCCCACGGCTGCAATTGGCGGTTCGCTTGCGTCGCAAGACTTTGCCTCCGATGTATACATACCGATCAGCACGCTGAGGCAGCGAATTGGCGACTTCATCATCACTCGACGTGGCAGTACGTTCAGTGTCGAGGTCGTCGAGTTGAATCAGATCACTTTGCGAGTCAACTCCATCAAAGAGGTCCGCGTTACGGCGGACTTGGTCCGCGCCACGTTAGGACTAGCACCACAGAGGAAGAACGTGGATACGGACGGCCCTGACGCTTCGTCCGAGCCAAAAAAATATCGGCAAGACGTCGCGGTCGTTGTGCCGGAGGAGTTGCTGGAGCAGGCTCGAGTAACCCGGCTGATGTGGATGGTCGGTCTAGGCCTGATCGCCGCGATCTCGCTGCTGGTGGGGGGCATTGGCATCATGAACATCATGTTGGCCACGGTGACGGAGCGCACCCGCGAGATCGGCATCCGCCGCGCTTTGGGGGCCGCCCGTATGCACATCGTCACGCAGTTCCTCGTCGAGACGATTACCCTATCTGTTATGGGAGGGATAGCCGGCGTGTTCTTCGGTTGCATTATTGCACCGGCCAGCGAAGGCGTTCGCGCAGGTTTGACTAAATATCGCCCTGATTTGATGGAAAGACTCCCCGAGGTTGTCAAGACGGTCACACCAATCGTTGTTCACGAGTCGGTGCCCGTCGCATTTGGCATTTCGGTGGCGGTTGGAGTCTTATTCGGCATCTACCCGGCGATTCGGGCGGCGAATATGGATCCCATCGAGGCGCTACGACACGAATAGCCGACGTGGAGGTCACGTCAGCCCACCGTCAGGTAAGACGCTGACGGATTTCAGCAACGCAATCATCCACCTTGACTCGCCACTGTTCGAGCGTGTCGCGGTCGCGGATGGTGACGGTTTTGTCCTGTAAGGTCTGACTGTCGACGGTGATGCAATAGGGCGTCCCGGCTTCATCCTGCCGGCGGTAACGGCGGCCAACGGCGCCCTTTTGGTCATAGAAGACGTTGAAGTGCGGCTTCAGTGCCCGATAGATCTCTTGCGCGATCTCCGGCATGCCGTCCTTCTTGACCAATGGAAACACTGCTGCCTTGATCGGAGCCAGACGCGGGTTGAACTTCATTAGCGTACGGGGTTTCATTGCGCCCTTTTCGTCCGGCGCTTCATCTTCAGTGTATGCTTCGCACAGAAAAGCAAGGGTCGCTCTATCGGCACCGGACGAGGGCTCGATCACGTGCGGCGTGTATCTTTCGCCGGTCAAGTCATCTCGGTACGTAAGATCGCGGCCACTGCCCTTCCATTTGGGCTTGCCGTCAGGGCCTTCTTCTAGCTCGAGCGGACACGTCTTTTCGTCCAGTTTGCCTTCCATATGGCTGCGTAGATCGAAATCGCCGCGATGGGCGATGCCTTCCAGCTCGCCGTACTCGCCAGGCGGCAGGAACGGGAATGCGTATTCGATATCGGCCGTGCCTGTCGAGTAGTGGCTGAGTTCTTCCAGATCGTGCTCGCGCAACTGCAAACGGTCGCCGGCCAGACCCAAATCGACGTACCACTTCATCCGCCGGTCGCGCCAGTATTGATACCACTGGCTGGACGAATCCGGATGGCAGAAGAACTCGATTTCCATTTGCTCGAACTCGCGCGAGCGAAATGTGAAGTTTCGCGGTGTGATCTCGTTACGGAAACTCTTACCGATCTGGGCGATGCCAAACGGCAGACGCACACGACTGCTGTCCAGCACGTTCTTGAAGTTGACGAAAATGCCTTGAGCCGTTTCCGGCCGCAGGAACGCCGCACCTTCTTCGCCTGCCAGTGCGCCAACGAACGTCTTAAACATCAGATTGAACTCGCGGGGTTCGGTTAGCGTGCCCAACGTCTTGGCGTCCGGGCCCAGCACCTTCGACAGGTCGTCGATCTCGGGCAGCGTGATGAATGGGCCATCCCAAGCCAGTTCATCGAGTTTTTTCTTGCGAAGGCCGAAGTACTTTAGTGCCCGCGACTGCGTGTCCTCTTCCTCCTTTTCCACTTCGACTGCCGTGGCCACGAAAATCCTCTCGCCTTTGGCCTCCACCCACCGGCCGCGCACTTGATCGTAACGATAGCGTCTCTTTGACTCGCGGCAGTCGACCATTTGGTCGTGGAACAAGTCGTAGTGACCTGAACATTTCCAGACTTGTGGATGCATAATGATCGTGCAGTCCAGACCGGTCATCTGGTAGGCCGCAGGTGCACCCGCCGACACCGACGAATCGTCGTGGCCCGTCACCATGTCGCGCCACCAGGCATCTTTGATATTGCGTTTCAGTTCCACGCCCAACGGACCGTAATCCCAGAAGCCGTTCAGGCCGCCGTAAATCTCGCTGGATTGAAACAAGAAGCCACGCCGCTTACACAGCGATACTAGTTTTTCCATTTCCATGTCGAATTCGTTCCCTTCATCTTCTTTCGTTTAACCGCAAGCCGGACGCGGTGGCATGGACCGAGGTGCGCGTAGCCCCTCGGCTCGTTGTATTCACGGCGCCGCTGCCCTTTCCGGCCTTTGCCAAGGCACGGCCCCTCCGCGTTGAATTTGGACACGTAATGCGCGGGACAGTTCGCCAAACTTCTGGCGGTTTGTTGTGGCCAAGTCGTTTTCTTCCTTCGGATCGTCCTTCAGGTTGTACAGTTCCAGCGGTGCGAAGGGGCTGTTTTGCAGTAGCTTCCAGTCGCCGCGACGGATGGCGTTGATGGTCAAGCCACCGTACCGATCGCCGCCCTCGCGACGGTGAAAAAACAAATCGCGGTCCTCGGGCGGTTGCTGCTTTCCGATCAGTGTGGGCAGAATAGACTGGCCCTCGATCGTATGGCTGAACGACGCACCGGCGGCTTCACATATCGTCGGGTACAGGTCCATCGTCACCGCGATACGATCGGATCGGGAGCCCGGCTTGATTCGTCCGGGCCAGACGGCACAAAACGGCACTCGCAAACCGCCCTCGTACATACTCTGCTTTCCGTCACGCCATGGGCCATTGTTCGCTCCAACCGAAATCTGCCCGCCGTTATCGGACGAAAACAGCACCAGCGTGTTTTCGGCAAGCCCTGTTTCTTTCAACGTAGCCACTACACGCCCGATGCCGTCGTCCATGTGCTCGATCAGCGCCACCAGCTTGGCTCGCTTGTCGTCGATCCCGGTCTCGCGTTGTTTCACTCGTTCCACCCATTCCTCCGGGGGCTGAATCGGCGTGTGCGGCGCGTTGTAGGCCAAATACAGAAAGAACGGCTGATCCTGTTTGGCCGCTCGATCGCGCAGGTAGTCGCCAGCCCAAGTGCTGAATAGGTCCGTTGCGTGGCCGGGTGGGTCGATCTCCGCTTCGTTCAACCTCATGTAGTTGATTCCGTGGCGACGGTGCTTGTAGTAGTCATCCATCATGTCGCCGAGGAATCCGTGAAAGTGGTCAAAGCCGCGATCGTTCGGTCGGTTCGGCTCTTCCAGCCCCAAGTGCCATTTACCCACGATAGCGGTGTGATAACCGGCTTGCTTCAACACTTTCGGAATAAGTATCGCGTCAGGAGACATGTACCCCCAGCTGTTGTCCGCATGTGTGCGAACAACGCCTGGGACCCCAGCTAGTTCGGGGTATCTTCCGGTGAGCAACGAGGCTCGTGTTGGCGAGCAGACGGGGCAATTCGCGTAAAAGTTGTCGAACCGAATGCCCGCTGAAACCAGCTTATCGATGTTTGGCGACCGCAAGTCTGTGGCACCGTAGCTGCTCAAATCTCCAAAGCCCAAGTCGTCCACCAAGATCATCAGAATGTTCGGGCGCGGGGACGCGTCGGCAAGGAGCTTGGGCGTGGGGACGATGCAAACGGCAACTACGATAAGCCCAACGACGGGAAAAACTGGAAAAAACACCGATTTTTGTGTCATTGAAGTTCTCCAGAACGCGTCCAATCGTCCACCATATTAATGTCCGAACCGTCTGGTTAAAGTGGGCCATCCCCCACAATACCCCTCGAATCCGTCACAGATTGTTGAATCAGAGGTACGAAGCGAATAGAATATAAGCCGTCCTTCTCTTGGAAATCAGCCGATTCCGGCCTGGGCATCTACGGCCTTCCGCACTTGTGAGATGTGCTATTTTTGTAGGGCGGAGGAGGTCACTACCGAGAAGATCGTTCGAGACGCGCCTTCCGCCATGATCCGTTTGCCCCGCGAGCGGGTCAACCGTGACGTCCAGTCCCACACGATTTTGGATTTGGCCAAACAGAAACATCCATGGGCAGCAGCACAACGGACCAGAGAACCGATCAGCCGCCCGACCCTCCCGAATCGTCGAGCGACATCGATGTGACGAAGCGCTCCGCCGGCCCTATCGGAGGTGCCGATCAGGCGGCCGCGGACGAACGCGCGCCCGTGCCGGCTGATAGCGGATCAGACGGGGACTACTTCTCCGACTTGCAGGAGACGGTCATCTCTAAGGACCGACCCGTTGTGCAATCATCCTCCAGCTCTGGAGGTGTAACCATCATCGCCGGTACTCCGAAGCAACTCGGCGAGTTGCTCGAAGGCGAAACGCTCGAACACCTCAAGCTCGAGATGTTCGTTGGCGGGGGCGGCATGGGAGCCGTGTTTCGTGCGCTGGACACGAACTTGAACCGTACCGTGGCCGTCAAGGTACTTTCCGGTGACCGGACCGACCGAGACACTCAGCAGCGTTTCCAGAAGGAGGCCCAAAACGCTGCTCAACTTGATCACAAAAACATTGCCCAAGTTTTCCACGTCGGCGAGGACAAGGGACTGCATTACATCGTCTTCGAGTTCATCGAAGGCGTCAACATCCGCGACTTGGTGAAACAGAAGGGACCGCTGCCGCTGGAAGAGGCGATCAGCTATATGCTGCAGGTGGCTGAAGCCCTGGATCACGCCTCCCAACGCGATATAGTCCACCGAGACATCAAACCGTCGAACGTACTGGTCACTGCCAAGGGGCGTGCGAAATTGGTGGACATGGGGCTCGCGCGGCTTCATCACCTGGAATCGGAATCGGAAGATCTGACGGCCAGCGGCGTGACCCTGGGCACGTTCGACTACATTTCACCCGAACAGGCCCGGGACCCGCGTCTGGCGGACGTGCGTAGTGATATGTATTCGCTGGGCTGTACCTTCTATTTCATGCTGACGGGGAGACCGCCGTTCCCGGACGGCACGGTATTGCAGAAACTGCTCAGGCACAGCAGCGAGCAACCGGCCGATCCCCGGCAGGTGCGTGAAGAACTTGACGAAGAGGTCGTCGAAGTCGTAGTCAAACTGCTGGAAAAGCAGCCCGGTGATCGGTATCAGCAACCCAGAGAACTGATCGACAAGTTGCACGCTGTTGCAGAGCGGCTAGACCTGCCAAACATCGCGCGTGGCCAGCCGGCGCATCGCTCGGTTCGAGCGCGTGCTGCAACGCTTGCGCTGCGAAGCATTCCTTGGGTCGTTCCTTTGGCCATACTACTCGCAGCCGTGTTTGCACTGGGCAAAGTATGGTCTCCCGCCGCAAACGTCGATTTGAGCGGAGCCCGGAACGACTTCGCGCCCCGACTCGAAGATCCGGCGGACGCCGCATCGGGTGAAGCGGATGAAGATCGTGATGCCGGCTCGTCGCAGGATACGGACGCCACGGGAACGGCGCCCAAGATCACACCGGACGCAGTCGAGAAACCGAAGGCAAAGCCGGAATCCTTAGACGGTGATTCCGGCACCTCCAAGGCAGATGCCGATGTACCGTCGCCATCGAAAGACCGCGAACCACCCGCCCCCAAGAAGACAAAACCTGACACAAAGAATCCTGCCCCCGAAAAACCGGCTAAACCCGCCGCGGCTCCGACCGGCGAATCGGACACGCCGGACTCTGGTTCGTCGGCAGACGATCCATCCGCCAAGAAGGCGATCGATGCATCTAATGACAGCCCGAAGCCTGAAAGCGGGTCGCCCCCTGCCAAACCTGAGGACGCCGTCGCGAAACGAATCATCGTCGGCCTAACCGGCGACACCGTGCCGAATGACGCCGACGCAGCCCAATCGCTGGCTGACGCTTGCCAGAAAGCTGAGGCAATGGACGTGGATGTCGTTGAACTGCACTTCAACGGAGAACTTGAGGAACGTCCTTTCGACGTGACGGCCAAGCAACTGACGATTCGCAATGGCAACGGATTCAAGCCGACTGTCGTTTTCCAGCCAAGTTCCGAGGAAATGGCGCAGGACCGTCAGATGATCCGGTTGGGCGCGGCCGAACTGGATTGGCAAGGTGTGCATGTGCGTTTCGCGCTTCCGCAGCAGTCGGCCGGATGGTCGCTGTTTCGGCTTCGGCACTTCAGCGGCCTGAGGATGGAGGATTCGATCGTCACCGTGAGCGTTGTTGACGACAGCGGAAAGCCGCTCCAAGCGGATGCTGCTGTGTTCGAGGTTGAAAACGGTGCAGGTCTTGAAGTACCGACTGCAACGGAGGGCACAGGCCCGCGTATCAACCTCCAGCGGTGCATCGTTCGGGGTAAAGCGGCGGTCGTTCGTACCAGGGACGTTTCGTCATTCCGTTTTGCCTGCCAACAGTGCTTCTTGGCCACGTCGGACCGGCTGGTGGATACGCAGGAGACTCGGACCGGGGCCCGCGTGCGGCGCGGACTGAACGAGGTGGTCCTGGAGCACGTAACCGCCGTGCTGGGACAGGGCCTGTGCCGGTTCTGGACAGATGACCCGTCCCATCGACCGCTTTGGGTGACAGAGTGCTCGAACTCGATCGTGTACGTAACGGATCTGCAGGCCCCGATCATCGAATGGAAAGGAATCAGCGGCATCGACGACATCGAGCAGCCTCTATACGTGCAGAAAGGCTGCAACTTCTATCCGGGTTCAATGACCTTGCTGCGCATCAATCCGACTGGCGATCCGAGCCAGTATGTGAATCTCGATTTCGGGCAGCACAACGCCATTTGGTACCTGGAAGAGGAACCACCTCGATTCACGTTGACTTGGAAGAAGGAACCTCCGTTGGGGTTGACTGAAGATCTGCTGACGCCAGCGGATTTCGCGCATTCAGAACTGGGAGACGAACTCTCGGGCGATGCGAGCGATGGAATGCCAGCCGGAGTCGATCCCGAAGTCCTACCGACTATACCCGAAACCGGCGCCACTCGTGCGGAAACTGTGGCGAAGCCGCCTGCGAGCCTCTGATCATTTTCACACCTTCCTGCAGCGTTGCCGGCCGTCGTTGGTACCCATCTTTCCTCGACTCGGCACAGCGCAATACCCTATCACCGTTGCACTTAGGGCGTGAGGCCCCGGTTCACGCGGTTGAAAACCGGACGGACACGCGTTAGAGTTAGATGTTTGTCCATTCCCGTGACCGAACAGTCCGTTGACAGCGATAGACGTCTTCTTCAACGGACTTCACCAATACAAGATTCTGCGAGGAGAGTGTTTATGACCGCTGCCGAACAAGCCACCGAGTCTCAAGTCATGACCGGGGCCGATATTCTGGTGCAATCGCTGGTCGACCATGACGTCGAGGTGCTGTTCGCGTATCCAGGCGGGGCCAGCATGCCCCTTCACCAAGCGCTCACGCGTTTTTCAGACAAACTGCGTACGATTCTGCCGCGCCACGAGCAGGGCGGTGGTTTTGCCGCCCAAGGCTACGCCCGGACCACGGGCAAGCCCGGCGTTTGTATGGCGACCAGTGGGCCGGGAGCCACTAACTTGGTGACCACCATCGCTGACGCCAAATTGGATAGCATTCCGATGATTGCCATCACGGGGCAAGTCACGACGCCAGCAATTGGGTCGGATGCGTTCCAGGAGACGCCCATTGTCGAGGTCTGCCGCGGCATCACCAAGCATCACTACCTGGTGACCGAGGTCGCCGATCTACCTCGTGTTATGAAGGAAGCGTTCCACGTTGCGACTACCGGGCGTCCAGGCCCTGTCTTGATCGACATGCCGAAGGATGTGCAGATGCTCAAGTCGGAGGTCGATTGGAGCGTTCCGATGAATCTGCCCGGATATCAGAACATCCGGCCGCCCCACGCGCCCGCCGATCAGATTCAGGAAGTGGCGAAGGCCGTCAAGCAGGCAAAACGACCGCTGCTGTATTGCGGCGGCGGTGTCGTATTGGCAGACGCCAGCGGCGACGTCCGTGAGTTCGTGCGTAAGACTGGTATCCCGGTGACAATGACGCTGATGGGCCTGGGTGTCATACCAAGCACCGATCCGCTGTGTCTGGATATGCTGGGAATGCACGGCAGTGTCTACTCGAACTGGGCCGTGCGCGACTGCGATCTGCTCCTTTCCTTCGGCGTGCGGTTCGACGATCGCGTGACCGGAAAACTCGATGCATTCGCAAAGCATGCAAAGATTGTGCATATCGATATCGACCCGTCGGAACTGAACAAGAATAAGGCAGCCCATCTTCCAATCCACAGCGACATCAAGTATGCGATCGAAAAGTTGAACAAGATCGTCGAACCGAAGGACGACATCGATGAATGGGTCGCGCAATGCCAACAGTGGAAGCGAGACAATCCGTTCCACTATGACCAACAGTTTGATGGGATCCTGCCACAACATGCAATCGCGGAACTCTCCCGATTGACCCAAGACCACGAAACGATCATTACGACCGGTGTCGGGCAACACCAGATGTGGGCGGCTCAGTTTGTCAGTTTCCAAGACCCCAAACGATGGCTTTCCAGTTCTGGGCTGGGCACGATGGGGTTTGGCCTTCCCTCTGCCATCGGTGCCCAAGCTGCGCATCCCGATGCGTTAGTGGTCGACATCGACGGTGACGGCAGTTTCCAGATGAACATCCAGGAACTGGCGACATTGCACTGCGAGAACTTGCCCGTGAAGGTCATGCTGTTGAACAACCAACACCTGGGCATGGTGGTGCAGTGGGAGGATCGGTTCATGGCTGGGAATCGAGCACACACGTACCTTGGGCCGATCCATCATGCAGAAGCGACGGGGAAGGGCAAGGATGCATATGCCGCCGAACGGTACCCGGACTTTGTCCAAATCGCCAAGGGATATGGAGCGGGCGCGTCCACTGTCCGCGAAAAAGGCGACTTGACGGCGGCCCTCGAGGAAATGATCAACTATGATGGGCCATACGTGCTGGACGTCCAGACGCCTTACCAGGAGCACGTACTGCCGATGATACCGGCGAACCACACGGTAGACGACATGATTCTGGAGTAGGCGGGCTGCGTCTCGTGCTCCCGACGACTTTGGTCATCCCGGGGGAGAACTGAAGTTATGCGAGTGACGGCCCAACTGCTGGCATTTGTCGCCAAAATAATGAGCGGTGCCAGTGTGCGATGGATTGACTGTCAGCCGGACGACTGTCAGCGCGTCTACTTCGCTAATCACACAAGCCATCTGGACGCCTTGGTCTTGTGGTCATGCCTGCCAAAGGAGCTTCGTCCGGTGACGCGGGCCGTGGCGGCAAAGGACTACTGGGACCGAGGGCCCGTGAGGCGTCATGTCGCCCGTTCGTTCAACGTGCTCTTGATTGACCGAAAGAAAGTCAAGGTACACAGAAGCCCCGTCGAGATGATGATTCGCGAGATGAGCGACAAGTACTCGCTGATCGTTTTCCCGGAAGGAGGTCGAACGAGCGGTGAGGAGATGAGCGAGTTCAAGAGCGGTTTGTACTACTTGGGCAAGAAACGTCCGGATTTGGAACTGGTTCCCGTTTACATGGACAATTTGAATCGCGTGTTGCCCCGTGGCGAAGTCCTGCCGGTGCCGCTTCTGAGTTGCATCACAATCGGCCCGCCCATGTGGCTGGAACACGGTGAACCCAAGACGGAGTTCTTGACTCGGGCACGTGAGGCAATTCGGCGTCTGAAAGAGATGTAGGGAAACACGGAGAATGCGCTAATGACCGAATGGCCAGGGCCAACATTGCAGTTGCTTGCCCAGACCCAGGTGATCAGCACCAGAATCTACTGGCTGCTCGGAGTGGTGCTTGGGCTGCTGGTCACTGCCTATGTGATCGGTCGGCTACTCAAACGGTATCCTGATAGCGGCCTGAATCCGGCGCTTGTCGAGAGGTTCAACCACCGAATCCGAGTCTGGTGGTTGATGTGCGCTATTTTGGTCGCGGGGTTCATGCTGGGGCGAGTGCCCACCGTTATCCTGTTCGGACTGATCTCCTTCTGGGCGCTGCGCGAATTCATTACCATGACGCCCACGCGCCGTGGCGATCATCGCACGCTTTTCTGGGTGTTCTTTATTTTCACCCCGGCGCAGTACGTATTGGTCGGTCTTGGTCGAGACCTCGATGTCTATGGCCTCTACAGCGTCGCGATTCCCGTCTACGGTTTCTTGTACATCACGGCGCGAATCGCTATGTCCGGTGATCACAAACGATTCCTGGAACGATCGGCCAAGATCCAGGCCGGTCTGTTCATTTGCGTGTACTGTCTGAGCTATGCACCAGCTTTGCTCAATCTGGATCTGGTCACGTCGAAGGGTGAACCGTGGGGCAATAGCGTGCCACCGATAACCGTACCCGATGGCGAGGCTAATCCGGAGCACGAGCTAGCTCATCTGGCTGGTGAGAAACTGCCTTCTGATATCCTGCCGAACGCAGGGCTGCTGTTCTACTTCTTCCTGATTGTGCAGTTAGAGGACGTGCTGCAGAGTGTCTGGAGCCGGCTGGCCGGCCGCCGAGTGATTGCACCGGCCATTAGCGCTACTCGAACATGGGAAGGCCTTATGGGCGGCGTGGCCAGTGCAACTTTGATCGGTGCGCTCTTATGGTGGGCTACGCCGTTTCGGCCCTGGGAGGCAGCCTGCATGTCGATGGTCATCGCCGTGGCCGGATTTGCCGGCAGCATGGTGATGTCGGCAATCAAACGCGATCGCGGCGTGGCGGACTACGGGACATTGGTGCAGGGCCACGCAGGCGTTATGGATCGAATTGACTCCGTCTGCTTTGCTGCTCCGGTGTTCTTCCACCTGACGCAGTTTTTCTTCTCAAACGCTACCTGATGGGAACTTGGTATCTGAAATCCGAGAAACGAGACGACCATGTCCAGTTCTGAACCACGAATTGCTGTCTACACGGGATCGTTCGATCCGATTACGTTGGGCCACCTCAACGTCATTCGTCGAAGCTCGCGTCTGTTTGACCGCCTGATCGTCGGCGTTGGCATCAACACCAGGAAATCCGCATTGTTCTCGCCGGAAGAACGCGTCGATTTGGTGGCCCGTGTGACGACCTCGTACGGAAACGTGGAAGTGCGAACCTTCACCGGGTTGGCCGTCGAGTTCGTACGCGATTGCGGAGCGATGGTGATGATACGTGGCGTGCGACCGCTTACGGACATCGCCGCAGAATTCACGATGATGATGGCCAATCGTCAGTTGGACCCCGACATTGAAACGGTATTTCTGATGGCGGACGAAGAGTTCTCGCACGTATCAAGCTCGTTCATCAAGGAAATCACGCCTTTGGCCAACGACGAGATGTTGGCAAGGTTCCTGCCAGAAGAGATCATCCCGGACATGCGCAGCAAGATGGACGAGGCCTGAGCGGTATTTTAGGAATATAAACTTGTCAAAATTGCCAAATATAGCCGAAATTCAGTGAAATCAACGCGGCCCTCGCGGTAAGTCTATCGTGGACATCGACAATGTAACCACTGGATGAGGTGTCCGGAGACTCGTTACCAAGATTTGTCCCCGAGAGTGTTGGCGCACGGAACGATGGAAGACGGCTTCGTTTCATCGGATTCAATCGTCCTCGATTTGCTGCGAAGCAGCGAGCCGATGACTGTCGCGCAACTTGCTGAAGCGACGCAAGTTACAGCGACGGCAGTGCGTCAGCGGCTGAATCGGCTGCTGGCTCAAGGGTACATTGGACGTAACACATGCAAGGCGGGTCGCGGTCGTCCCAGCCACAAGTATGGGTTGACCGACAAAGGGCGTCGCAAGGCCGGATCTAACTTCGCGGATCTTGCCACGGCGTTGTGGCAGGAGGTGTGGGCAGTTGAGGATGCGGAAGTACGGCGTGGGCTGCTGCAGCGTCTAGCAAAGCGTTTGGCTGTGATGTACGCTGGTCAGATTCAAGGGAAGACCTTGGAGGAAAGGATGCAGGAACTATCGGACCTGTTCGCCGAACGGCGAGTTCCGTTGAGCGTCGAACAGTCTGACGACCTGCCAGTCCTGACCGCTACGGCTTGCCCCTATCCTGACTTGGCGGATGGCGATCGCTCCGTTTGTGCGATGGAGAAGGTGCTCTTCTCAGAGCTCCTCGGAGCAGACGTACATTTGGCCAAATGCCGCCTTGATGGCGAAGCATGCTGCACGTTCGAGTCCAATTGACACGCGAAACGGATCACCATGACACAGCCCTGGATTGAAGCGAGAATTGAAGAAAACGTCCTTGTAACCACCGTCGAGCAGGCGATCAACTGGGCTCGCCAGTCCAGTATATGGCCGATGACTTTTGGCTTAGCGTGTTGTGCTATCGAGATGATGGCTGCCGGTGCGGGACGTTACGACATGGATCGTTTCGGTGCAGGGGCCTTTCGTGCAACGCCTCGCCAGGCGGATTTGATGATTGTGGCTGGAACGGTGACGTACAAGATGGCAAGTCGCGTGAAACGCCTGTATGACATGATGCCGGATCCGAAGTTCGTGATGGCCATGGGTGCCTGCACCGTTGGCGGCGGTCCGTACTTCAAGTATGGGTACCATGTAGTCAAGGGCGTGGATCTCGTGGTACCAGTGGACGTTTACGTCCCCGGATGTCCGCCTCGGCCCGAGGCATTGCTTGAGGGCTTGATGCGGATTCAGGACAAAATGAAGGGCCACAGAATCGCCAAACGCAAGACGGCCGACAGCTCGCCGCTGGATCTCAGCCGCGGAGTCAAGGTCGACGACGAACTCCCCATTCCTCATCACACCGGTTACGTCGAAGCCCCTTCGGATCAAGAGCCGTTGACTGATCACCAGCAGTTTACCGACTAGTCAAGCGTGCTCGGACGTTAAACCGCTCGTATTTCAAACGCCTTCAAGGTGGAGGTAACGGTACCGATATGGATTCAACGCTTAAGATATGTAATCTGCACGTGTCCGTCGAAGGCAAGCCGATCCTGCGCGGCCTCAACCTCGAGATGAACCACGGCGAAACGCACGCACTGATGGGGCCGAATGGTTCAGGCAAGAGCACGCTCGGTTTGGCCATCATGGGACATCCAAACTACGAGGTGACCGACGGAACCATCGAGCTGGATGGCCAGGACCTAGTCGATGTCGGCGCCGACGAGCGGGCGCGTGCCGGGCTGTTTATGGCCTTCCAGCGTCCGGTCGCAATCCCTGGCGTCAAGATGGCGGACTTTCTGCGGCACGCAACCACCAATGTTCGCAACCCGGATCGCAAAGAAGGCGAAGGGCTGTTGCCTATGCGAGAGTTTCGCAAAGAGCTGCGCGACAAGATGAAACATCTGCGCATGGATCTGGAATTCGCCCGGCGTTACGTGAACGACGGTTTCTCCGGCGGCGAGATGAAGCGAGCCGAGATTCTCCAACTGGCCATGCTGCAGCCCAAGTTTGCTGTGCTGGATGAAACCGATAGTGGACTGGACGCCGATGCCGTCCGTTTGGCAAGCGAGAGTATCGCACAGATTGGCCGTCAGAAGATGGGACTGCTGATTATCACCCATCACGACAAGCTGCTGGAGCACAATCCGCCCGAGTTCACGCACGTAATGTTGGGCGGCCGAATCGTGGAAACCGGTGGTGTCGAGTTGGCAAACGAATTACATCGACACGGCTACGACCGGATTCGCAAGACGTACCCCGAAGCCGACGCACGGAACCAAGCAATGCTCAAGAAAGAAGAGGCACTGATCGCATGAGGCCATTTCAGGGAGGCACCGCGAGACCGTATCCGAAACGACAGATAGACTGAGATACCATCAGTAACACGAAAGCCTGAAATCATGGCAACCGAAACTGCAGCACAATCGCCGCCGGAGCAGATCGGCGAGATAAACAAATACGATTTTCGCACCCAAACCGAAGCCGTCTTCAAAGCCCGCAAGGGCTTGGATCCCGAAATCGTCGGTCAGATTTCGGAGATGAAGGCCGAGCCGGATTGGATGCGAGACTTCCGCCTGAAATCCCTGGAGATCTTTGAGTCCAAACCAATGCCAAAATGGGGCGGCAATATTGGCGTGGACTTCCAGGATATCTTTTACTACCTGAAACCAACCGACGGACAAGGGAAATCATGGGATGAAGTGCCGGACGAGATCAAGGACACGTTCGAGAAGCTCGGTATACCCGAGGCGGAACGCAAGTTTCTTGCAGGGGTCAAAGCACAATTTGAAAGCGAAGTCGTCTACGGCTCACTGAAGGAAGACCTGGGCGACAAGGGTGTGCTTTTCACCGACATGGACTCGGCACTGCGTGATCATCCGGACATCGTCAAGGAGTACTTTTCGACCATCATTCCGCCAGACGACAACAAGTTTGCTGCTCTGAATTCAGCCGTATGGTCAGGCGGTTCGTTCATCTACGTTCCGCCCGGTGTAAAAGTCGACTTTCCGCTGCAAGCCTATTTCCGCATCAACGCGGAGAATATGGGACAGTTCGAGCGGACGCTGATCATCGTGGACGAGGGCGCCGAAGTGCACTATGTCGAAGGCTGTACCGCGCCCATGTACAGCAGCGAGAGTCTGCACTCGGCGGTTGTCGAGATCGTCGTGAAACGCGGCGGACGCTGCCGCTACTCGACAATCCAGAACTGGGCCAACAACATCTATAACCTGGTCACGAAACGTGCGGTTGCCTACGCGGACGCCACGATGGAATGGGTGGACGGCAATTTGGGCAGCCATCTGACGATGAAATACCCGGCCGTCTACATGATGGAGCCCGGGGCGCGTGGCGACATCCTTTCAATCGCCTTTGCCGGTGCGGGCCAGCACCAGGACACGGGTGGAAAGCTGGTACATTGTGCTCCGCACACCACCGGCCAGATCATCTCGAAATCGATCTCCAAGGACGGCGGCCGCAGCAGCTATCGCGGTTTGGTCAAGGTCGAAAAAGGCTCGAAGCACGCCAAATGCAACGTCGTATGCGACGCGTTGATCTTGGACCCGAAGAGCCGAAGTGACACATATCCGTACATCGAAATCGCCGAACAAGACGTTTCGATCGGCCACGAGGCAAGCGTGTCGCGCATCGGCGAGGAACAGTTGTTCTATCTGATGAGCCGCGGATTGAGCGAATCGGAAGCCAGCACCATGATCGTAAACGGATTCATCGAACCGCTAGTGAAAGAACTGCCCATGGAATACGCCGTCGAGATGAATCGCTTGATTCAGCTGCAAATGGAAGGTTCGATCGGGTAGCGCAGGGAACATGGTCGTTTGAGAAGAGATATGAACACAGCCACCATTCAACCAACATTCACCGACGAAGGATTTGAAGCGTTCCTTCAAGAGCGCGACGAACCGGATTGGCTGGTCGACGATCGCCGATCCGCCTGGAAGACGTTTTGCGAACTCGATTGGCCGTCCCGCCGCCATGAAGAGTGGATGCGAACGGACTTTCGCGCATTCAAGCTCGATCGCTACTCGCTACCCTTCGAAACAGCCGCGACGGAAGAGACACCGTCGGCGCAGCTGACCGAGGGAGTCCACCTGGGCGGGTATTCGGGATCGTTGGACAGTCGTCCCATCGAGTCTCGACTTGATCCCAAGTGGACGAAAAAGGGCGTATTGTTCGGCAGCCTTGACGAATTGGTCGCCGAGCATGGCGATCTGATCCGGCCACACTTGCTACGACGAGCGGTGGATGCGAACTACGACAGATTCGCCGCTTTGCACGCTGCTTGTTGGTCGGGCGGCCACGTCCTTTATGTGCCTCGCGGAGTAGTTGTGGACGAACCAGTTCACGCGTTGTCTGCCATGACCGACGGCGGCGTGGACCTCAGCCACACACTGGTGATACTCGGAGACGGCGCGGAAGCGACGATGCTGTCCGAGACGGCCAGTACTGGGCCGCAGGATGGCGGTTTCCACTGCGGAGCCATCGAGATCCTTCTGGGGCGCGGAGCCCATCTGCGGTACGTCAATCTGCAGGACTGCGGAAACGGCGTTTGGTACTTTGCCCACCAAAAGGCCGTCGTCGACCGCGACGCATCGTTACAATGGACGATCGCTGCATTGGGTAGCCGACTATCCAAGGTGAATCAGCACGTTGCACTGGTGGGCGAAGGTGCCAATTGCCAGGTGAACGGCGTCATGTTCACCGAAGGCAAGCAACAGTTGACTTACCATACGCTGCAACACCACGTCGCTCCACACTGTCAAAGCGATTTCCTTTACAAGGCGGCACTGCAGGACCGGTCCCGCACCGTGTGGCGAGGGATGATCAAGGTAGATCCCGACGCTCAGAAGACGGACGGGTACCAGCGCAACGACAACTTGCTGCTGAGCGAAAGGGTGCGGGCCGATTCGATCCCCGGACTGGAAATCGAAGCCGACGACGTGCGTTGCACGCACGGATCGACCAGCGGCAAAGTGGACGAGGAGTTGATCTTCTACGCCATGTGTCGAGGTTTCACCCGCAAAGAAGCGACGCGCATGATTGTCAGCGGGTTTTTCCAGCAGATTTTCGACCGCATTACCATCGAGAGCGTGCGCGACGCGTTGGGACGGGCCATCGCGGCTCGGGTAAGGGAGTATGAGTAGAGAAGATGTCAGAATTCATCCCGATTGCCAAGACAGACGAGGTTCCAGATCCCGGACGGAAAGTGATCGAGCTGGACGACGGATTCGTCGTGCTGTTTCATGTGGACGAGCAGTTCTATTGCATCGACGACGTGTGCACGCACGACGGCGGTCCGTTGGGCGAGGGCCACTTGTGCGGCCATGATATCGCGTGCCCGCGTCACGGTGCCAAGTTCGACATTCGCTCGGGCAGAGCGCTGACCATGCCCGCGACCGAAGACACCATCGTTCACGAAGTGAAAGTCGACGGCGACGACGTGTACGTTAAGCTGAGCGAGGATTGATCATGGCGATTACCGAAGATGCCATTCGCGAACAACTGAAGAACGTCATTGATCCCGAACTGTTCGTGAACATTGTCGACCTTGGGTTGGTGTACACCATCAACTTGTCGACCCGAGCAGACGGCACGACAGACGTACAGATCGAGATGACCATGACCAGCCCCATGTGCCCCGCAGGCCCGCAACTGGTCAGCGGCTGCAAAATGGCACTTCAGCAGTTGGACGAGGTAAACGAAATCGACGTCAAAGTCGTCCTGGATCCACCCTGGTCCCCGGACCTAATGACCGAAGACGCACGTGACGAATTGGGTATCTTCTGACTCCACCAACGGGCTACACCTCGGAAGACGGCAAAGGCGTCGGAGTAGTGTGTGAATAGCGTGCTGCTGGCAACTACGGCAGTGGATCGGCTAAATCTGCCTTTGTGTCATGAAGCCACTTGACGAATTTCGTAACGTAGTCGGGATTCACTCCAGCTTGCTCTGCGATTTGACGCAATTCATCTGGGGCGACTTGCTCAGGATACGTGAATTGCTGTTCAGACATCGCGCGGTATGCGCGAGCCTCTTGCGTGGAGATGACGTGAGAACGCACCTCAGAGAACCGTACTCCCGTTTCTTCTTTCAAATCTCTCTTGACTTTCCCTGGCATCGCTAGGCATGCGAGCCACCACGAAAACCGGTCGCCAAGCGTCGGTCGATACATTCTACGAAGAGCCAAGAGGATATCGCGATATGACACTTCGTTGCGTCGCACTGCGTCTGCATCCCGGAGTGGTGGAGGGTGTCAGCAACCCCCACCCTATCACCCGCGAGACACGGAGGGAAGCGTTTCCCACCAAATCGAAATCCGGAAAAAAACCACAACGTAGATGGCCGCAAACGCAAGCATCACGATCCAGGCACAGAGCGTGATGCGGGACCGGACTCGCCCAAGAGCGTGCCGTAGACGCATCTAAACGATCGATCGTAACACTTTGAACACCTCGCGGGCGATGATCTCGGCTCCCATTCGATTCGGGTGCAATTCGTCGCCGAAGTGTTCGTCTCGAAGACACGAGTGAATGTCCACGTACGGCGCATCGGCCTGTTGGCAGTACTGGCGCAGCCGCCTGTTGTGGTAGTCTCGCTTGTGTTCGAGTTCCTCGTTCATCGTCCTCGAAAAGCAGCCCTCATTGACGGGCGGGACGTTGAATAGGATTGTCTGCTTTTCCCGTTCTCGAACGGTAGCGATCATCCGGTCCAGGTTGTCGATGATCCGTTGGCTCGTTTGCTCCAGGTCGGGCCAAGTTCCCAAGTCGTTTGTGCCGAAGCCGATGATGAAGTATCGCGAGTTGGGAAACATGTCGAGATAACGTGTGACGTGCGTCAGACCGTAATCGCTCAGTTCGCCCGCAATGCCGCCATCCGCAATTCGCAGACCGAGTGGACCGCAACGTTCCTGGAGAAACTCGGGATACGTCGGATACGGCCAGTCTTGGGCACGTCCAAAATTGTTCCAGCCAGTGATACTGTCCCCTGCACAAACCACGTCGACCTTGGTTCTCGCTTCTTCGAACGATGGCGTGCCGGCATCGACGATACGGACAACGTCTTCGGTCACCGCTGGACTCCTCTAAGACCACATAGACTGGATCTGGCTACGGATGCGACGCGACCGTGGTGTATCGTCCGTCTGCGTATCGTCTTGTTCGTCGTCTGACTCAGTCGCGTTGCAGCATTGAAAATGGCGTTTCACGTCGCTCGGAATGAACCGCGTCAATTGCGCAAAGCTGTGATGGTCGGTGCGCCGTCCACGCGCAACATGGTAGTACCGCAGCGGGTAGCACACGTACAGATGGTCTTTCGCCCGCGTCAGTGCTACATAGAACAGTCGGAGTTCCTCTTCGATCTCTTCATCGTTCCGCGTGGCCATGTCCGAAGGGATATTGCCGTCCGCAGCGTGAATCACGTACACCGAATCCCATTCCAACCCCTTGGCCGAATGAATGGTGCTCAGTATCAGGTAGTCCTCGTCCAGCAGAGGAGGGCCGGCGAAATCCTGGGTCGACGTCGGCGGATCCAGAGTGATTTGCGTCAGCATTGTCTGCCGATCGGGAAACCGCGATGCCAATTGCTCCAGTTGTTCCAGGTCGCGCAACCGTGGCGCGGCGTTGTCGTATTTGTCCTCCAGATACGGTTCGTAGAACTTGCGGACAAGGTGCAGTTGCGATGGCAGTTCCGTATTCTCGCTTCTGGCGAGCCGTTTCATCAGCTTGACGAACTTGGGCCAATCATCGCGCACCGATGCGGGCACAGTTGCCTTTTCCCACTTCGCAAACTTGCCGTCAGACTGGACCAGCAAGCCCATCAACTGCTTCGCTCGCCGTGGGCCAATTCCGGGCAACAGTTGCAGTATGCGCGATCCGGCAACCACGTCGCGTGGGTTTTCTGCCAGGCGGAGATACGACATGGCGTCCTTGATATGGGCCGCTTCGACGAACTTCAAGCCGCCGTACTTGACGTAGGGGATATTGCATCGCGTCAATTCGCCTTCCAGCAGTAGGCTGTGATGTGACGCGCGATACAGCACCGCTTGTCGGCGAAGGTCGATACCCTCTTCACGTTGCTCCAGGATCTGACGGACCAGGAATTCCGCTTGATCATGTTCATCGAAGCAGGTGACCACGGCCGGCTTTCCGCCGCTGTCGCGGGACGACCAGAGATCTTTGGTGTAGCGTTCGCGAGCGCCACCGATTACGTGATTCGTCGCGGTTAGAATCGGTTCGGTGCTGCGGTAGTTCTGCTCGAGCGTTACGACGCGTGTGCCTGGAAACTCGTTGGGGAAATCCAAGATATTGCGTACCGTTGCCGCTCGAAACGAATAGATCGACTGGGCGTCGTCGCCCACGGCCGTCAAGCCATTCCCGTCCGGGCGGAGTAGTTTGAGGGTTTCAGCTTGAATCCGATTCGTATCCTGGTATTCGTCGACCAGAACGCAGTCAAATCGACTTCGCACTCGCTCGCCCGTCTCTTCGTCAGCAAGCAACCCGCGCCAGAATAGCAACAGGTCGTCGTAGTCCAGAATCCCTGCTTCCTCTTTGCGTTGCCCATACGCAAGAAACATCCGTTTCAGCGGTTCCGCATAATCCTGGCACCAGGGATAGTGGTTCGACAGAACATCTTGAATCTCTCGGCCGGAATTGACGCAGTGGCTGTAGATGGCCATGCAGGTTCCCTTCCTGGGAAACCGCTTTTCGGTCTTCGACAGCCCCAAGTCGGTGCGCACTACGTTCAGCAGATCTTCCGAATCGCTGCGATCCTGAATAGTGAAGTCAGGATCGAGCCCGACCGGACGCGCATACATGCGCAGCAGTCGCGCCGCGGTCGCATGGAATGTGCCACCCCAGACAGAACGACCAGCCTGGTGCTTGTTGTCTTGGCTCGACCGTCCGAGTTGGCGCAACAGGGCGTCAACACGGCGAAGCATTTCGGCAGCGGCGCGGCGCGTGAATGTCAGCAGCAAGATTCGCGCGGGTGGAACGCCTTGCTCGATCTTGTGTGCGACGCGATGGACCAGGGTCCGCGTCTTGCCGGTGCCGGCGCCGGCGATGATCAGCAGCGGCTCGTCACCATGTTGAACGGCGCACCGCTGTTCGGAATTAAGACCATCGAAGATTGGGTTTCCGTCGGATTCCGTCGCCACGGTCGGAGCCCCTCCATAAGCAACTTGAAAAGCAGACTTAGTGTACCAGTCGCCCGACGGCTGAGGAACCGGCATGAATGCGTTCTCAAGGCTTTTCGGCTCCAGGCGATGCCGAGCCTGACCGTCAGATGGGCAACTTGGCGAGCGTTGGTCGCTATCCACGCAGGGCTTGTAGCGTGACCTTGAGATACCGACAATAATGCGACAACATGGGTCCCACCAGCCGAGCCCGTGATTTTGTCCAAGGCTCGAAACAAGAGAGGTTACCGACAGCATGGCAAACGGCGATCAGGCGATCGAATCCCTGCGTGCGGCGCTGGATGTTTCCCCGGACAACGTGCCGTTGCGCATCCACTTGGCTCAGACGCTTGGCGGATTGGGACGCCACGAAGAAGCGGAACAGGAATACCGCGAAGCGTTGTCGAGAAGCCCGGATGACATGTCGGTGAAGATCGGCTTGGCCGCCTGTTACTTTCAGCAGAATAAGATCAGTCAGGCGATGGTGATCGTGGAATCTCTGGCGGGCAAGCGTGATACACCAGCCGAAGCCTACGTCCTGTACACACGTCTGCTGCTTCGCGAGGGCGAGGTTTCCGATGCCGTGGCGCAGTACAAACTGGCCCTGGAGATCGACCCCGACGTCGAGGACATGGAACTGAGCAATCGACTGGGCGTCGTTCCGGAGGAGGAAGCTGGCGAGGTAGTCGACGGTCGCGTGCGCGAAGCGTGGGGCGAGACGCCGGCGGGCGACTTCACAACCGACATCGAACGACCGCAGATTACGTTTGACGACGTCGGCGGGATGCAGCCACTGAAGGAAGAGATCCGCATGAAGATCATCTTCCCGCTGAAGCATCCGGAAATGTACGCCGCTTACGGAAAGGAGATCGGCGGAGGCATCCTGACGTACGGGCCGCCCGGGTGCGGCAAGACGTATCTGGCACGCGCCACAGCCGGTGAGATCGAGGCTGGCTTCATCTCGATCGGTATCAGCGATGTCTTGGATATGTGGATTGGTACCAGCGAACGGAATCTGCACGCGCTGTTCGAGCAGGCTCGTATGAACAAGCCTTGCGTGCTGTTCTTCGACGAAGTCGATGCACTGGGCGGCCGTCGCAGTGATATGCAAAGCGGAAGCTCGCGCCAGTTGATCAATCAATTCCTGTCCGAGATGGACGGAGTAGAGAGTTCCAACGAAGGCGTTTTGATACTGGCCGCGACCAACGCACCGTGGCATGTGGATCCCGCCTTTCGCCGTCCCGGTCGTTTTGATCGCGTGTTGTTTGTGCCACCGCCCGATCGCGAGGCGAGGGCCGAGATCGGGCGACTGCATTGCTTGGGAAAGCCGCAGGATCGAATCGACTTTGAACAGGTGGCCAAGAAGACCGATCAATTCTCCGGCGCGGACCTGAAGGCAATCGTGGACATGGCGGTAGAAGCAAAGTTGCGACAGGCGATGAAGACAGGAACGCCGGAACCGCTGACCACCAAAGATCTGCTGGCGGCTGCCAAAACGTTGAAGCCGACGACTCGCGAATGGTTCTCGACGGCACGTAACTACGCGCTCTATTCCAACCAAAGCGGCGTCTACGACGACGTGATCGAATACATGAAACTGAAGTAGGTTCGGCAGCAATGAGCAGTCCGCATTTTCAACGAGCACAGCTTCTGATTTCACAAAACCGTCACGACATGGCCGAGCAGGAACTGCGTCTCGCCTTGGTCGACGATCCGAACAATCCATTCGCTCACGGTCTGTTGTGCGTGTGCCTGCTCCAGCGGAAAGCCTACGCCGAAGCGACATCCGAAGCTCAGCAAGCGATCCATTTAGCTCCAGACTTGGCATACGGCCACTATATTCTGGCGCTGGTGATGCTGGAGCGCAATCGTTTTTCCGAAGCGGAAACCGCCATCGGGGAGGCGATCATTTTGGATCCGCAAGACGAGGACTTTTTCGCTCTTCAAGCCGCGATCTTTCTGCAGCAGAAGAAATGGCAAGCTGCTCTGGAGGCAGCGGACCAGGGTTTGGCCATCGACCCGGAACACGTCCGCTGCGCCAATCTACGAGCCATCGCGCTGACCAAAACTGGTCGCCGCCAGTCCGCTGCCGACATGATCGAAACAGCGTTGGAAAGAGATCCGGAAAACGCGGACACGCACGCCAACTTGGGCTGGGTCAAATTGGAGCAACGGCGTCTTAAAGAGGCGTTGGTACATTTCCGCGAAGCGCTCCGGTTGGATCCACAATCGGACTGGGCGCGGGCAGGCGTGGTCGAGGCGTTGAAAGCGCGAAACGTCATCTATCGCATCATGCTCGCCTACTTTCTCTGGATGGCCAAGCTAAGTGAGAAAGGCCAGTGGTTGGTCATCATAATCGCCTACGTCGGATACCGGTTCTTGCGGGGGATCGCGAGAAACCAGCCGGAATTGGCCGTATGGATCCAGCCGGTTCTGTGGCTGTATATCGCCTTTGTGGTGCTGACTTGGATTGCCCAACCGCTGTTCAATCTGATGTTGCGGTTGAATCGCTATGGCCGCTTGGCGTTGTCGCGACGGCAAATTGTGGCATCGAACTGGGTAGGCCTTTGTATGCTCACTGCGCTGATCCTTCTTGGATTGGGATTAGTCTTGGGGAACGAATCCGTGCTGTTATCGGCGCTGATGTGTGGCCTGCTGGTGATGCCCATAGCGGTCATCTTCAATTTGGAGGAAGGGTGGCCTCGCCAGGTGATGACTGCCTACACGCTTGGCTTGCTGGCATGCGCCTCGATCAGCAGCGCTGGCCTCATTTCGGCACCGATCGCAGGCGAAGCGGCAGAAGCGATCGGCACCTTGGCCATGTTGGCGTTTTTCGTCGGCGTCTTTGTCAGCCAGTTCCTTGCCAACTGGTTGGCTGGCCGGACACCGCGGCGTTGACAAACCCTCCGAGAACTTGAGCAACGTGAAGAAGTTGGCGCATTGGACCTGAACGACATCCAAGCTGTTGCTGCTCGAGGTTGACTCCGCCCCCTTTTGCCCTTCCTGGCGTCCGTATGCTTGCCATGACACCATGGCCCGATATAGCATGATGCAACAACTGGCAACTAATCCTAGGGAGGCTGACACAATGATCGAACTTGGTCTGCACACGGACAATTGGCGAACGCTGAGCGGCAGTTTCGA